>WQUW01000124.1 GCA_009781915.1 Treponema sp. | reverse complement strand
GGGGGGGGGGGGGGGGAGGGGGGGGGGGGGTGGGAGGAGTGGGGGGGGGGGGGGGGGGGGGGGGGGGGGGGGTAAATTTGTTGCGTTTTGTCAAGTGGTGTGCGACGAAGTTTTTGTAGTTTGTTCCGGTTCGCCGTTGCATATTACGAAAATAGTATCGCCCTGCCGTTGGCTTTTGTCAAGGGGTGTGTTGGGAGTTTTTGCCCTATGCGCTCTTTTTCTCCAGCCGTACCCGCAATCCTAAAAGGTCAAGCAGTTTGAATACGGTATCGAAAGATGGATTACCAGAAGGCGCTAATGATCTGTACAGCCCTTCACGGCTAACGCCTAATTCACGGGCGATTTTAGACATACCCTCGGATCGGGCAATATCACTTATGATTGAAAGGAGTAGTTTCGTATCGTTTTCTTCAAGGGCGGCCTCAAGATACGCAATAACTTCCTCTTTGTTGTTGATATGGTCTGCCATATCCCATACGGTAGTTTTACTTAAGTCCATACTATGCCTCCAATTCTCGCCATATCTTTTTCGCGCGTACAATATCCGCTTCTTGGGTGGACTTATCGCCGCCGCAAAGCAAAATGATGATTTCTTTTCCGGTGTCCTTGTAGTAAACTCTGTAACCAGCCCCAAAGTGGATACGCATTTCCGAGATACCCTCACCAACAGGTTTAACATCACCGAAATTGCCTTCAGCAAGCCGTTTAATCCTGATATCAATACGAATTTTGGCACGCTTATCTCTAAGATTTGCGAACCATTTGTCAAATTCTGTAGTGCTTCGTATCACACTCATGTTTTGAGTGTAGTATATATATCACAATTCGTCAAGGGGTGTGTTGGGAGTTTTTGCCGCCGGCGGGAGGCGACCCTTGCCGAGACATAGGCCTATCCGTTACTATAGTTATGGAGAGAGACAGGAGGAACGAAATGGAAGAAACTATTCCCGCCGCGGTAAACCCGTACCAGAGCCCCGAAGCGGCGGTTGCCCCGGTGGAATCCCCCGCCGTGCAGGGAGGGCTTACGGAAAGTATGCTGATCTACCTGAAAGGGGCCTCCCCGTGGCTCAGGTTCATCGGCATTGTCGGCTTTGTGTACGCGGGGCTGATAGCCCTAACAGGGATTGCGTATATCCCTTTTTTCCCCATGGTGGGCCATGTCGTGGCCGAGATACCCGGCTTTGAGTGGGCCGCCGTCTTGGGTGCGGGCATGATACTGCTTACCACCGGCTGGGCGGCGCTGGTATTCATCCCCTCCCTCTTTCTGTACAGGTTTGGGGAGAAAATCCGCAGTTACCTTAGAACCGGCGTGGATCAGTATCTGGAGCAGGCTTTCAGAAACAACAAATCTTTCTGGAAATTCGCCGGAGTTATCTGCATCATTACCGTGGCCTTTGTTCCCGTGGTACTAATCCTTAGCATTATCGCGGTAGTTGTTTCCGCCCTTGTATGATGTCAGAGTTTGAGCATACCGGCAAAGATTCATCGCTGGGGGTGCAGACCCCGGAAGGCATAGAGTTCGCGCTGTATCCTGCGGGCTTTCTTATACGGGCCTGCGCGTGGGCCATTGACGCTTTTATCCACGGGGCCTTGATCCTCGCCGTTCTTATCACCGCCGAAGTATCGCAGCGGGCCTTGGGCATCTGGGTTTCGCTCATACTGATCTTTATCCTGAACTGGTTTTACCACACGGCGTTTGAAGTCTTTGGGCGGGGGCAGAGTCCGGGCAAGCGCCTTATGGGTATCCGGGTGGTTCGCTCGGATGGCTCTCCAGTAAACCCCGGCGCTTCCTTTCTCCGCAACCTATTGCGCTTTGCCGATGCCTTTATGTTCCTCTACCTTATCGCGCTTGTTTGTATGCTGGTCAGCCCCGCTTTCAGGCGGTTCGGCGACTGGGTGGCGGATACCCTGGTCGTGTACACCGCCACGGCCCGGTCTCCGGGCAGGTTTACGTCCCCCGCGCTCAGGCGGCCCGGTATGCCTTGGCTCGCGGACATCCCGATGGTCTATCCCGCCCGAAAGCTCGGCTACGAAGAAAAACAGGCCATTTTGTCGTTTGCCCGCCGTTATCCCCTTTTGGGCGAGGCGCGGGCCAATGAAATCGCCGGAATATGGGCGGACACGCTTAAATCCCCCGCCCCCGGCCTAAGATTCGCGCCGGACCGCCCGCAGGCCGATCCGCAGGCCCCCCAAACCGGGGCGTCTTCTTCGGCATACCTGCTTGGCCTTGCGCATACCTTGGACGGATAGCCGCATGACTCAGCAAACCTTTGTAAACCGCCGGGAGAAATTCTGGAACGAGTTTGAAATCGCCGTCCGGGGGGACAAAAAAGACCTAAAGACACGGGCTCCGTGGTTCCCCTTGGGCTACCGGGAACTTACCCAAGACCTTAACACCGCCAGAGCCCACGGCTTTGACCCTTCAATCATAGAGCGGCTGAACTCTCTGGTGCTGGAAGGAAGCCAGATACTTTACAGCCGCCGCTCTTGGTCTGCCAAAGCCTGCGCCGATTTTGTCCTTCGCACGTTCCCCCGCGCGGTGCGATCCCAGTGGCGCTCCCTTGGCGTGTCGCTGCTTCTTTTTTACGGGCTTGGTCTTTTTATCGCAGTCCTGTGCGTGCGCTATCCGCACATGGTATTCCAGCTTGCCGGGCAAAGCTTGATTTCCAGCCTTGAATATATGTATTATCCGGGCAGCGAGCATTTTCTCAGGCCCAGAGCCGTAAGTTCCGACGCGGATATGTTCGGGTACTATATCTTCAACAACATTTCAATCGCGTTCAGAACCTTTGCCGGGGGAATTCTGGCCGGGGTCGGGAGCCTTTTCATTCTTTGCTTTAACGCCGTCTTTCTTGGAGCGGCGACAGCGCACATCATTAATATCGGCTACGGGGAAACGTTCTTTCCCTTTGTCATAGGCCACGCCAGTTTTGAACTAACCGCCATCGTTCTCAGCGCTCAGGCAGGGCTATTATTGGGCTACAGCCTTTTTATCACCAAGGGTCTTTCTCTAAGAGCCGCCCTGAAAAGGGCGGGGAAAACCGCCCTGCCCATTGTCGCCGGGGCCGCCCTTATGCTGGTTCTGGCAGCCGCCATCGAAGCGTTCTGGTCGTCCCGGCACGAGTTGCCGCTGGCGCTGCGCTACGGCGCGGGGGCCGCCGGATGGGTGTTTGTGATTTTCTACTTTGCCTTGGCGGGACGGGAGCGCAAACCCTCGTGAACCAGTTTTCCCACAGCGCCCTGTTTCTGCGGCGCAGAAGCGTTTGGGAGGCCGCCGATTCCGGGGTGCTCCTTTGGCGTTTAAGTTTTTTCCATTTTATCCCCTTCTACGTCCTGCCCGTTATCGCCGCTGCCTGCGCCCTTCGCCTGTTCCTGCCCGGCCATGTTTTCTTTTCCTACCTTGCCCTCTGGTGGCTTAAACCCCTTTTCGACCGGCTGGTTCTTCATGTCGTTTCCGTCAGGTTTTTTCAGGGCAAAGCCAAAACCGCTTCCCTTCGCCGGGGGCTTTTGGGGGCGTTCCGGGGCCTTTTTGGGGATTTACTCTGGAGGCGTTTTTCGCCGGGCCGGGCCGCCCATATGCCCGTGCGGATTCTGGAGCGTGTGCGGGGCAGACAATTCCACGCGCGGAAAAGCACCCTGGCCGCCGGGGGTCTTAAATTCTGCTCCCTTATGAGCTTTCTGGGGCTCGCTATGGAAGCGGTACTGCTTTTAAGCCAAATAGTGTTCGCCAGAATGGCAATCGACCTTGTTTCCCCCGCCGCCTTCGGTTACCTCGCGGACAACACGGGACTTGTCGAACAGCTCATCTTCGCCGCCTTTTGCTTCAATTACATCCTTGCCGGAAGCCTTTATGTGTGCATGGGCTTTGGCCTGTACATCAACAGCCGGGTCGAGGTCGAAGGCTGGGATTTACAGCTCCTCTTTCAGAAATTCGCCGCAAGCCCCGCCCCCGCCGCCGGAAAGCCCCGGCCAGAACTGGCGGTGGTACTGCTACTCTGCCTTTTCCTCGCCGTACCCGCGGCGGCCCACAGCGATACGCCCCCGGATGCCCAGTCTCTTGACGTGTTGAACGAGATTTTAGCCTCCCCGGATTTTGGCGGCGTGCGGGAAGGCTGGGAAATACGCTTTAGGGAAAGGGAGAACGATAGAGCAGACCCAACGCCGCCCAGCCTGGAATTCCTAAACTGGCTGGAAGGACTGCGGCAGGCCTTTGGCTACATCCTAAGGGGCATCGTCGTTCTCGCCATCGCCGCCTTCGCGGGCTTTGCCGTGTACTGGCTATGGAAGAACCGGCGCAAGGGAACGCCCGCCTTCCGCGACAAGAGAAAGCAGTACACAAACCCCCTCTTTTCCACGGAAAGCCCGGAACTGCTTTTTGCCAAGGCCGAGGATTTTTTCCGCCGGGGCAATCTGCGGGAAGCTTGGGCGACCTGCCTTGCCGCGAGCATAGGAGCCTGCGCGAAGTACCACGCCCTTTCGTTCCCGCCCGGCGCTACCGAATACGGCTGCCTTGCGCTGGTGCGGAAAGCCCTGCCCGCGAAGGCCGAAGGCTTTAGGGAACTGGTGCAAAGCTGGGTGTTCCTTGCCTATGGGGAAAGAGCCCCCGGCGAAGGCGCGTTTGAACAGGCCCTTTCCTACGGGCGTTCCCTTACGGAGGGCCCGTGAACCGCAATCACCTTATCGCCTTTGCCCTAACCATCGCCGTATTGGGCCTTTTGGCGGCGCTCGCATGGCATTTTTTGGAGATACACCCCAGAAGCAGGCAGATTCCCCCCTCCGCCGAGGCCGCCGCGAATGAGTATCTAGCGCTGGATCGCTGGCTTGAGGCCACGGGCAGGCCGGTACGGCTGGCGCGGTCGGGGAACCTTTCCACGATTTCCGCCGCGCGGGAACGGCGCGTTTTCATGCAGGCATCCCTTTTCCATTGGACTCAGGCGGCGGTCGAATACCTTGCCCGGTGGATAGAAGACGGCGGAACGCTTTTCCTTGTCATGGATAACTACTCCGAATGGGGGCACGTGCCTTGGATTGACGGCGAAATTGAGTCCCTGCTTGAAAGGTTCGGGATCGAAGCGAGGACAGGACTGCGTGTGCCGCAGCACCGCCCGGAGGACGGCCCCAGTTTTCCTGCAAGGGATTTTTCCTTCCATGCCCTGCCGGATGAAAACGCCCTTGCCGTGCATGACACACGCGGCAATCTACGGCTTATCCGGTTAAGCCACGGCTCTGGCAGGCTGATTGTTTCGGGAATGCCCCTTTTTCTGCGCTCTACACATCTTGACCACGAGCCTAACGCCCGCCTTGCATGGACGCTGTTCGCGGCGCAGGACAGCGAGAGCGGCTGGCTCTTTATCCGGGGAAGGACACGGGCTCAGGGGCTTTGGGGCAGTCTGTTCAGGCATGGAAACCTCGCGGTCGCCGGCGTTTCCGCCCTTATGCTGCTTGCCGTTGGCTTTTGGACGGTAATCCCCATGTTCGGCCTTGTCCGCCATGATAACGAAAGGCCCGGCAAGCCCCTGCGTGAACGCTTCGCGGCGGAAGGCTCCTTTCTTAAACGGTACGGCGCGTTGGGGTTTTACCGGGACATCTATATCAAAGAAATCAGGCGGAGGCTTCTTAGGAAAGAGGGCCTGTCTACCGATGACGAAATAATCGGCCGGGTCAAGGCCATGCTAGGAAAGGCGGACGGCGCGCGGGAAATCCGGCTGTTCGCAAGCGCCCTTGGCAAAGACCCTGTCGCGTACCGGGATTTTCCCCAGATGATACATATCTTTAAGACTATATTGGAGCGTATATGACAGAAACAGTTATTCATGGCGAAACAACAGGCCCGGCCCCTGACTGGGCCCCTGATTGGGCGGCGCTGGCGCTGGAAAACGTAAAGCGGGAAATAGCGAAGGTCTTTGTCGGGCAGGAAAGCCTTGTGGATCACGCCCTGATCACCCTGCTTGCCGGCGGGCACTTGCTGGTGGAAGGCGTGCCGGGGCTGGGCAAAACCCTGCTAGTCCGGGCGCTGGCAAAGGCCATAGGCGGCGATTCCAAGCGGGTTCAGTTCACGCCCGACCTTATGCCCAGCGACATTACCGGAAGCATCATGCTTGACGCGCAAATGGGAAAATTCATCACCCGCAAGGGGCCGGTTTTTACGAATATCCTTATCGCCGACGAGATTAACCGGGCTCCGGCAAAAACTCAGGCCGCCCTGTTCGAAGCCATGCAGGAATTTCAGGTGAGCCTTGACGGAACGGACTATCCCCTGCCCAAGCCCTTCATGGTTCTGGCTACCCAGAACCCCTTTGAGCATGAGGGAACCTACCCCCTGCCGGACGCGCAGAAAGACCGCTTTTTGATGAAGCTGCTTGCCGGGTATCCGGACGAGCGGGACGAAAAGGAAATGGTAAGCCGTGTGCTTTCCGGCGGAACCGGCGCGGAGCTTTCCCTTGAAGGGGTAACGCTGGCCCTTTCCCCGCAAGAGTTCGCCAGAGTCCGGGACGAGGCTTCCCGTGTCCGTGTTGACCCTTCGGTGATTGACTACGCCGTGCGCCTTGTCGCCGCCACACGGAACAGTCCGGCTATCGAGACCGGGGCGGGCCCGCGCGGCAGCCTTGCGCTGATCCGCTGCGCCAGAGGCCGGGCATTGCTTGAACGCCGGGACTTTGTTATCCCTGACGACATTAAGGCGCTGGCGGCGGCGGTTCTGGCTCACCGTATCAGCCTTTCTGCCGAAAGCGATCTGGAAGGAATCAGCGAAGTCCGGGCTATACAGGCCATCGTTTCCAGCGTACAGGCCCCCCGTCCACGGGGGGAAGCGCCGACGGCCCCGGCAGAAGTTCCATGAGGCCCGGCCCTGCCCTTGCCGCCGCCGCCCTTGGATGGTTTATCCTTGGGGCGGTGGGATTTTTCTCGGACTTCGTTTCAATTATCTGGCTTCTTGCGGGCCTTAGCCTGCTTCCGGTGATTGTGGCGGATGCCCTTATGCTGTTCTTTCTCGCGGACAGGCTTCAGGTAAAACGGGCTGTCTCCTCCTCGCTGGCTCAGGATGAAAGCGCGGCGGCAACGCTCGAAATCCGCCGGGATGGCAGGGATTTCCTTCCGTTCAGGATAGCGGTGTGGGATTTGCATCCGCCTTCTATGGAAACGGACGCTTTTCCGGCGGTGCTGAACCGCAGGCCCCTTACCCGCCGGGCGGGAGAAGGGCCGCTTTTCTTTGAATACACGCTTTTGCCCAGAGAGCGCGGGCAGTGGCTTTTCCGGGGCACGGAACTGCTTCTTTCTTCCCCGTTCAGGTTCTGGCGGCTCAAAGTTTTTCACCCTTGCGAAAGTTCCGGACGCACGTACCCGAACTTCAAGAAAATAAAGGCGGCGGCGGGCGCTGATTTACGGGGGCTGTTGGAGCGCTCAGGCTTAAAGAATATCAGGATGCGGGGGCAGGGTATGGAGTTTCGGAGCCTGCGGGAATATCAGGAGGGGGACTCCATTAGGGCGATTGACTGGCGGGCCACAAGCCGCAGAAGAAAGGTTGTTGTCCGGGAGTATCAGGAAGAGCAGGATCAGCAGGTGCTTTTTCTTCTGGATTCAGGCTACCGGCTTCACCGGCTGGAAGGCGAATCCGGCGGACGGCTGCAATTCGACAGCGCCCTTGAAGCGGTGCTGCTTCTTTCATGGGTAAGCCTTAAACACGGGGACAGCGCGGCGGTGGGAACCTTCGGCTCCAGTAAGCGCTGGCTTGGCCCCCGCAAGGGAATAAGTTCCTTTCCGGTGTTGATGAACGGTCTGTACGACCTGTCCAGCGCCCCGGTTCCTTCCTCGCCCTTTTCCGCGCTGGAAGACGCCCTTGCCCGCCTTAAACGGCGGACTTTTATCGTCCTTATCAGCAATTTCCGGGAAGAGGACGGGGAATCCCTTTCGTGGATTTTGCGGCAGATCGAGCGGCGGCATTTGCTCCTGTTGGTAAGCCTTAGGGAAAAGGAGTCCGAGGCGCTCGCGTCAAGAAGGTCTGCGGGGCCGGAAGAAGCGCTGGAAAGCGCGGCGGCGTTTTCGTACCTTTCGTCCCGGCGGGAACTTTACGCCTCGTGGGAACATTCGGGCCTTCTTACTATGGAGTGCGGGGCGGGGGAGCTTTCCTCGGCGCTGATAAACCGCTACCTTCAGGTTAAGCGGTCGGGGCGGCTGTAACCCCCCCCGCCCCCCGCCGCGCATGAACATTCTCGCATAAAGCTCCGGCAGGGGAGGATACACGGTTTAAGAATCCCGCATGGGGAACCCGCTACGGAGCCACGGTTGAACTTCCCCCGTTTGAGTGGACACAAAGTTAAGCTCATGATAAACCTAAGGAGAGTAAATCATGAGGAAACGAAGAAAAAGTTACACGAGTGAGTTCAAGGAATCTGCGGTTGAGTTCTG
>WQUW01000123.1 GCA_009781915.1 Treponema sp. | reverse complement strand
TCCTTTCGGACACCTTGGCAGTTATGGCTCCCCAATACGCTCGTTAAAGACCATCCAGCCGCCGCGTAAACAGCGGCAAGACGGCGCTTTGGCTTCTCCGGCCGCCCCTAAGCGGCCGGTTTTCTCTCTCCCCTTCCCTAATGTTTTCAAAGAACTCCCCCGCCACCACCGGCAGGCTCGCAGACTTTACCACGCAAAGAATATTCTTGTCAACCCCTTTTTGGAAAAAAATCGCCAAATTTCGAAGTTTTTTATTTTCTGAAATACGAGGCAATCTGGCTGCGGTGCTGGACGACATGAAGAATTACGAGCATTAAGCCCAATCTGGCGGAAACTCCATGAAGCCTGCCGAAGACAGACCGTTCTATCCCCGCCATGTAAGGGCCTATGGCAAGAAATCCCGTAACAATAGCGACACCCCAAACCGCAAACAAGAGAACGTCCGTTATGTATTTCCCTTTTACGGCTTTATTCAGCTTTCCGGCCAGGCAGAGTTTGGTTACCGATGTCAGCCACCGTTTATGTATGCACACGTGTATGGCGAAAACCAAGGCGCAGGCAGTTCCCACAACAACGTGAAAAACAGGGCTGCCTTCCCACCTGACAAAAGAGAGCGCGAGAAACGCTGTCATGAGAATATCGACTATTATTTTGGTTCGTTTGCCACTCATCAACCCAGCCCCTTGGCTTATGGTAGCCAAGGGAACTCGCATTTGTCAACTGCCCGCACTGCCTTACCCCTTCCGCACGGATGTTTTTTCAGGGTGGATTAAGGTATCACGCAGGGCTTACTTGAGCGGGGCGCTTTTCGCCTGAGCGACCCTGACATCCACCGTGTTCAGGATAGCGGTGAGCTTTTCTTTTTCTACCAAGTCAATCAGCCGGGCTTCGGTGTAGCGCCGGGCCTCTTCGGTGAAGTTACCCACGGACACGCAGATGCCCTTGCCGGCCTTTACGTCTTTAAGGTGGGAATGAAAATCCCGGACTATCAACTCGCCAACGGAGCCCTGCGTGCGGATAAACCTGAACATCATAACGTCCGACCACTTGGGGGTGTCAACCTCGACCAGAATGTCCGCCCATTCGTTCTTGTTGACGGCGATATTGATAATCTTCACCTTCGCCTTGGGAAAGTGGCCTATCACGATTTTCCGGCAAAGGGCGACAAAATCCCCGGAAGGGCCTATAAGGTACGTCTGGAGGTTCTTGTTGGCGTTAAGTTCCTGATACTTGCCGATAAGTACGGCTACGTCTTTGTAGGCGGGGTTTTCGGCCTGAATGCTTCGTAATGAAACAAGAGCCTTGCCTATGTCGTTTACCTTCAGGTAGCATTGCGCCAGGCGGTAACGGAGTTCGGTATGCACATCAGGTTTGATGTTTTCGTGGCGAAGTCCCAGTTCAAAATCCTGAATGGCCTTTTCGTACTGGCGGGCGTTCAAGTTGATTGTTCCGCACGTAAGGCAGGCGTTGGCTCCCATAACCGGATCGCCGCGAAGATGGTTAAAAATGCGCTGGGCCTGCTCGATCTGGTTCGCCTCGTGGTAACATTCGGCCAGGGTAAACAGGGATTCCTTGTCGTCCGGAGCGATGTCGATGGCCTTGCGGATAAAGAGCATGGCTTCTTTGTTTTTCTTGACACGAAAAAAGGCGTGCCCCAGCGTTCTTAGTGTTGGGGCGTGTTCGGGCTCCTGCGTTCTGGCCTGATTAAGAAGCTGAATGGCCTTTTCGTAGTTTTTCCGCTCAAATTCCAGCGCCCCAAGGTTACTGTTCACTTCAAAACTGCCCGGACTTATGCGTTTGGCGGCGGAAAGGCCCTTAAAGGCTTCTTCGGCAAGCCCCATTCTAAGGGCGGACATACCGTAGCGCAGATTGGCCTCAAACTCGCTCGGCGCCTGCCGCCCCAGTTCGGTCAGGGTTCCGTAGGTCTTGTACGCCTGATCCCAGCTTTCTTCCCGGTAGTAAAGGTCCCCCAGATCGGCAAGGGCCACAGGGTCTCTGGGGTTCTGCTCCAGAGCCTTCGCGGCGTTTTTCAGCACCGCGTCCCGGCCCTTTGAGTGCCTGCGGCCCCCCCCGCTCTTGCGGCCAACGAACAGCACAATTAGAAAGACAACAAGCATGAGCCCTACTACCGCCGCTAAAACGGGAATCATAAAATTCATATGACTATTATCGGTAAAACGGGTGTTGTTTTCAATATCGCGGCGCCCCCCCGCCGCGCATGAGCCAACGTTCCCGCAAAAAGCCCCGGCAGGGGTGGATATACGGTTTAAGAATCCCGCATGGGGAACCCGCTACGGAGCCACGGTCTCCTACGCGGAGAATCCATGCAAATGGCTTCTTAAACCGTATATCCACCCCTGCCGGGCATTGTGACGCTGGCTCATGCGCGGCGGGGCATTGCTGGGGGGGAAAGATGGCATGAGTACTCCACGGCTCTCCGGGAAAGGCCGCCCGAAACGGGGGAATTTGCCCTATTGACGGTACTGCCGACAGCCGATGTGATACCAATTATTGGCAATTTGTGAAGAAATTTGCATTTTTTTCGAAAAAATGTTGAAAAAAATGGATTCGTGGATGTACTATCTGTTATGGAAACGATCGAGGAACACCGTTCCGGAACCATTCATAGGCAACTTTAATTGCGGCGGCTTCATCGGTCTGTCCGTAGCTAATTCCTTATAACATAAGGAATTAACACACTAGCAGGAGTAGGACTCGAACCTACGACCTCCGGGTTATGAGCCCGACGAGCTGCCAACTGCTCTATCCTGCGTTGATCTCAAGTGATAAGTAACATACTCAGTTTTTCAAGAAAAGTCAAGCCCCCGAATTGCCTCAAATAAGGCGTCAAGCCGGTGTGTCCGGCGCTGGCTCGCTGTCGGCATCGTCCCCGCCAGCCGCTTCCGGGGCGGCGGCGCATAGGCGCTCTACCGAGCGGGCCTTGCCGTCCCCGGCGATTTCGACAAACAGCCCCTGAAGAACAGGCCGCTCCCACGTTTCCTTCGTCCAGTCGGGAATGCCCGAAAGATACTCTTTTATCCGGGATTCCCGGTCGCAGCCCCCCACGGATTCGGCGCTGCCGGTGCGGCCCGCGTCAGTGATGACTGCTGTTCCCCCCGGAAGGATACGCTCGTCGGAGGTCTGTACCCGTGTGTGGGAGCCAATGACCGCCGAGCATCCGCCATCAGCCATCGCGAAAAACGTCTGCTTTTCCGCCGTGGCCAGAGCGTGAAAATCAATGACCACGTAGGGAGTTTCCTGACGCAGCCGCTCCAAAAGCGCGGGAAGCCCGGAAAAGGGATTGTTGCCGTGAGTTCTGCCAAAGCCGCTTTGCCCCAACAGCACGGCCACGGCGACCTTCTGTTTGGCCTTCGCGCCGCCCCCGGTATGAAACACCCTGGAGCCAATGCCCGGAGCTTCGGCGTTAAAGTTGTCCGGACGCAGCACGTAGGGAATTTTTCCAAGGTTTTCCGTCAGGTCTTTTTTGTAGAAACAACATTCCCCGGTGGTAAGCGCCTGAACCCCCAGCTTGCGGATGTACGCCGCGTGATTCCTTCCCAGCCCGTTCCCGCCGGTCGCTCCGTCAGCGCAGGCGATCACAAAATCGGGGCTTTTTTCCCTTATGATGTCCGGAAGGCACTTTTTAAGGGCGTAGACCCCGGCTTTACCGACAATCTCGGCAACATACAGGATTTTCATCAAAACGCGCGAAGAACCCGCTCGAATTCCGCCGCCGCCCGGTAGTCCTCTAGCTCCCGGCACGTATCCCGGAGGTTAAACAGGGCGTCGTAAAACATGGGCAGGCGGGTCAGGGCTTCCTCGAAGCAGCGCCGGGCCTCCTCGTAATCGCCCTCGAAAAAGTACAGGACGCCAAGGTTATTCCACACCTTCGGGGCGTTCGAGTCCAGTTCCAGCGCCCGGTGGTAACATTCTTCGGCGCAGTCAAACAGTTCAATCTCGTAATAGATAAGCCCCATCGAGCCCCACGCCTCGGCAAGATAATCATCTATACGGATCGCCTGCTGAAAGCACTCCAGAGCTTCCTCGTACTGGCCGGTTTTCTGCTGGGCGATGCCCAAATTCAACCAGAGAAGAGGGTTTCCGGATTCCATTACCAGCGCTTTTCGGAACAGGAGAATAGCCTCGTGAGGCCTGTTTGCCTCGGTCAAGGCGATACCGGAATCGTTAAGATTTGCCGCTGTTTCCATAATGTCCTCCTCCTCGCACAACAGTGCGTAACAACACGGTACAATATACTAAAAAGTCCGTTTTTTTTCTATAGCCCGGACAAAAAAACCGGACTATTCGCCGCCAAATAACCGGGCCGCTTCCTGCCTAACCTGATCCGCCGCCGCCTGATAGTTTTCCTTTAGGGCGTTTATATGCTGGGTAAAAAAAGCGACAAATTCGGGGTCTTGAAAGGGGTCGAGTTTGACCTGCCGCCCAAAACGGCGTGAAATCTCTTCTTCCTTCTGGCGCAGTTTGGGGGCGTACTGGCGCTTTACGGCTTCCTCGTATTGGGCCGCCTCGTCCAGATATTGGCTCATCAACTGGTTAAATTGCCTGGAGATTTCCCCAAAGCGTTTGCCGCCGATTACCGTTTCCAGCCCCCGGCCCGCCGCTTCCAGCCGTTCCAGGTCGTCTTTTGCCGCGGGCAGGGTAATCCGGGACACCAGAACATCAAATATGCCCTGTTTCAGGTTTTCCCGTGTCTGGGGGGCTTCCTTTTTTAGTTCGTCCTCCAGCGATTTTACCGTCCCTTCAAGAAACTCGTTCGCCAGCTTTTTGCCTTTCTGCTTTGCCTCAAACAGCCCAATGCTGCCCTTGTCGCTCTTTACAGAATCCGTCCGTTCAAGGGCTATTTCCAGCGCGCTTTTGATTTTTCCCATTGTACTCTTTTCCTCCTTTTGTATATTATGAAAGATACGCGAATTAGGCAAGTTTGCGGCAAGGCCAGTGGGGTAATTTTCTGGCTAACATGGGGGAATAATGACAATAAGTTGTATCGGCTGCGGCAACATGGGGGACGCTCTAATGAAGGGGGCCTTGTCACTGGCAAAGACGGTGCGGGCCGGGTTCGCCGATGCCGATAGTTCCAAAGCGCAGGCGGCGGCGCTGGCGCTAGGGGGGGAGGTGTTCGCCTCCAATTCGCAGGCGGCGAAGGAAGGGGACTATGTGTTTTTGGCGGTAAAGCCGCAGACGCTTCGGCTTGTGCTGGAAGAAATCGCCGGGGCCGTCAGGGAAAACGCCGGGGGCGTACTGGTTTCTATGGCTCCGGGCTGGACTATCGGGAACATTCAGGGCGTTCTGGGGGTGAAAGCGCCTGTAGTGCGAATAATGCCGAACACGCCGGCGCTGATTGGCAAAGGGGTTATCGCCATGTCCGCTTCGCCGCAGGTGTCCGCCGAAAAGGCTGGCGAACTGGAGACACTCTTGGGCGGCGCGGGTCTTGTTGACCGCGTCGAAGAAGCGTACATGGAGGCGGTAACCGGGCTTTCCGGTTCTGGCCCGGCCTTTGCCTACCTTTTTATCGAGGCGCTTGCCGACGGCGGTGTACGGGCGGGGCTGCCGCGGGATAAGGCCCTGCGGTACGCCGCCCAGACGGTGTTAGGCTCCGCGGCAATGGTTCTGGAGACGGGAAGGCATCCGGGGGAACTGAAAGACATGGTAACATCGCCGGGGGGCACGACTATTGCCGGTCTTTGCGCTCTGGAAAATGGCGCGTTTCGCGCCGCCGCTATCAACGCGGTGGAAGCGGCGTGGCGGCGGGCGATGGAGCTAGGCTAACGGGGCCTTTCAAAATTTCGCGTGTGTTGTATAATGCGAAAGACTACTTATTGAGTTTTTGAGCTTACAGGAGGAGTGTATGAGCGCGAACGCCCAAATGCTGGTGGCGATGTGTTTTTATATGGCGGTAATTTGCGCCATTGGTTTGCGGTATTCCAGCCGCCAAAGAAAGAGTAACCCGGAAGAGTATTTTTTGGCCCGGCGGCAGTTTGGCCCCTGGCTTACCTCGCTAAGCGCCCAAGCCTCGGATATGTCCGGCTGGCTTCTTATGGGCTTGCCGGGAGCGGTGTTTTTCCTTGGGCTTGGCTATGCTTGGGTCGCCATTGGGCTTTTCCTTGGCACGGTTCTTAACTGGTCGCTGGTCGCCAAGCGTCTGCGCTCGTATTCGGAAGTGGCGGGCAACTCCATAACGCTGCCTGAGTTTTTCAGCAAGCGCTACCACGACGACAAGCGTATTCTGCTGGCGGTTGCCGCGCTTATAAGCCTTTTGTTCTTTTCGATTTATGTCGGCTCGCAGCTTATGGTGGTAGGAAGGGTGTTTCACCATATTTTCGGCCTTCCCATGCTGTACATGATAATCATCGGCTCGGCGGTTATTTTGTCCTACACGCTGATCGGGGGCTTCCTCGCGGTTGGCGTTCTGGACATTATTCAGAGCATCATTATGGTAACCGCCCTTTCCTTGGTGATGATTTTCGGCGTGGCTAACGCGGGCGGCATTTCGGGCGTTATCGAAAACCTGCAAAACTTCCCCCGTTTCACTGACATTATGGGCATGGCGGCTCAGGAGGGCATAACTAACGGAATGCCGGTATTTGGCGCGGGCACGCAGTTGACCTTTATTGCCGTGGTAAGCCTTATGGCGTGGGGGCTGGGATACTTCGGGATGCCGCAGGTGCTGGTTCGCTTTATGGCGATTAACAATGTTGTCAACTTCCGCGCTTCCCGCGTTATCGCCATTGTCTGGGTGTTTATCGCTATGGGAGCGGCGATTGCTATTGGCCTTATCGGAAGGGCGCTGTACCCCGGCGAGTTCGCCACCAACAGGGAGGCGGAAACTGTCTTTATTCTTTTGTCGCAGAGTTTTTTCCCGCCTCTTTTGGCCGGCATAATCGTATCGGGGATTCTTGCCGCCAGCATGAGTTCCACCGACTCGTATATGCTGATTGTCTCCTCGTCTCTGGCGAATGATATGTACAAGGGCATCTTTAACAAAAACGCTTCCGAGAGAAGGGTGATGTGGATAGCCCGTATTACCATGCTTGTGGTAACGATATTCGGCGTTATTGTCGCCGCTGGCGGCGATACTATCTTCGCGGTTGTAGCCTACGCCTGGGCCGGCCTTGGGGCGTCGTTTGGCCCGCTTATGCTGTTCTCGCTGTTCTGGAAACGGACAACCTTTGCCGGAGCGCTCGCGGGAATGTTGACGGGCGGGTTTGTGGTAGTGGTCTGGCGCAATCTGATCCGCCCCCTTCATGCCTACGTGAACGTGTTTGAACTGCTTCCGGCGTTTATCCTTTCCTGTCTGGTTATTTTCCTTGTCAGCCTCGCGACAGAGAAGCCGTCGCAAAAGATCGAAAAGGAGTTCGACGCGGCGAAGGCCGCCGCGCTCTAGCGGTGTACGAAAGGCAAAGCGTGTTTCAAGCCGGGCCTTGGGACACGCTTTGCTCTATCGCTAAATATCCCTGATTTCGCCAAGCCTTAGCCCGCCCTCGTAGAGTTTGCCGCAGGCTATGTACATGGAGAGTTTTGTCCCCGCCAAGGTGATCCCGGAATCTTCGGCCATTTCGATTACTTCACGGGAGGGAACCTTGCCCCGCACAAAGATAATGCAGTGTATGTCCAGCAATTCCGCAGTTCGTATCACCTGAGGATTTACAAGGCCGGTAAGCAGAGCCACTTTGTCCTTTACAAAGGCCATAACATCGCTCATCAGATCAGCCCCGCAAGCCGCAGAAATCTCCGAATCCGCCTTGTCCTCGCCGCAGAAAAACTGTCCGTCAAGTATTTTTACCGCTTCCGCTATTGTCATCTCTTTTTCCTCTCGCTTTTGTTAGGCAAGTCTACCATAAAAACCGGGAAATGTTCAATATCGCTCCCCCCCGCCGCGCGTGAGCCGACACCACGCCAAAAGCTCCGGCATGGGAGGATATACGGTTTAAGAAGCCCGCATGAGGAACCCGCTACGGAGCCTGAGGTCTCCTACGCGGAGAATCCATGCAAATGGCTTCTTAAACCGTATATCCTCCCCTGCCGGGCATTGTACTGATGGCTCACGCGCGGCGGGGGCATTACTGGGGGGCAGAGAGCATGAGCCTTCCGGGGATGCTGGCGGGGATTTGCTCAGGAAATGCGTGTTGCCCGCTTGACAGTGTGCCGCGGCCCGTGCTAGTATTCCAGCATGAGGTTGAGACAAAGGGCATTTTTGCGCTTTTTTTACGAAAAATTTCCCGAATTAGGCAAACTTGGCACGGTTTTTGCTCTCTCTCTCTCTCTCTCTCTCTCTCTCTCTCTCTCTCTCTCATAAGACTCACCTGATCGTTTTACCTAAAAAAATTTGCCCAAAAAAAGCGCTTCCCGCCGCGCAACTACCGCCTTTCGCCACAGCGCCGTTCCGCCTG
>WQUW01000122.1 GCA_009781915.1 Treponema sp. | reverse complement strand
ATGGGTTACCCGCCTTCATTCCAGCCTTGTCGAGCAGTATTTCGACAACGTGCGGGGCTTCCGTGTTGAATACGACACGCCCGTGCAGGGCCTGAGCGTGGGGGCGGCGTTCAGAGCCGAGGGCCAAGACGCCGAAGGCTTCGGGCGGCAGATGATATTCGGGGCGAACTTTTTCCACCCCATGTTCAACGCCGTGTTCGCCTACGATTTGTCAAGCGATGTCCGCACCCTCTTCGGGCTTAACTTCACCGGCATTCCCGACCTGACAGCGGGGCTTCAACTGCTGGCGATGAACCTTGCCACATGGGACGAGCCCCTGAATTTCGGCACGCTTGACCTGCACCAGATTGTAGGATACAGGGTCGCCCGGCCTCTTTTCGTGTACCTGCTGCTTGGGCAAAGCTTTGACGGCAACCCGGACAACGACTATGTTGGCATGAGCTTCACTCCCGGCGTTGAGTACCGTGTTACCCAAAACCTCACCGCCTCGTTCAGCCTAACGCTGGAGTCCCCCGATCGCTTTACGACAACGAACCTGACGCTGAATCCTCTTTTGGAATACACGCTTACAGGCCCGGCGATGCTGTACGTGGAATACGAGCTGCGGCTGGACAACATGGACAGAGCCAGCCACACCTTCGGCTTTGGCGTAACCATCAGGGCATTCTAGGCGGGGCCTGCCTGCGGCCTGCCCGAAACATGCCCGTACTGTTGTGCCTGCTATGAACGGAACCTGCTTCAAGACAAACCTGCGAGCGGCGCTTACCTCCCGTGGCCTTACGGTCAGGGAGTTAAGCGTGATAACAGGCATTGCCAAGGGTACGCTGGACTGCTACCTTGGCGCGCGGGCCTCGATGCCCCCGGCGGACATCGCCGCGAAGATAGCCGCCGCGTTAGGTGTAACGGTAGAGTTCCTTGTAAGCGGGCATGAAGCGGAGGCGCGGGAAAGCGAAAGGCGGGAAAGCAACATCGGCGCAATATTTCAACTCTTGGTCGAGCTTGATGAACGGGATGTCCAGACGGTGCTAACGCTCTCTAAAACACTAAAAGCCCAAGCCGAGCGAGCGTAACACAGCCCTACGCCAAAGCAAAGCCCGCTTCCCCTTCGGGAATCTTCACCGACAAAAGGCGGACGCTAACCGTGTCATTGGGCTTTTCGCTTCCCCGCATACTTACGTGGGTTTCAAGGCCCAAGGCCGGAATTATTAGCGTTCCTTTGTTGTCCTTCCTGTCCAGCACCACGGCTTGCCAAAGCAGGTCTTTCTTGTTCAACTTGTCCGAAAGATACACCGCCAGCCAGTGAGCGCGGGATGCCCGTTCCGCCCGGCTTGCGGCGGCGGCGGCGGCCTCGGCAGCGCTGACCCGGAACAGCACCTCTTCTTCGTCAAGGGGCTCTTCCCCACGGCCCTCGCTCCGGTTGCGCCACGCCCGGATTTGCTGGTGGCAAAGCAGGTCTGTATAGCGCCTAAGGGGGCTTGTAACCTGCGTGTACTCGTCCAGCCCTAGCCCCCAGTGGATGCCCGGCTTGGCGGAAAGGCGGCGGGGCCTCATGCAGCGCCGGAGCTGCCACGCCCCGGCAAGACCCTCCAGCCGCTGAGCCGGAAGTTCGCCCGCCTCCTGACTGATGTAGGGGAAGGGCAGCCGCCGCTGCATTGCCCAGCGGGCCGCTCCCTCTCCGGCAAGAACCATGCACTCCCGCACCAAGGCGGACGAGCGGTAGGCGCAAAGCGGCTCGATAAGAACGCTCTTTTCCCCGTCCCCGCCAAGGCTGATATGCACTTCGGGAAGGTCGATTATCACCGCCCCGGTGTCCAGCCTGCGTTCCACAGCGCGATCCGCAATGGCAGCCAAAGCCGCCAGCGCCGCGCCGTCCCCAGTTGCCCCCGAAGCGCCGGCGATAAGGGCATCGGCTTCGGCGTAGGTTAGGCGTGTAACCCGGATCAGGGAAGGGAAGATTTCCGTCTCTCTTATGGTAGTATCGGGATTAAGAGTCATTTTGAATGAAAGGGCCGGGGAAACATCGCCGCCAACTCCCAGCGCGAAGAGGGACAGGGCTTGCGGGGCGAGCATCCGGGACGCCCCTTCGGGCAGGTAGAGCGTGGCCCCCCTGCCGCGGGCTTCAATATCCGCGGGGCTTGCGGGACAAACGGAAGATGCCGGGTCTGCTACGTGAACCCAAAGAATGTCGCCGTCAGGGCCGGTTTCCAGCGAGACCGCGTCATCGGGATCGGCGCTCCATGAATTGTCGATCGCGTAAGCGGCAAGGCCGGTAAGGTCAAGGCGCTGTTCTTCCGGGGGCGGCGGCGGGGCGATCTTCGCCGAATCCCGGCCCAGACCAAAGCGGCTTGGGTGGGGGTTTTCCCAGACCGTCCACGCTCCGCAGGCAAGGAGCAGGCGGTGGGCCTCTTCCGGGGTTTCGCCCTTCCCCAGTTCCTTTAAGGTGCGGCTCTTGTCGGTTTTGCCCAGAGCCAGAGCTTCCGCATCCTGCAAGAAGCGGCGATCCGGTTCAGCCAGCGGAAGATTTTTCTTCAACCTTTCCAGAAAAGCGGCTCTGTCCCCGGTTTCCCTCTGTTTTTCGTCCCGCTTTCTCTCGTCGTCCTTGACCGCCGAGGGGGGCCGGGCTGTTACCTCCCGCGCGTCCCCGGTAAAGTAAAACCCCTCCCGCACAATTTCCCAAGCGGCCCACGCAGTCCGGGGGCTGAAAACCCCGTAGGCCAGTTCCGCCAGTTCTTTCAGAGTTGCCGATGGGAAACCGCTTTCCGCATCCGCTAAAAGTTCCCACGCCTCGCGGACATTGCCCAAGGGCGCGCCGTCTTCCATGTCCTTTAACGAGCAGGGGCCGGGATGAATCACTTCAATGTCTTTTTCCCGGACTTTAACGGACTGTCCGCCCAACACCGTGATGCTTATTTTTTCGCCCTCGATGCCGGCAACAAGGGCGGGGCGGTTTTTGTATACCGCAAGGCTCTTTTCGTGTATGTTCATAGCGCACCGTTTCGATGAAAAGTTACAGCGTACTGAAGGCCAATGGAGTATTCTACCTTACGCTTGAGAGCATACTATACCGACTGTAAGAACCTGTCAAGTTTTTGGAAAATGTGGCTAACATATTGGAGACGCTTGACAGAATGCCTGAAACAATGCAAACATAACTGTAGAATTAGGGTGTGTTCGTATTCTCAAGCTAGAAGGAGAGTGTTGCGTGATGTACGGTAGAAAGATAACTTCTAAAATATTGATAGTGTTATCAGTAACGCTAGTGTTGCTTGTCAGTTGCGAATCACCGACAAGCAGTGTACCTGATTACAACGGAAATCCTGGCGGGGTATATCTAACTGGAGCATATGGAAGACCGATAATAACTTCTTTGACAGCCAGTGATAGGCTTCTTTTTGGAGCAACCTCTTTTTCGACAATTGGTCGTGGTTTGCCGCCTCTTTATGGGACGTATAGGTTTGATGGCGCTATTTTAACCTTAAACATAGGTGGAATAAAACATGACAAATTTGCGAGTTTTACTGGAGGTACTCTTGCAATAACTGGAAGCGGTGGATGGTCAGAGTTCTTAAATGGTATTTGGCACAGACGATAAAGATTGACTGCAATTATGCTAGGATAAAACCATAATTTCACACGGAAATCAATTTTAAAAACACGCTTCCCAAAAGGACTTTACACCAAGGGATTTGTAAGTTTTTAAATAAGAGTTTTTCGAATTACCGCTCTGCGTCCTTGGTGCTTTTGCGAGATGAAGATTTGAAAATTGATTTCCATAGGCATTTTCTCCCCACAATTGTCGGTAGCGCGAAAAAGCGGTATACTATTAGGCAGGGAGTGTCCCATGAAAGGAACAAGAGGTTACACGGATTTAGGCAATATCTTTGACGAGATATTCGAGGCGGCGCGGAATTTTCACGATGAATTCCGCAAGAATTTCAATGCCACAGGCTGCGGCCCCGGACAGGGCGAAGACCATCCGTGGGTTTTTGACGAAAGCGTTGACTACTATCCCAGCTATTCCTACCCGCCCATGAACGCATATATGACCGCCGACAGAAGCCTTGTATTCGAGTTTGCCCTTGCTGGATTTGACGAAAAGGATTTGAGCCTTTCCTTTCAGGGAGATTATATGGCGTTTTCCGCCGCCATTCCCCGCAATGGCTCCCCGGACGATGCGCCCCCTCCGCAGGCCGTCCGCTATTTCAAGCGCCGGCTTAAAATGAAAGACATTGAAAAGCAGAAGTACTACGTCCCGCAGGATAAGTACGCCCAAGACAAGGTTAAAGCAGTGTTCCGCAACGGCATACTGCGGGTGTCCATTCCCCCAAAGGACGAGCCGGACACGGGCAGCGACATCAGGATAGACATAGTTACCGGGGATTAAGGCACGGCGGCCAAGAAAAGAAGCCGTGCGTTTTCCACTGATATTCGCCCCTTGCCCGCCCGGCATTTGTGTGCCATCATATATGTATGAAAGCGCTTGTTATGACCAAACCCGGCGAGTTTGTCTTTGAGGACAGACCCATGCCCGTTCCCAAAAACGACGAGGTTCTCTTCAAGGTACTGCAAGTGGGGGTCTGCGGGACAGACCTTCATGCCTTTGAAGGAACGCAGCCCCTTTTCACCTATCCCCGTGTTGTGGGCCACGAACTTGCGGTACAGGTTGCCCAAATTCCGGCGTCAGCGAAAAGCGCCGCCGGAGAACTTAAAGAGGGAGACATCGTTTCCATCCTTCCCTACCTGCGCTGCGGGAACTGTATTGCGTGCAGGAACGGCAAACCCAACTGTTGCACTACCCTTAAATGTTTGGGCGTACCGGTTGACGGAGGTATGCAGGAATACATCAGCCTTCCGGCATTTCACGCCGTACCTGCCGGAAAGGTCAGGCCCGAAGATATTGCCCTTGTGGAGTGTTTTGCGATAGGCTTTCACGGGGTGCGGCGGGGGAACCCAAAGCAGGGCGGCAACGCCTTGGTAGTCGGCGCGGGCCCCATCGGTATCGGCGTTATCCACGGCCTTAAAGAACGGGGCGCCACCGTAATTGTCATGGACATTAACGACAAGCGGCTTGCCTACGCCAAAGACATTGCCGGGGCCGACCACGCCTTTAATTCCCTTAATACCGATCCTGAAAAGACGATAGCGGACATTACGGGGGGTGAGTTTTGCCCCCTTGTTATCGACGCCACCGGAAACCTTGGGCAGATGATGAAAGCGTTTGACTACGCCTGCGCCGGGGGAACGATTGTGTACGTGGGCCTTGTGCGGGCGGACATCACATTCAACGATCCTCTGTTCCACGTTAAGGAGCTTACCCTTATGGGAAGCCGGAACGCCACAAAGGAAGATTTCGCAAATGTGATTGCGGGTATCGAAAGCGGCAGGGTAAACACTTCCGGCTTTGTTACCCACACGGCAAGCCTTGACGAAGCCCCGGCCCAATTCCCGCTGTGGATAAAACCGCAGACTGGCTGCATTAAAGCGGTGGTTTCCATCCCGTGAGGCTCACGCGCGGCGGGGCATTATTGGAAGGAAAAAATAAGCGCAGAGTACATCACAATGCGGGGGTAGTGTGCCCCGCCGCCCGCCTTAGGCGGTCGTTTATCGCCACGCCAAGGCCGGACAGCGGCGCTTCTTCGGCCCGGATAACCCGCAGGCCAAGACTGTCCAGTTCGTGAAGCATATCGAAAAGGTTGGCGGCGGCTTCGGCAAGGTTTCCTGTTTGGGACAACACCCGTGTCCCGTGCCCTGCCGCTTCGCTGTGGTTTGTGGACGGCGAGAAATACAGCCGGCCCTCTGTGGCGGCGGCGGGCAAAGAGGCCAGTTCCCCCCGGCGGCAAAGGACAAGCGGGGTGCGGGGGGCGTAGTGGCTTTCGAGCTGCCCGGGAGAAAGGGGCGCTTCGTTTACAGCCTGCGCGAAAGAAAACTCCACCGGGCCTATAAGCGCCTCTATTGTTTCCCGGGGCGTTCCGCCAGGCCGCAAAAGCCGGGGTTGGCCGTGGGAAATATCCAGCACGGTGGATTCCACGCCAACGGCCGCCCTGCCGCCATCAAGGATAAAATCGACCTTCTGGCCCAACTGCGCTTTTACGTGTTCGGCCCGGGTGGGCGAAAGATAGCCGAAGGGGTTGGCGCTGGGCGCGGCTATCGCCCCAGTCGAAAGACGGATAAGTTTTTGCGCCACGGGGTGCGACGGAAAGCGCACCGCCACGGTGGCAAGACCGGAAGTGGCAAGCGCTGGTATCTGCGGACGCTTGGGCAGAATAAGGGTAAGGGGGCCGGGCCAGAGCTGCCGCGACAGGATGGAAAGCCGCTCCCCTGCGGCCCTGTCCAGAGAAGCGGTATCGGCAATGCGGGAAAGCGCATCGTGTTCGGCTATGTGGATAATTAAGGGGTCAAAGTGGGGCCGGTTCTTGGCCTCGAACACCTTAGCCAAGGCATGAACGTTGAATGCGTCAGCGCCCAAGCCGTAGACCGTCTCTGTCGGAAAGGCCACAAGAAGACCGTCCGCCAGCGCCGCCGCCGCCCTTTGGACATTCTGGTCAGACGAAGAAAGAATTTCCATGCCCAACAATACTGTAATTCACGCTGTTTGTAAATATTCGCGCGGGAGCTGGGACAGGCCGCTAGGGGTGCTATTCATTACTTGAATAAAACGCTATCATGTAGGTACGATATGAATTTTTCTGAACTAAATCTACATCCCGATCTTCAACGGGGATTAACCGAGGCAGGGTACATAACCTGCATGCCCGTCCAGGAACAGGTGCTGGCCCGCGCTTTTGGCGGTCAGGACCTTTATGTCCAGTCCCAGACCGGGACGGGCAAAACGGCGGCGTTTTTGGTTGTCATTTTTCAACGCCTTCTTACCGAGGATATGCTTCACGGGAAAAAGGCTATCATTATGGTTCCGACCCGGGAACTTGCGGTACAGGTTGAGGAAGAGGCCAAACTTATTGGCAAATATCTGCCCTTCAAAACGGGCAGTTTTTACGGCGGGGTGGGCTATGCCCAGCAGACGGCCCTTTTGCGGGATAACGCGCAAGTCCTTGTGGGTACGCCCGGGCGGGTGCTGGACCTGAATCAGGGCGGCCAGATGAACCTTATGGACATCGCCTTCCTTGTGCTGGATGAAGCAGACCGGATGTTTGACATGGGCTTTTACCCCGACCTCCGCAAGCTTATCAAAGCGGTTCCCCCGGTTGACCGGCGGCAGACCATGCTTTTCAGCGCTACGCTTAACGCATGGGTCAAAAACCTTGCTTGGGAATACACCCGCAACCCCTTTGAAATCGCCATTGAACCGGAAACGGTAACGGTAGAGGAGGTTGAACAGCTTCTTTACCATGTGTCCTCCACGGACAAGATGAAGCTCCTGTTGGGAATACTCAAGCGGGAAAACCCCGAAAGCGCCATTATTTTCTGCAATACCAAGCGTTACGCGGAAATCGTGGCGAAACGGCTTAGGCTGAATGGCTATGAGTGCGAGTTTATCATGGGAGACCTTCCCCAGCAAAAGCGGCTGAAGATTATCGACGAGATAAAAGCGGGCAATCTACGCTATCTTGTCGCCACGGATGTCGCGGCCCGGGGTTTGGACATTGAAGGCCTTGCGGTGGTGGTGAATTACGACCTTCCAAACGAATCGGAAAACTACGTTCACCGCATTGGGCGTACCGCGCGGGCGGGCAAGACAGGCAAGGCGTTCACGTTTTCCAGCGAGCAGGATGTCTACGAGCTTCCGGCGATTGAACGCTACATTGGCAATAAAATCCCCTCGGAAACGGCAACAGAAGAACTCTTTGCCGAGGACAAGAGCGAGGGCAAGCGTGTCCAGACCGACTACTACGAAGGCCGCCGCTCCGAGGAACGGGGCAGGGGCGAAGACCGCCCAAGGGGGCGGCACGGAGACCGGGGCGGACGGGACAGCCGCGACCCCCGGAACAGAAGGCAGCACTCAGGCGGCGAGCGGACGGGCGGCCTGCGGGACGCGGACAGGCGAAGGCAACAGGGCGACCAGCGTGGCGGCGGCAAAAGCGCTGTCGCGGGGGGCCGGGAGCCAGCGGTGAATATTTCGGCGCTCTCCCTTGAAGAACGGATGGCCCACTACAAGCAAAAATACGAAAAAGGCGGGGGCCGCAATGCCGCCGGGGGCGGCGGAGACCGGCGGGACAGAGCGGGCAGGAGGAACCAGCGCAAGGGACGGGGCAGGCAGTTTGGGGCCGAACCTGCGGCGCGCGGTTCCCACCCGGCGCAGGGAAAACACAAACCGGGCCGCGCTCCAAACCAGTCCGGCGGGGGCTCGTCTAACGCTCCGGCGGGAGCCGCGAAAAAGGGCATTCTGTCCCGGTTCTTGGGGATTTTTAAAAAGAAGTAGCGCAGTTGCCGCTGTGTTATTTATCATGAAGTATGGCAAAATGCAATGAGCCCCGGAGAATCGCATAACTCCTTATGTCATAAAGAAATACCCCTAGCATAGCCCTCTAAATCCATGTACATGAAAAAACCACAATT
>WQUW01000121.1 GCA_009781915.1 Treponema sp. | reverse complement strand
GGAGGATATACGGTTTAAGAAGCCATTTGCATGGCATCTCCGCGTAGGAGACCGTGGCTCCGTAGCGGGTTCCCCATGCGGGATTCTTAAACCGTATATCCTCCCCTGCCGGGGCTTTTGGCGGTAATGCTCACGTGCGGTGGGGGCGGGGGGCTTCCTTGACAGGCTTTTGTAACGCTGGTATTATCACAATACATTGCAAGAAGGAGGAAAGCCGATGAAGACAACGTATCCCATCGACAGCATTCGCGGACAGTTTCCCGCCCTGAAAAGGACGCACAACGGAAAGCAGGTAGTGTATTTTGACGGCCCCGGCGGGACTCAGTTTTTGGACAAGACAATCGAGGCTGTCCGCGTGTACATGACCCAAGGGGGAGCGAACCGTCACGGCGTGTTTCCCTCCAGCCGCGAGACCGAAGAACTCATCGCGAAGGCCCGCGCGGACGTGAAAGCGCTTTTTAACGCCCCGAACCACGAAGTCGCGTTTGGCCCCAATGCCACCACTATGATGTTTCACACAAGCCGCGCGTTGGCTAGGCTGTGGCAAGAAGGCGATGAAATAATACTAACAGAGCTTGAGCATCACTCCAATGTCGATTCGTGGCGCACTGCCGCCGAAGACAAGGGTGTTACGGTAAAATACATACCGCTTAACACAAAGACCCTTACCTTAGACCTTGACTCGCTTGGAGCGCTAGTAACGCTGAAAACAAGACTTATAGCGGTGGGGGCCGCCTCGAATTGCATAGGGACAATAACCGATGTAAAGGCTGTGTCAGCCCACGCGAAAAAGGCCGGAGCGCTTCTCGCGGTTGACGCTGTTCACGCTATCCCCCACATATACGTGGATGTTGAGGATTTGGGAATCGATATGCTGTTTTCCTCCGCGTATAAATTTTTCGCGGCCCACGTAGGCATGGCGGTAATACGCAAAACCGTGTTCGAGCGGCTTCCCGTATACAAGCTGGCGGCCGCGCCGGACGAAGTTCCCGACCGCATGGAAATCGGCACTCAAAATCACGAGGGCATACCCAGCGTATCCGCCGCCATACAGTTTATCGCGGGGCTTGGGACAGGCCAATGCCTGAAAGACCAGATCTCAAGCGGATACAAAATTGTAGAGGCCCACGAGAATTCACTCGCCGGTCATATACGCGCCGAAATGAAAACAATAGACGGCATTACCCTTTACGAGGCTGGCGGCGATGTTCCTAAAACGCCAACGATTGCTTTTCGCGCGCGCGGCATCACCCCGCGCGAATTCTGCGTGCGTATGTGCGAGGAACACAGCGTCTTTATAGCCGCGGGCCATTTTTACGCCGTTACCCTAGCCGAAAAGCTGGGCATTAGCGACAGCGGTTCATTCATACGCGCCGGCATTGCCCCGTACAACTCGTTTGAGGAAGCTAGCCGCTTTCTTGAAGGCGTCCGGGCGATAATGGCCTCATTGCGATAGCGTTATTTTAATTTTAGGAGGATTTGAAAGTGGAAACGAAAAACTACGATAGTTATCCGGTGCAGTTTAAGGGCAGTTTTCTGTTCGCGCTGGTTCCGTTAGCAATCGCCGCCGCCGGCAGCGTTCTGTTTTTTATTGTACTGGGGACATTTGCCTTGGTTAACCTTGCTATGGCGTGTTTTGTGGGACTTATTGTCGGGAGCCTTTTCGCGAAGAACATGGACGGTTTTTGGAAAGCCGCCGTAAAAGGCATGGCCTCTGACATATGCGCCATATTGAGCCTTATCATACTTGTCGTTGGAATTTTCACGCAAATGATGGCCCGCGCGGGCGTGGCGGAAGGCTTTGTATGGCTGGGAAGCAGCCTTGGAATAACTGGCGGCTTTTTTGTGGCGTTTGTTTTCGCGGCGTGCTGCGTAATTTCTATGGCGACCGGAACCTCTCTTGGCACTGTGTTTTCCGGGTTTCCGATATTCTACCCCGCCGGAGTTCTGTTGGGCGCGGACCCCGTTTTTCTCGCCGGGGCCATTCTTTCCGGCGCTATTTTCGGGGATCATTTAAGCCCGATTTCCGACACAACAATCGTATCGGCTACCACTCAAAGGTACAAATCCTCAGGAGAATCCGCGGACATACCGGGGGTTGTCGCGTCCCGCTTCATGTACGCGGGAGCCGCGGCGTTGGGCGCTATTGTTCTGTACCTTATTTTCGGCGCGGGGATAGGGGCGGCGGCGGAAGTAGCCGGAGCGGAAATCTTGGCGCAGTTTTCCAATCCGCACGGCTTAGTAATGCTTATTCCGGTAGTGGTGCTATTGGTTGTGGCTGTTGTAAAACGCAACATCTTTATTTCAATCACCATCGGCACCGCTGTGGGCGTGGTTGTGGGGCTGGTTTCCGGGGCCTTAAGCCCGGCTGACATACTTTCCGTTCAGGGCGGGGTCGCCGGGGGATTTCTTATCGCCGGTATCACCGCCAAGGTAGGCATTGTAGTCTACCTGTTTGGCATATTTGGAATAATGGGAGTGATGCGGGAAAGCGGACTCTTAGACCGCATACTGCACAGGCTCGCCACCAGTAAGCTGGCGAAAACAACGAGCGGAAGCGAATGGATTAACTCCTTTGGCGTCATGATTACCGCCGCCTTTATCGGGTCGGCGAACGGCCCCGCGCTGATCATTTACGGGCCCTTGGCGGACGAGCTATCAAAGCCCAAAGGCATTCACCCGTACCGGCGCGCGAACATTATAGACAGCATGGTATGTTCGCTGCCAATCATAATTCCGTTTTCCAGCCTTTTCATATTTGTTGTTCTGGGAACCATAAACGGACTGATCCCAACGTACGAGTTTCTTCAGCCGTTAAGCCCGTTTGCCCTCGCGCCAACGGTGTTCTATCCCATACTTCTCTTTGTAGTCATGGCGATAGCGATAGTAACTGGCTGGGGCCTTCGTTACGAAACCGGGGACGGAAAGATGACAAAGGATCGCTCGCAGGCGGCGAAGGACTGATTCGGGGGTTGACGGCTTTGACAGACGCGGGACTCCCCTCCAGCCACAAACATCCTGTTTGCGGCTGGAGGGCCGCCTTTTTTGCTAAACGCGCATCCTTGCGCCTTTGGCCATCGGAACCGGTGGTTCCTCTGGGCCGCAAAAAAGGTTCGAGTCCCGAATGGTTGGAGTTTTGCCATTTTTGGAGCGGTTCGCATTTTTTGGTTTTTGTGAAATTCTGACAGACGCGGGACTCGAACCCACCACCTTCAGCTCCGGAGGCTGACGCTCTATCCAGATGAGCTAGTCTGTCATTTATTGATACTAGAAAATAAGCCGAAAGGGCTTTGGATGTCAAGCGGGCGGGGAAGGCTACGGCTCGCGTATCCAGATGGAGTCCGGGCTAATCCCGGCGTTGCCGAGCCGCCAAACAACGTCAGCGAGGTCATCCGCCCTTACGCGGGGAACTACCACCCGGTGAAGCCTGCCGCTGGGTTCGATCTCCAGGTGCAACGTTGTAAACCGCAATGCGTCCACGGTTTCCCGCGCTGTGGCGGCGTTTTCGAACGCGCCAATTTGCACCGTGTAGATGCCCTGCCCGCGCGAACCCGGCAGCATACCTCTGGCTGGCAGCGGCTGGGTTACGGGCCCGCCGTGCGCAATACCGTCCCAGACGAACTGCGGATTGCCGTGAAGGGCGCTTGCCCACACCCAATTGACACGGCCCAGGTTAAGCACCGTGGCGAGCTGGTTGTTCGCAAACGCCCCGTCCCCAATGTAGACCACGCTTGGGGGAATGGAGACGCTGGCCAGCCGGTTATTCGCGAACACCCTGGTCCCAACGCGGGCAAGACCGCCGGAGATTGTCAAACTGGCAATATAGTTGTTAGCGAACGCCTCACTGCCGATATACGTAACGCTGTCGGGAATAACAACCGAGGCAAGCGCGTTGCCCGCGAACGCCCTTTCCCCGATAAAGGTAACGCTGTTAGGAATAGTTACGCTGTTAAGCCGCCCCCCGGCCCTGCCGGTGTCAAACGCCCTGTCGCTGATTCCGACAACAGGCAAGCCATGCAAAGATGGGGGAATCCGTACATCCGTGGCGGTTCCATTGTAACCGATAATCGTTACCCTGCCCTGAACTATGGAAGTCTCAAAATAATGCCACTCTTCCCCGATGTACCGCAGAAAACGCTCGGCAGTGGGAGCGGGGGGAGCAAGCGGAGCGGGTGGGGGTAACGGCGGAGGCGGAGCGGGAGGCGGGGGAGAGGGCGTTGAACACGCCGAGAGCGCGAATAGCGCCAGCGTTACAGCCAAAAAAACCGGGTTTCTGCCCATTGTTGTGTCTCCTTATAGTCCCCCCCGTCTTTATCATTTGTGTTTCTTGGGGAAGTATGCTTCATTGGGTGGCCTGTGTCAAGACCTCCACCCCGCTTATTCCGTAAAATACCGCACGCCCGCCTCGAATATCCGCTGGCGTTTGTCCCCCGGTATGTTGACGTGAACGAATTCCCCGTGGCGCTCGGAATGGGCCATTTTGCCAAGAACCCTGCCGTCGGGGCTTGTAAGGCCCTCTATGGCAAAGGCCGAGCCGTTGGGATTGTCCGGCTCCGTCATGGTGGGGTTTCCGGCGGCGTCGGCGTAGCAAAAGGGAACCTGCCCGGCGGCGAAAAGGGAGCGGGCTTGCGCGTCCCGGATAACAAGGCGGCCTTCGCCGTGGCTTACCGGGATAACGTGAATGCCGCCAGTAGCGTCAAGGCTGAGCCAAGGGGAACCGCTCGGCAGTACCCGTGTGCGAACCATGCGGGACACATGGCGGCCTATGGCGTTAAAACTAAGAGTAGGCATGGTCTCGTCCGCCTGAACAATGCGCCCGTACGGCACAAGCCCGGTTTTTATCAGGGCCTGAAAGCCGTTGCAAATCCCAAGGATTAGGCCGTCCCGCTTTTCAAGGAAGCCCGTGACACCGGCGGCGACTGAAGGGGCGCGCAGCACATTGGCGATGAACTTGCCGGAGCCGTCCGGCTCGTCCCCGGCGCTGAACCCGCCGGAAAAGGCGATAATCTGCGCTTCTTCAAAGGCCCCGGCCAGTTCCTTTAGGGATGACGCTATATCCTGCCGGTCGCGGTTTCTGAAAATCACCTGACGGACACTGGCCCCGGCGTTCCGAAAGGCCCGTTCCATGTCCCACTCGCAGTTCGTTCCCGGAAACACCGGCAAAACCACAAGGGGAGCGGCCCGCGAGTGTGTACGGGCGTGCGCGCGGGCGGCGGCGGGCGGGCTATCCGGCAGTTTCAGAGCCGGCGCTTCTTTCTCAGGCTCCGCTACCGTGGCCCCCGTGGACGTCTGGGGGAACACACGAGCCAGCGGGTATTCGTAGGCCCGGCGCAGCGCTTCAAGGGGCGTTTGCGCGCGCGAGGCTTCGGGGCGTTCTTCCTCCGCCAAGGCTTCAACCGGAACGGGCCGGACAACACGGAAAACAGGCTCGGTAATTGTCCGTGCCGCCAGAACCCAAGGACTGCCGAAGCCCGGGGGCAACACTGATTCGTCAACCTCGGCGAGTACCGATCCCTGATAATCTAGGGCATCCCCGGCACAGAAGGCGTCCGGGTAGGCCTGTACCCCGGTCATGTTGCCAAATGCCATGACCGCAAGCGCCGCCGCGGCGCCGCCGGGCCCGACAGGGCGCGCCGCCTTCAATGCCCCCAGATCGGACAGGGCAGCCAGCGTTTTCATGTTTGTTTTGAAAAGCTCCCATTCGTCCCCGCCGCCGTGTTGGCTTAAAAGGACAACGGCGTTCCCTGCCGCGCCGCTTAAAGACCCGGATCGAACCCGATCCGCCCTGACCGTTCCGGCGGCAAAGGCGACCAGCGTTGGGGGAACGGCGAGGTCAAGGCCGTGATCCTCGTCCCGGTAATTTCCGGACATGGAATCCTTGCCGCCTATGGCCGGAACCCCAAGGCGAAGCTGCGCCTCCAGCGCGCCCAAAAGCGCAGAGGCGGGCTTGCCCCAAGCCTCGGGGTTCGCCGTCCGCTGGAAATATTCCTGAAAGGAAAGCCGTGCCGTAAAAGGGTCGCCGCCAAGGCAGGCGAACTTCGCCAGCGCTTCCCGAACAGAGCCCTTGGCCCCCCTGTACGGGTCAAGGCTCATCAACTCAGGGTCGTAACCGAAGGTCATAAGGCTCGCCGTGCGGCTTTGCTTATCCAAAGAAGGCAAAAGAGCTGCCATGCCGCATTCGGGCGTTCCCTGCTCGCCGCCCCCCCAAGGGAAAAGCACCGATGCCGCCCCAACCGAGCCATCGAAGCGCTCCTGAAGACCCCGGCGGCTTCCGCTCCGCAGGCTGGACAGTTCCCGCTGTAGGCCGTCCAGCAAAACCCCGGCGGGCAGGGGCGGCGCTGAAGCGGTATCCGGCAGTTTCCCTTCGCCGCCGCGGATCAAAGCCTTCGCCGAGCGGGGCGCTCCGTTGGTGTTAAGGAATTCCCGTGAAAGGTCAACAATCGTTTTGCCCCGCCACATCATGCGAAGGCGGGCCGTGTCCCCGCCAGTCGCGCTGCCCGCGGTAATCGAATTACCTGCGGTAATTGAGGCGATAACAACAGCTTCGAGGTTTTCCCCGGCGGCGTGGCGTATGAACTCCAGTGCGTCACTAGCGGCGGTAACTACCGCCATCCGTTCCTGCGATTCGGAAATGGCAAGCTCAGTGCCGTCAAGTCCTGAATATTTTTTCGGCACGGCATCCAGATTGATGTCCATCCCCGCCGCGAGTTCGCCTACCGCCACGGAAACGCCGCCCGCGCCGAAGTCGTTGCAGCGTTTTACAAGGCGGCATACTTCGGCCTTGCGGAAAAGGCGTTGAAGCTTGCGCTCCTCTACGGCGTTTCCCTTCTGCACTTCCGCCCCGGCGCTTTCCACGGAGTTCCCCGACTGAGCCTTGGAAGACCCGGTCGCGCCGCCTATGCCGTCCCTGCCGGTTTTGCCGCCCACAAGGATCACAACATCCCCGGGGCAAGGCTCCTCCCGGCGCACCCACGCTTCGGGAACCGCGCCGATAACCGCCCCCAGTTCCATCCGCTTGGCAAGAAAGCCGGGGTGGTAAAACTCCGCCACCTGGCCTGTCGCGAGTCCTATCTGGTTGCCGTATGACGAATACCCTGCCGCGGCTTCACGGGCGATTTTGATCTGGGGCAGTTTTCCCGGCAGGGCGCCGGACACGTCAGCTCTGGGATCGCCGCCTCCCGTTACGCGCATGGCGTGGTACACGAAGGCCCGGCCCGAAAGGGGGTCTCGTATAGCGCCGCCAAGACAGGTTGCGGCCCCCCCAAAGGGTTCTATTTCGGTGGGATGGTTGTGCGTTTCGTTTTTGAAAAGGAGCAGCCACGGCTCGCGGCTTCCATCGGCAAACTCCGCCGTGATTTTCACGGTGCAGGCGTTGATTTCCGGCGACTCGTCCAAATCAGCCAGAAGGCCCCTTTTTTTCAGCGCCTTTGCCCCAATGGTAGCCATGTCCATAAGGCTTCTGCCCCGGTGTTCGGCCCCCGCCCCGTACACTTCCCGCCGGGTTTCTTCGTAGAGTTCTAGCGCCTTCGCTACCGGGGACTGTGGGCCGCCGGCATCGCCGGAAATGGTTATTTCTTCCAGAGTGGTGTTGAAGGTGGTATGCCGGCAATGATCCGACCAGTAGGTATCCAGCACCTTCAATTCCGCCAGTGTCGGGTCTCTGCCTTCCCGCGAAAAATAGTCCCGGCAGAAATCCAAATCCTCACGCGGCATGGCAAGCCCATACTGCGTGGTATCCATGCGGGTAAACCCGGTAAGCACGGGCACATCCGGCGGCTCGGTCTCGTTTTCTTCCAAGGAAAGGGGAAGCGCCGCCGACGCTTCTCTGGATTCCACCGGGTTAATAAGGTATTTCTTTACCCCTTCCAAAGCCGCGTCGGAAAGGGGCTGGCGCGGGGTTTGGAAAATGTAAACGACAGCGGTTCTGATTCTGGGCTTTATCCCCGTAACCAGCTCGGCGCACTGCTGCGCGGAGTCGGCCCTTTGGTCGTACTGCCCGGGCAGGTACTCAATGCCGAAGGAACGCTCACTCCCCTCCACGGGAACTCCGGCCCCGTAGAATACCCTGTCGCACTGAGGTTCCGAAAACACAGCTTGGGTAACGTTCCTAAACTGATCTTCGTCAAGATGCTCGGTGTCGTAGCGTTTAAGAACCCGCACCCCCGCTAATCCCGCCAGTTCAGGGAATTTTTCTCCGAGAGACCCGGCGAGTTCGTCTTTAAGCCGCCGGGCCTCCATGTCAAAACCTTCTTTCTTTTCCAGATAAACTCGCCTAACCATGATAGACATAGTATCCCTATGAAGGTCTGTTGACAATATGGGCAAGAGGGATGTATAAATAGGCAAGGTCCTGTAGCTCAGTGGATAGAGCGGCCGCCTCCTAAGCGGCAGGTCGGCCGTCCGATTCGGCCCAGGATCATTCCCGCTTTCGCCCCCCGCCGCGCATGAACATTCCCGCATAAAGCTCCGGCAGGGGAGGATATACGGTTTAAGAATCCCGCATGGGGAATCCGCTACGGAGCCACGGTCTCCTTCGCGGAGAGTCCACGCAAATGGCTTCTTAAACCGTATATCCTCCCCTGCCGGGCATTGTGGCGCTGGCTCACGCGCGGCGGGGGCATTGCGGGGGGCCTTCCCGGCGGAGCCGGGAAGGCTGTGCGAAGGTGCTTTTCCAGTAATGCGGGGGCGGGAAAATTTTTGAAAAAAATTCGCAAAAATGTTGACGTTTCGCTAATAGTTGGATATACTCTCTTTTGATGGTAT
>WQUW01000120.1 GCA_009781915.1 Treponema sp. | reverse complement strand
GCAGAACTCAACCGCAGATTCCTTGAACTCACTCGTGTAACTTTTTCTTCGTTTCCTCATGATTTACTCTCCTTAGGTTTATCATGAGCTTAACTTTGTGTCCACTCAAACGGGGGAAGTTCATGCCGGAGGCTAACGCCTCTTCCCCCCAGCAATGCCCCCGCCGCACGTGAGCCTCTGGCACAATGCCCGGCATGGGAGGATATATTGTTTAAGAAGCCATTTGCATGGCATCTCCGCGAAGGAGACCGTGGCTCCGTAGCCGTGTTCCCTGGGCCGGCTTCTTAAACCGTATATCCTCCCCTGACGGAGCTTTATGCGGGAATGTTCACGCGCGGCGGGGGCGGGGAGCGACTAAGCCTCTGTCCTCGCCCCTTCCCTGGCCATGATAATCTGCGGGCCCGGCCTGCTGCCGCCTTCGCTGGTGTACTTTTCCTCCAAGGCTTGGAGCTGCTCGTCGGTGCGGTTGGGATCGTGGTGGGAAAGGATAAGCTTTTTCACCCCTGCCCGGCAGGCAACGTCTATCGCTTGCTCGTGGGAGGAATGTCCCCAGCCCCGGCGCTTTTCAAACTCTTCGGGGGTGAACTGGGCGTCGTGGATAAGTATGTCAGCGCCGTTGAAAAAGTGCAGCAGTTTTTCGTTTTCTTCCCTTGCGGCGGCCTCGCCCTCGTAAGCCGCTTCTTCGTTGTAGCTGGGGTCGGCGGGATCGGTCGGGAAAAGATTGCGGAACGGCTCGTGATCGAATGCCGTAACAATCGACTTGCCCTCATACTCAAAGCGGTAGCCAAGGCAAAGGATGGGATGATTCAGGTACTTCGTGGTTACCGTAAGACCTTCGCCCATGTCTACCGTTGTTTCTTTGAGTTCCTCGTACTCGATGCGGGCCGCAAGCTCGCTCTGACGCACCGGCCAGTAGCGGTAGGAAAGCTGATCGCCGACAATGGACGCAAGGGTGTCATCGTTAAAGGAAACAGGGCCCCGTATGCGTATGTTTGTGCCGGGGACAAAAAGGGGGGAAAACATGGGAAAGCCCATGATGTGATCCCAGTGGGTGTGGGTGATGAAAATATCAATGTCCCTATAGCCTTCGTTAAAGCGGTTCCGCATGAACCAGTCGCCAAAGGGTCTGGCTCCGGTTCCCAAATCGACAATTACAAGCCGCTGTCCGGCCAGTATTTCCAGACAGGAGGTATTGCCCCCGAACTCCACGGTAGTACGTCCGGGGCAGGGAATGGAGCCGCGCACGCCCCAAAAACAAACAGACAGCATACACACCTCGAATCAGTTGTTTATCTTCAGAAAAATCTCGGCCTTTTCGATTTCGGCGTTGGCGATCTTTTCGATTTCGTCAAAATCCTCCAAAGAAACGCCCAAGGCCTCCCACACATGGGGCCGGGGCTTTTCGGGATGCAAGTCGCCTGAAAACCCTATCCCCGAAAGGGAAACAAACCAGTTCGCCGTAACGGTACTGTAAAGAACATCCTTGTGGCCCCCGGAATACTCGTCAAAATCATGGTGATGCACAATAGCGTCACCTACCGCCCCGTCCAGCTTCCACGCCGCCCGTATCATGTCCCCCGCGGAACAGTGGTTCAGGCCAAGAATACTCTCCTCCGCCCGGAACAGGGACTTGCGTTCCTTGTCGCCGGAGCTTACCGTCCGCATATACTCGTTGGAAAGCACGGCGTTAAGCGGTATCTTGCCAATGTCGTGAAGAAGGCCGGCGGTAAAATATTCTTCCGTAAGCTTGGGGTCAACCCCCCGCTTCCGGGCAAGGAGCTTCGCCGAAACCCCCACGCACAGAGAATGCCGCCAAAACCCTTCCATGTCAAGACCCGGCGATTTGTTTTTGGAGGGCAGATGCCCCATTACCGCGGTAGACAACGCAAGGTTTTTAACGGTGTTTATCCCCAGCATAATAATCGCTCTGGCTAAACTGGTTACGGGCTGCCCCAACCCGTAATAGGCCGAGTTGATGAGTTTAAGCACCCGGCCTACCAGCACCGGATCAAGGGAGATAACCTGATTCAAATCCGCGGGACTGGTGTTGGGATTGTTGCATATTTCCAGCACCTTGGTAACCGATGTGGGAAGACTCGGCATGGTTTTTATGTAGTCTCTTAATTTTTTCTCAAAGTCCGCTTCCATGAACATCTCCGATTGTAGTCAGGTTTTTAAAATTATCAATTACCGATTCCATGATTTCCGGAAACTCGCCCTGCAGGTAGGAATCCCTGTCCTTTTCGGGAAGCGCATCGGTAAGCTGGTGAAGACAGCCAAGCAGTTGAATTACCGCAGCCGCGGCGGACGCTTTTTCGTCCCCGCCGGTGGCTGTTTCCCCGTCTATCATGTCTTCATCTGTGGCATGGGAAACCCCCGCCGCTCCCATGCGCAGGGGGGCCGTCTCTTTCGCCGGATCATCCTCCCTTTCGCCCCGCATCAGTTTTATGTTCCGGGCCCACATATCTTTTACCGAGATCGAATATTCGCTTACGGCGCTTTCGTACAGTTCCAGAGACTTGCTAAGGCCGGAAATGTCCTCGGCAGTGCCCCGCTTGCCCTGAAGGTTTACCAGCGTATCGGCAAGGCGCAGGGCTTTTTCCAGCGAACCGGTTTCCTTGTGAAGTTCCGCCGCCGCAACCAGCGCTTCGGCATCGTTGGGGTCGGCCCTGGAAAGCTCCTCGAAGACCTGAATGGCGTGGGTCAGGTTTCCCATCTCGGCGTACAGTTTGCCCATGAGCAGTTTCGCCGCCCGGTCGCCGGGCCGCCGGACAAGATAGGATTTTATACATTCTTCCGCGTCCGTGTACGCCTTGCGCCGGAAATGGATGTCCGCGAGGTCCATAAGAAAGCTGTAATTGCCGGGATCAAGGGAAAGGATTTTTTCGAAAGATGCCTGCGCCTCGCTGTCGTTCCCCATGACACGGTGTACAGCGCCATGAATCCGCAGGGCTTGTACGCTTTCCGGCTCCCATCGAAGGGCGGCCTCGATCTGTATCAGCGCCTCAGGATACCGCTCCATTTTAAGGTAAAGCCCTGCCAGCCGGCTGCGTATGTCAGCGCTGTCAGGGGAAAGCTTGACAAGCCGTTCCAGTTCTATCACAGCGTCCGTGAATTCCCCTAACGCCTCCAGCGCCAGTTCCAAGTTGATCACCGCCTTGACGTATCCGGGGTTCGCCTCGATAGCACGGCGGTAGTTCCTGACGGCTTCCTCTATCCTTCCCTGCTCGGCAAGAACAACGCCCATGTTGTTGCGGGCCTCGGCGTTGAAGGGGTCGATCTTGAGGATACCGTTAAAGGTCGTCATGGCCTCGTCGTGGCGGCCCTGCTTAAAGAGAACTATCCCCAAGTTGTTTACCGGATCGGGCCAGCCCGGCTTACTGCGCACGGCGGCACGGTATTCATTCGCGGCCTCGTCAAGCCGCCCGCCTGCCTCCAAAGCCACGCCGTAATTGAAACGCAGGGAAGGGTTGTTGGTATCCAGAATAAGGCCCTTGCGGAAAATCTCGCAGGCCTTGCCGTAGTCCCCAAAGCGCTCGTAAATAGTCCCCAAATTGTTGTACGCCGGAACATAGCCGGTATCCAGCTCGATTACCTTGGCGTATGCCACGGAAGCCGCCTCGTAATCGCCCATTTGCTTGTAGATATTGCCGGTGTTATAGTAAAATTCCGCCTTGCCCGGATTGGCGGCAATGGCGGCTTTCAGGTATTCAAGGGCCTGCGAGAGCTTCCCCTGCCGGCGGAAAATCACGGCGGCGTTGTTCAGGGCTTCCGTGTCGGACGGAGAGAGCGCCAGAAGGCCGGTAAACTCAGCCGCCGCCTCGGAAAACTTTCCTTCCTTGGCAAGCGAGGTTCCCAAAAGAAGGCGGGCTTCACGGCTGCCGGGGGCCTTGGCTAAATAGTTCCTTAAAAGATGCTCCGCCGCCTCGTGATCCCCCACTTGCGAGGAATGTTTGGCGCGCTCCAGAATATCTTGCGTATCAACAGGGCTCATCTAGCGATCCCCCGCCGGACGAGGCAGCGGACGGGCCGCAACCTCCCGTGAAAATTCCCCCGGTTCGGGCAATGCCTGCGGCATCCCCTCGCCAGCGGCCTCTGGCCTGTTGTACGCTGCCACGGCAAAGAAGTAAAGCCTTCCGTTGGTCAGCCCTTCAATACGAACTGATGTCCTGTTTCCCACGTTGATCGGCGATGAATGAACCATACTATCAAGTATAGCATGATCTCCAAAATATTCACCCGGCGCAGCGCCGAAATAGACAAAATAACCACCAATTTCCCGCGAAGGGCTAGGCATCCACGACAGTTCCACGGCTCCATCCCCGGCTACGGCGACAAGGCGGGCGGGGGGCGGGGGAGGTTCCGCCACCAGATACACGATCCTAACTTCGGAAAGGTAGGGAGAAGCCTGACCGTCCGCGCTGGGAAAGAAATCCGCCGCGACTTGGACATACTTGCCCCGGATATCCGCCAGCTCTGTCCCCGGCGTTACCGGAATCCACGGGGTATCCCAGCCGTAGCGGGCGTTGCTGGTTCTGACGAAGAAATTGACCGCCGAATGATCGGCAAAACGCAAGGCCCCCGTTCCCGCGTATTCGTTGCGGGCGCTTCCGGTGATGCTGGCGGTGCGGCCCCCGGACGCTTCCAGCCGTACAAGGCGGCTGTTCGTCCTGCCCATGTCCAGCGTGCGGCTTTCTACACGGCCTCCCCGCGGGTGATACCGTGCCAAGGCCGGGGGTTCGGCGCGGCGCTGGTGAATGCGGAACACGTCCATCATGCCGGAGAAATGAGCGCCCAGCGTCCAGACGCCGTTTTCCCCGATAACCGGGGTAAACACGTCCCCGCCTTCCCGCCGCAGGGAAGTCGTAAACTCCGCCGCTTCAAGCTCGCCGTCCACCCAGTATTCCAAAAGCCCAATGCCGGCATCAAAGCGGATAAGGTGGTGGCTCCATGTCCGGGGAACCAGCGGCGGCCCGGAAAGGGTCAGGGACAGGCGATCATGCCCGCCGGGAGAGGAAAAAAAGTTCGTAAATGTCCACTGTGTCCTGTTTCGCGCGACAACGCACTGTACGAGCTGGGGCAGAAAATCGCCGCGCCCGTCCGGTTTGTACGAGGCCCATGACACAATCTGCGCTCCGTTCTCTATGTTCTGGGGATACAGCCAGAACTCGATGGAAAAATCCTGAACATGGCTGCCGGGGGCGAAAAGAGCGCCGGGCCGCCAGTGGGGAACAGCGCGGGGCCTGATCGTGAGCGGCCCTTCCCCGGCTACGGGCCGTGCGGTTCCCGTAAACAGCGCCGCCCCGGCCCCAGTACGGCTCCACGCGGCGGGCGCTGCCCTAAGCTCCGCCGAGGCGAACACGTCATAGCGGCCCTGCGAGTCGGCAAAACGCCCCGCCTCCCCCTCGTTAAAGGAAAGTTGAAGGTCAAGGAACGCATCGTCCCCGGCATATCCTGAGTAACCGGAAAGAACCAGCACAGGATGCGGGCGGATACGGGGGGCCTCGGCGACTCCATGCCGTACTTCCATGTCCTGCCACGATGCGGCGCTGCCGAGAACGATTGTCCTTTCCCCCAAGCCGTGCGCTCTATCAGACAGGAGAAAAAAACAGTATACTAATACTATGGCGAAGCGGTTTTTTCTCATTTATAGGTTTCCCCTATTGTATCGGTATATTTTGCCGGTAAATTGACCTATGGCCCATGACAGATTTTCCGAGAACCGCAGCGCGCTTAGGGCCCTAGCCAAGGAAGCGCCCCTGGAGCCGGGGGTGTATATTTGGCGAGACGGCGAGCGCCGCATTATCTATGTCGGGAAGGCCCGTCTTCTCCGGCAGCGGCTGGCGACGTACTTTAACGCCAAAGATGTCAAAACGGCGACCCTTATCAAGTACGCGGCTTCCATAGAAACCATCATTGTTTCCAACGAGTACGAGGCTCTGCTTCTGGAAAACACGCTGATAAAACAGCACAGCCCCAAATATAACATCAACCTGAAAGACGGCAAAACGTATCCGGTTGTCCGGATCACCGCCGGTTCCTTTCCCAGAGTCTTTCGCACCCGGCATATCGTGGAGGACGGCAGCCTATATTTCGGCCCCTTTCCCAATGTGCAGGCGGTGGACAAGACGCTGGATATGATTGAAAAGCTTTTCCCCCTGCGTAAATGCAGAACCCTGAGAAAGCGGGAAAACCCCTGCATGTACTACCACATAGACCGCTGTCTGGCTCCCTGCTGCAAGGAAGCCCCGGCCTACGCCACGCAGGTTGAGCGGGTGCGCAAGCTCCTTGCCGGGGAAAACACGGCGCTAGTGGCGGAACTGACGGCGAAAATGCGGGAGGCCAGCCACGCCCTGAGGTTCGAGGAGGCCGCCAGCCTGCGAAACGCTATCCGGGCGATTGAAAACCTAGCGGAAAATAATTCGGTTGAAGATATGAGCATGGAAGACCGGGATTACATCGCGTGGGCGGCGCAGGGCATTTTTACCTCGTTTTCGGTTCTTTCCATGCGCGGCGGGCGCATGAGCGGGCAGGAGCTTTTCAGTTCTCGATCCGCCGCCGGAGAACACGAATCCCTGAAAACCTTTATCGCCGCCTACTATACCCCCGTCCGCCCGCCGCCGCCGAAGGTGTATCTGGGGATACAGACGCCCGCCCCGCACGACAGTCCGCACAGCCCCCCGCACGGTAGCCCGCACGAGTCTTTTGATCCGGAACTGCTTGGGCGGTATTTTTCCGGGCAGTTTGGCTTTGCCCCGGAACTTATTTCGCCCGCGGCCATTTCCGCCGGCACTCCTTCCGGGGACGGATCGGGCAGAAGGCATATTGCCGCCTTGGCTATGGCCCGCCAGAACGCTCAGGAGGAACTTCGCAGGCGGCTTAAAGAGCGGGGAGCGGGGCCTGCGCTGGACGAGCTGGCACGGGCGCTGGGGCTGAAAACCCGCCCTGAGCGCATTGAGGGCTTTGACGTGGCCCAGCTTGACGGCAGGCATCCGGTGGCCTCGCTTATTTCCTTTAAGAACGGGGTTCCCGACCGCAAGCAGTACCGTTACTTTAAGCTCAGAACCGTAGTGGGGGTCGTGGACGATTTCGCCGCGATACGGGAAGCGGTGTACCGCCGCTACTCCCGGCTTGTCCGCGAAGGCAGGGAACTGCCGGACTTGGTGCTGATAGACGGGGGCATAGGGCAGGTGAACGCCGCCCGTGGCGTTATGGACGATCTGGGGATTGCCTGCGATGTGGCGGGCTTGGCGAAGCGGGACGAGGAAATCTGGCTTCCCCACAGCGCGAAGCCGGTACTGCTTTCCAAGCGGTCGGAGGCGCTTAAGGTTTTACAGTTTGTCCGGGACGAAACGCACCGTTTTGCCACGGGTCTTAACCAGAAGCTGCGCTCCGCCGACCTTTACTTCCCGGTTCTGGAATCTGTGGAAGGGATAGGCCCCAAGCGGGCGGCGGCAATCATGAAGGCCTACGGCGGGCTCCAAGCTATCGCCGCCTCGGAGCCGCAGGACATTGCGGAAAAATGCGGCATTACCGGGGCCGCCGCGCGGGCAGTCCGGGCCGCAGTCCGGCTCGCGCTTGAAGACCAGCGCGCGAAGGCGGGAAAGATGGCGGCCCAAGGGGCGGGCGGCCCAAGGCGGCGGGGCATCCGTCCCGGTAGCGCCGCCGCCCTCGCAAGCGAAGCGTTTGCCGCGGAGGAGCCGCCTGAATATAGCGGGGATTAGCGCGGCGGAGCAGAGGCGAGCCGTTGTATGGCTTCCATGTCGAGTCCGGTTATTCTCCGCACGAATTCAACAGAAGCCCCTTCCGCAAGAGCATTGCGGGCTGTTTCCTCTCGGCCCCTGACTTCCCCACTGGCCTCGCCTGCGGCAAATCCCCTGTTTTCCCATTCCGCCGAAAAACCGATTTCTTCAAATGTTCGTCGCAATGACGCTATCGCCGTATCGCTCATCTTGTATGCCTCCTGTAACGCTTTCTTGTTTGCCCGCGCTATCGCGTCAAGATACGCCCACATCTGGGTATCCTTGTCCAGAGCCGCTACCTTGTCCGCAATCCGCCGTACCTGCCGCGCGTCAAGCTGGTTGTCCAAGCCTTTTAGCCAAACGTTTTCTTCCTCGGAAAGCTCGCGGCTGTCAATTATCTGAATGGGCAAAATATCCCCGCTTACAATATATATCCCCGGCCATTTTTCTTCAACCGTGAATTTCCGCTCTCGGGTCAGGTGGCTAATAAGCTTGCGGGGACAGCGGCTTTCCACGAAGGTCAGGCTTAGGCCGCTTATATCCGTTTTGTGCAGCGCCACGTACAGGCAGGCGTAGCCGTAGACAAGGTAAAAGTCCTTAACAGAAACATAGTCGCCGGGGCTTTTGTACTCCAGTATGTTCACGCTGCGGAATATCGAGGCGATGTTCTTTTTGATTTCAACGTCTGCGGTCTTTTTTATGATAACAACGTCAATGCGCAAGGGTTCTGCCGTAAGCTGCTGTTCCGGTATGAACTGGAGGGCGTGGCGGTATTCGTCCAGTTCCATCTGGATCGCCTCATAGAAGGCCGGATGCCATGCGATGCGCTCTTTGGTTGGGGGCACAGCTGGTTTTTCAGGCGGCGTGGTTTTTGTCATAGTACAAGTATAGGCCGCCACGGGGGGAATGACAAATGCCGAGGCTAATGCTCTGCGGAGCCCCCCAGCAATGCCCCGCCGCGCATGAGACATCAGTACAATGCCCGGCAGGGGAGGATATACGGTTTAAGAAGCCATTTGCAATGGACTCTCCGCGAAGGAGACCGAGGCTCCGTAGCGGGTTCCCCATGCGGGATTCTTAAACCGTATATCCTC
>WQUW01000119.1 GCA_009781915.1 Treponema sp. | reverse complement strand
GTTTTAAGCTTTTCGGGTGTATCGCTGTGGCGATAATCGGGGTTTCGCTAGCGGGCTGCGCGACAAATGTCGCTGTGCGGTCGGGATGGAACACTAATCAAGTGCCGCTCTTTGCCATAGGCGAATATATATACATTCGTGACCACTCCATCCTTGGCACAGTGCAGATAGAAGGAACAACAACACGCATTATCCGCCTTGGCATTCCCTTTACCGGAAATGAACTAGCCCTTTTCAGTTTTTCGGATATGCAGGTAACCTACGCCAATTTGCTTGCCGAAGCGCAGCGGCAGTTTCCCAACGCCAACGCCGTTACCAGCGTGCAAATTGACCGCATCGACTTCAGCATTCTGTTTCTCTACAGCACACGCAGGTACATCGCAACAGGAATTGCCATAGAAGCATGGGCGGAAGCGTACCGCTAACGCCGGAGGCTAACGCTCTGCGGAGCCCCCCAGCAATGCCCCCGCCGCGCGTGAGCCTTTGGCACAATGCCCGGCAGGGGAGGATATACGGTTTAAGAAGCCATTTGCATGGCATCTCCGCGAAGGAGACCGTGGCTCCGTAGCGGGTTCCCCATGCGGGATTCTTAAACAATATATCCTCCCCTGCCGGAGCTTTTGGCGGAAATGCATGGCTCACGCGCGGCGGGGGGGCTACTCGATTATTCTCAGCTCGGCTAACTCCTTAATCCCCCTAAGTTTGAACGTCGCCTTTTCCTGAATCTGCCGCACCCGCTCCCTAGTTATGCCCAAGAGCTTGCCCGTCTCTTCCAGCGTCAGGGGAACTTCCCCCGTCAGCCCGAAGCGAAGCTGGATGATCTTCATTTCCCGTTCCGACAGGCTCGAAAGAATATTCCCCAGCGTTTCCTGAAGCGTCATGGAAAAGACCGTTTCAAAGGGCTCGACATGGGAATCGTCCTTAATCAAGTCGGCAAGGCGGGTAAGGTTTCCATCGTCCACAATGGCGTCAAGGCTTGTCGTTTCCTGAGAAAGCTTTACGATTTCGTTCACCTTGGAAACAGAAAGCCCCAGATACTCGGACAGCTCCTCGCTACTGGGGTCTCTGCCCAAATCCTGCGTGAGCTGCTTGGCGGCGAAATAGCACTTTTTGATGGTGTTAAGCATATGGATGGGGATGCGTATTACCCGGCCCTTGTCGGCAATGCTTTTGATAATGGCCTGACGTATCCACCATGTGCCGTAGGTCGAAAACCTGCAGCCCCGCGTGTAATCAAAGCGTTCCACCGCTTCGATAAGGCCGATATTGCCTTCATCGATAAGGTCAAGAAGGCTAAGGCCCCGGTGCTGGTAGTTTTTGGCGATGGAAACCACAAGCCGCAGGTTCGAGTTGATCATGCGGTTCTTGCAATGCAAAAGCGAATTGCTAAGTTCAGCGTGCCGCGCGGCGTAGCCTTTGTCTTTTTCCCGGTCGTTGTAACTGGCCTCCAGAGCTTTGATTTCCCGGCGTATGCGGACGATGCTTTCCCCGATACTCTGTTCGTCCTGAACGGTTAAAAGGGGAAACTTGGAAATCTGCTTGAAATACAGCGCCAGAGGATCGGCTTCTTTCAGAGTCTTCGATTTTTTGGAGTTTCTGCCAGTCCGGCTCTGCTTTTTTTTCACCGCCGGCCAGTCCAAGCCAAGCCCTTCGGCAGTGAGAAGAAGATGCTTGTCTACCAATGCGTCAATTGCGGTTCTAAACATAGAACGCCTCCCATTTTTAAATAAATTAATAAATATGTCTGTTCCAATAAAGCCACCGGCTTTCCAAATCAAAAGCTTCGAAAAGCCCGCAATTACAAATCTAAGCGCTATCCCCGGGGGGCTCTGGCAGGATCAACGGGAACATTGCCGCGATAAACCATAAAAAACAGCTTCGGTTTATTGGTCTGCGCGTCAATACCCAGCCTTCCAAGTTCGGTTCCGGGGCCGACCACATCGCCTTCCCGTACCGACAAAACTTCAGAGCCGCCGTAGACGTATAAATAACCTCCTTCTACTTGGACTATAACCACCATACCGAATCCCCGGTACGGGCCGGCGGAAAGCACGGTTCCACGGGTAAGGCTGAGAACCGGCTCGGCCCTTGTCCCGGTAATAACCACTCCGCTTAACTTGCCGGTCATGTAACTCACTTCCCGCGCGGCTACCGGCCAGCGCACCGAGGGGTCAAGGTTTCCGCTTGCCCTGACCTGAGTCGTGGCCGGAACAGCCTGAACCGCCACGCCCGCCCCGGTTCCAGCGGGAACTGCCACGGGAGCCGCGACTGCCGGGGCTTCGCTAGTTCCCGGCGGAACACGAGCTTCCGGCGGGAGCCGTAAAACATCACCTTCCCTAATGACATGGTTGGCCGGAAGGTTATTGGCCGCCCTCAAGGCGTCAACGGTTACGGAGAACCGCCGGGCAATACCGAAAAGGGTATCTCCCCGGACAACCCGGTAACTCGCGGACACCGCTGGCACAGGCACGGAAGCGGAAACTCCGCCGCCAGTAGCCGGGGCCGAAGCGGGAATCCTAAGGCGCATCCCCGCCTGAAGCCGTGTGGGGTCTGTAATTCCGTTGTGCCTCATCAGGTCTTCGGCCCTCATCCCCTGAGAACGGGCTATGGAAAAGAAGGTCTCGCCCCTTTGGACGACATGCACCCTTTCTTCCCCGTAAAGCCCAGGGGCGGATACGGCCAGTACCACTACACTAAAAAATACGCTCAAGGCACTGAGACGGATATTCATATCCTTATTTTATCGGTAGTTTATTCCGTTTTTTGTACCCCCCCAAAACGGAATAATATAACTTAAGATGTATATTATATATCATCTTTTGGCGATATGCACAAGCAATTTCATGAAAAATAACGGATTTTTTGCCATAATTTCGTAATACAACAACAATTCGGGCCCGTTTTTCGAAGCGTTTTGCCCTTCCGGCGCAGTAATGTGGCAGAGGTACGATAGTGAACAGGATCATAAAAGGCGTCTGTTTGGTATGCTGGTTTCTTATGCCGGCTTTTTCGGTTTTCTTCGCCTGCTCTAGCGAGGGGAATATTCATAACGTTCTTGGGACAAACGCTGAAGCTCCGGTTTTTACGGATTTCAGGCCCGTTTCGCCCACGGAAATTGTCTTTAGCTTTTCAAAGCCGGTCAGGGTGGCTTCCATCAGTTTTGATCCGGGCTTGAAGGTCGAATCTATCGAGGAAGGCAGCGAAGTACGGGTAAGCTTTGCCCAGCCTCTTGAAGCGGGAAAAAGGATCACGGCGGATATTCTTGTAACGGACGCTGAAAGGAACACCCTTAACGTAATTGTTCCCTTTAGGGCCCGCAATGACCGTATGCCGGTTCTGGTTTTTAACGAACTCAGGACTGATCTTGCCACTCCACGGGTTGAATTCGTGGAATTTCTTGTGCTAGAGGCGGGAAACTTGGGGGCAATGCGGCTTTTTATCGCCGGACATTCTCTTTCAAGCCCGGTCTACGAGTTCCCCCCTGCCGAGGTAAGCGCCGGGGAGTACATCATGCTTCACCTTAGGACTCCTGGCACGGCAATCCTTGACGAAGCGGGCCTAGTCGTGCCGCCTTACGACAACAGGGATGTTCTGGAAGGCGCGCGGCACTTCTGGGTTGCGGGCAACAGTAAGCTCCTTCACAGGACAAGCGCCCTTTGGCTTATGGATCAGGACGACAGGATTCTTGACGCGGTGCTTCTGTGCGAAAGGCCCGCGGAATGGGGCAGAAACAACACTATCGCCGCCGCCGAATTCCTTGCCTACAACGGCGCGTGGCTATCCGCCTGCGGAAGCGACTGGGAAAGCGGCTGGATTCCCGGCCCCGCCGACGCCGTCAGCACGCAGGGCACGACTGGAACCCGGACTATCAACCGGGATCAGAGTATTCCCCCGGCTCCCCGCGCGGACAACTGGTACGTTACCGTTACAAGCGGCAATACTCCGGGCCGGGAGAACAATCCAAGAAGGTTTACGCCCTAACTGTACACCTCTTAGGCTACAGCAAATCTTTAAACAGGGCTTCGATGCCCTGTTTGGGGAGCGCTCCCGCCGTCTGGTTTGCAATAACGCCGTCTTTATAGACGATTAAGGTGGGGACGGACACAATGCCGTGACGGCTTGAAATTTCCGCTTCCTCGTCTATGTTGATTTTGCCGACTTTAAGGCGTCCGGAATATTCCCCCGCCAATTGCTCGATAACCGGCCCGATCATCCTGCAGGGGCCGCACCACGGGGCCCAGAAGTCAAGCAACACCGGAACCGGGGACTTGAGTACCTCGGTCTCAAAGCTGACGTTGGTTACGTTAATGTATTCGCTCATGAATGTATCCTCCCACTGGCACTGCGTACTTTGCACAGCGCGCTTTGAGTGTAGCATACCGGCGGCGGGGGATACAAGGCGGGGGGCATTGAAAGTCTTGTATAATATTGGATACACATGTAAAATTAAGTTAAGCCGCTTTTATGTGGCAATTTGGAGGGAAAGATGGAAACTACTATGGTAATTGACCGTGAAATACTGGCCGAAACAGTATTTTCATACATTCAAACTGAAAAAATAAAAATATTCAAGGAAAATGGGACTATAGTGTTAACGCCCGTTAAAAATAAGCCAAATGTCAACGAATTATTCGGCAAATTTGGCAAATTGTCATCGGAAGAATTCATAAAACAAAAAGTGGTAGAAAAGGAACTTGAAATTTGAAGACGTTTATTCTGGACGCATGCGCGTTAATAGCTTTTCTGTCGGGTGAGAAAGGCGCTGAAAGGGTAAAAAATATTTTACAGGATGCGCTCGACGAAAAAATACTGTTAAAAATCAACCAAATCAATTTACTTGAGGTTTATTATGATACAATCAATGTTTATGATCAAAATACCGCAAACGAAATGCTGGAAAAAATATGCGAGTTTCCCATAGAGGTGATAGTTGGGTTGAATAGCGATGTTTTTAGAGAAGCCGGAAGAATAAAATCGAAATACAAAATACCTTTAGGCGACTCAATCGCTGTCGCGGAATGTATTGCCGGGAAAGGGACATTAGTAACATCAGATCACACTGATTTTGAAAAAATCGAAATTGCGGAAAAAATAAAAATAGACTGGTTCAGGTGAAACAAAAGACACAAGCATCAGCATTTACGGGCGATTTTTTCTTCAAGCCGGGCGCGCCTTTTTTCAAGCTGTTTTCGCAGGCTTTCCGGCACACCGGGGGCGTTTAGGGCGCGGGCGGTGTAGGCCAAGGCCAGTGCCGGATCGCCAAGATGCCATTCGGCGTTTTTCGCCATTACGGTAGCCGCGTAGGGCCAGCCGTTACAGGCGGCGTTTTTCAAGAGTAGTTCCCCTGCCGCTTTTTCTTCCCGGAAAAAAACGGGGTATGTGTTCAGCGCCTTCCGCCAAAGAAGGGCCAGAGCCTCTTCGTCAACGCGGAACGCGCGCAGGGTTTCGAGGGGGGCCGCCGCGATCTCCCCAAGGCCAAGAAAAAGGGAGGCAAGGCCGAGTATGTCCTTGGTGTTATGCTCGCAGATGGCGAGAAGATCCCGGTTTTCGCCGCTTCGTAAAAACGAAAACCAGATTTCAGGGGCCAGCGCGCCGGATACATCCCCGCCGCGATCCAGCCCCAGAACGGAAACCTCGATAGTGGCTTGGGAGCAGTCTGTGAGCTGCCGCCGCCACAACCGCCGCGCGGGGTGGAGCAGGTCGGCGTGGAGGTATTCAGGCGGCATAATCCCGTTCATAAGGCAGCGGCTTTTAAGTATCTGGGAATCAAAGCTTTTGCCGTTAAAGCTGACCACAAGGGGCGGGGCGGAACATTCTTTTGGACGCAACTCCGCCGCCGCTTTTTCAATGAAATCAGTTTCTCCCGGATAGTCCAAAAGCAGGTACTGGGTAATTTCAATCCGGGGAGGGAGTCCAGCCGAACCAGCGAAACGCCCAAAGGCGGCGAGGAAGGCGACCGTTCCGGCCCCTCCCGAAAGCCCGGTGGTCTCAAGATCGAAAAAAAGCAGGTCTTGTGGATCGGGTATCCGCCCCATGCGGGCAAGATCGGGGACAAGGATTGCTAGCGCCTGTGGGAAGGCGGCGGGCAACGGAAACGGGAGTTCCCGAAAAAACGTTCTTTTCAGGGTTTTGAATCCGGCTTCCGTCCAGCCGGGCCACGAAGCGGCAGACTGAACCCCGACAGCACGAGGGGCTTCGGGGGGACTGCCGCTTTTCTCACCTCTTTTCCCGCCGCCGTGGCTGCCGCCCCGGATACGCCCCAGCCGGGTTCTTAGGTTTGAGGGCATGACGCGCGCCTATCCGTCTGCCGCCGGGGAGGCTGAGCCTGCCGCATCGTCAGCCAGGGCCCCAAGCAGTTCCACGCTTCCCGCCTTATTCCCGCCGGGGCCCACGCAGGAGGGGCAGCCTTTTTCGCAGGGACAGCGCTGTACGGCGAACAGGGCGGCCTTGAAAAGTTCCGCCGCCTTTTTGGCGAGGCTTTCGGCAAGGCCCGTGCCGCCGGGGTATTTGTCGTAAATGTAAAGGGCGCTTACGCCGAAATGCGGATCCCGCACCCGCTCGGCAAGCCCCAAGTCTCTTGGGTCGCACAGAAGGTACACCGGAGCGATGAGCTTAACAAGGGAACCCACGCCCCCCAGAGCCAACCCGGCAAAGGCTTCGTCCATGCCAGCCAGCGCCCTGCCACCTAGGGTTTCAGGGCCGAACAGCAGCGCCAGCGAGCGGGTTTGCGTTTCCTCTTCCGGAAGGCTAATGTCCCCGTAGCCGACATTCTCGTGGGTGTGAAAGCGTATCTTCTTGAACTTGGCTACCTGCGAGCGCACCAGCACATCCCCGGTAACGCCCTTGGCGGCAGCGCCGTACAGGAACCATTCATCCTCGGAAAGAACCTTGATGTCGGTCTTTACAAGGCCGTCGGTAAAGTAATTCACCTCGGCCTCGCGCACAAGGCAGGCGCGGTTTTCTATGTCGAGCTTTTCAACCAGATACTGGCGGCCCCGGTGAATGTACACGGCGTTCTCGAAAATCAGCTCTTTGGCGCTGGGCCTGTCCATTTCGCCTATCACGGCGTTGCGGCCCTGCGTCGTGTCGATAATCACCACGTTGTCCGCCGTGGCGGAGCGCAGGCTTACGCCCTCGGCAGGGTAGGATCGGGCTGCCCAGTGCCACTTGCCAGCGGTGTGGCGGACAACACCGTCCTCTTCCAGATACTCCAGCGCCGGAACCGCTGAACTGGCAGGGAAAGTGTCTTGGCCTTGCTCCAGAACCTCGTCCCTGAAGGGGAGTTCAAAGCAGGCGCATTTTACGTGATCCGCGAGAATATACGGATTGTCCGGGTCAAGCCGGGCTTCCTCGGCGCTCTTTTTGAAAAACCAGTCCGGGTCGTTCATGATAAACTGATCCATTGGGGAGGCGGACGCCACAAACACCGAGACCGACAGGCCGCCCCGCCGCCCCGCCCGGCCCGACTGCTGCCAGAACGAGTTGAAGGAGCCGGGAAAGCCGGCCACCACCGAGGCGTCAAGGCCGCCTATGTCTATGCCCAGTTCCAGAGCGTTAGTCGAAACCACCCCCTGTATGCTGCCGTCCCTAAGGCCCCTTTCAATCTCCCGCCGCTCGTTGGGCAAAAGACCGCCCCGGTAGGCTTCCACCCGGATGCGGGAATTGCCGGTGTAGATGTTCGCCACGTCCTCGTTCACGTAGGCGGCGGCGACCTCGGTTCTGACACGGGAGTGGGCGAAAAGGATGGTCTTGACCCCGGCTTTGAGGAATGCCAGCATCCAGCGCCTGCTTTCGGTAACAACACTGCGGCGTATGCCCTGAACGGCGTCCACAAGCGGCGGGTTGTAAAGGATGATCCGCTTTTCCCCTCTGGGCGCTCCGTTGTTATCCGCCAGCTCGACACCTGCGCCGGTAAGGGTTTCGGCCAGTTCCTTTGGGTTGCCGATGGTGGCGGAACACAGTATAAACACGGGCTTTGAGCCGTAAAACGCCGCTACCCGCCTAAGCCTGCGTATAACGCCGGCGACATGGCTTCCCAGAACCCCGCGGTAGGCGTGGGCCTCGTCAATCACCACGTATTTCAGGTTGGAAAAAAACTTGATCCATTTGGGGTGATTCGGCAGGATTCCGGCGTGGAGCATATCCGGGTTAGAGATGATAATCCGCCCGGTGTCACGGGCAGATACCCTTAGCGAGTCCGGCGTGTCGCCGTCATACGTGACGGCTTTGATGGGAATGGCGGAGCCACCTTGGTTCTCCCCCACCAGCTCGTTCAGTTCCGACTGCTGATCCTGAGAAAGCGCCTTGGTGGGAAAAAGATAAAGCGCTCTGGCTTTTTCGTCCCGAAGCAGGGTGTCCAGCACGGGCAGGTTATAGCAGAGAGTTTTCCCGGAGGCGGTGGGTGTTACGACTACCGTATTGCGGCCCTTTTTCACGTTTTCCCACACGGCCTCTTGGTGGGTATATATCCGCGTGATGCCCCGGTTTCGCAGGGCGGCGGCTACGCAGCTTTCCAAGTCCGCCGGAAAGGGCGCAAAAGCGCCTTCATAGGCGGGAAGGAGCTTTTCTACCACGATATTCGGGGCGAACTCCGGGCTGGAGAGGATGGCATCAAGGGCGTTTGAGCTGTTCATGCTATATGGTATATAAATTTCCGGTTTTTATCCATGTCTGCTTTTAGCGCATTTCTTGTGGAGCGCGCGTTTGTTGCCTCGTCCCTATTCGCTTACCACTCGCGGGGCGAAAAATCTTCGGGCGGAGGCACAAGCCTGACGGATTCCCCCTTTAGCTCAAGGACGAAGAAGCCTGAACTTCCCCCGATTGAGTGGACACAAAGTTAAGCTCATGATAACCGAAGGAGAGTAGATCATGAGGAAACGAAGAAAAAGTTACACGAGTGAGTTCAAGGAATCTGCGGTTGAGTTCTGC
>WQUW01000118.1 GCA_009781915.1 Treponema sp. | reverse complement strand
TTCAAAGCCGCCCAGAGAACCCGCTACGGAGCCTCGGTCTCCTACGCTAAAGAGCCTGGGCCATTGGCTTTGAAAGCCCATATCCTCACCCTCAGGGGGCTTAGCCGGATGGGGGCTGTCCGTAGTAACGGACAGCCCCTGCCCCCGGCAGTGCGTGTTAGCCGCATTACTTCCACGAGAAAGGATTAAGCCTAACCCCAATATCGTAGGTGTCAATGCCCTCGGCTTTTTTAAGCTTCCGTATTGCTACGAGCGTGGGGGGAAACAATAGCGCTCCTATGGAAGCCTTGAAAAGATAGTTCGTCAGCACAAGCGAGGCGAAAATTTCCCACCGGAACACCCCCGTAAGGCTTGCCACGAACACAAACACCAGGCTGTCAAGAAAGTGCCCCACAAAACTGCTGCCGATAACCCTGACCCAAAGGGCCCGGCCTTTCATTAAAACCTTCAGGCGGGAAAGGATTATGGAATTGGAAAACTTGCCGGCAAGAAAGGCCGAAAGACTTGCCAGCGCGATGCCGCCTGAGCTCATTCCCCCAAGAATGGCGTTGTACGCGGCGGTTCCGGCGTGTTCTTCCCAAACCGCCTCGCCGGGCAGGGCGCTCAGGACAAAGAAAAACAGCGATGCCAGAGCCAGCGCGCCAAAACCCGTCCAAATGACACGGCGGGTTACCTTAAAACCGTAGACCTCGGTAAGAACATCCCCCAGCACGTAGGCAACGGGGAAAAGAAGCGTCCCGCCGTCAAAGGCCAGACGAACCGGGGGAATTCCCCAAAAGCCGAACACGGTTATCCCCAAATCCACGATCTTTGCCGAGGACGCCACGTTGCTGGTGATAAGAACCGCCACCAAAAACGCCGCTATGATGTCAAGAAAGCGGTACTGAGAGCCCTGTGCCGCTATGCCCACTTAATAAAACCGGTGCGGTAGGGATGTACCAGCGCTTCGTGCTTGGGAAGAATACGAACCGTGTGTCCCTGAAAGCCCGTGTCATCACATTCGATCTTTACCTCGTAACGGTAGGCGTGTTCTTCCTGCCCAATCGCCTTCATTTCCGAGCGCCGGGCATTTTTGATAACGGCGCTTTGGTTTGATACCGGGCCGTGGTACAGTTCCACCTGTATCTCGTCCGGGGTAAGCGGGCCAAGTTCGATCAGGGCGCTTACCGTAAGGATTTCGCCCCGCTGCATAACTGGCTTCGCGCTGGACTCGATTCTGGAAATCGTGATGCTGTCCCACGCTTGGCGCAGTTTTGACAGGTATGCCGCCAGCGCTTTGGATTCCTTGTAATCGTTCTTTAGGATGTGGCGGTAGTTTTCAAGGGCCGGAAGGTAAAACTTGTTTGAATAATCCATCAGCATCCGGTGGCTGGACATGGACTGCCCGATTTCCCGCATACAGGACTTCATCATTTTTATCCATTCGCGGGGAAGGCCGTCCCTGCCGCGCTGGTAGAAAAGAGGCACGATTTCCCGCTCCAAAAGATCGTACAGGGCCTTGCTTTCTATTTCGTCCTGTAGATGGGTGTCCTCGTATTCTTCGCCGCGGCCTATTGCCCAGCCCACTTCGGGGGTGTAGGCCTCGTCCCACCAGCCGTCCATGACGGAACAGTTAAGAACGCCGTTCATGGCGGCTTTCATGCCGCTGGTTCCGGAGGCTTCCAAGGGGCGGCGGGGAGTGTTAAGCCACACATCGCCGCCTGATGTAAGGTATTTCCCCACGGTCATGTCGTAATTTTCGATAAAGACGATGCGGCTTGCGACATCGTGCTTTTCGGCGAAGTGGACGATCTCCCGAATCAGGGCCTTGCCGGGCATATCGTGAGGATGGGCTTTGCCGGCGAAGATTAACTGAACGGGGCGGTCGTTGTCCTTTACCAGCCGGAGCAGGCGTTCAGGATCACGCAGAAGCAGGTTGCCGCGCTTGTAGGTGGCAAAGCGCCGGGCAAAGCACAGCGTCAGGGCGTAGGGGGAAAGGGCATCCTCGGCATGGCGGATATGGCGATCCGCCGCCCCGGTGCGCTTGTACTGTTCAAGAACCCGCTCCCGTGTGAACGCCACCAGCCGTTCCCGGCGGCGCTCGTGGGTGCGCCAGAGTTCTTCGTCAGAAATCCGGTCTATGCGGTTCCATATGGCAAGGTCTGTGGGCGCTTCGTCAAAATTGGGGCCGAAGTACCGGCTTAACAGTTCGCCCATGTTGCTGGAAACCCATGTCCGGGGATGCACCCCGTTGGTTACGTGCCCGATGGGGATTTCATCGAGCGGGAGGCCGGGCCACAGGTTTCTCCACATATCACGGGAAACCATGCCGTGCAGCCGGGCAACGCCGTTTGCGTAGGCCGCGAGTTTCAGAGCCAGAACGGTCATGCAGAAGGTTTCGTGGTCGTCATAGGGGCGCTCCCGCCCAAGGCTAAGAAAATCGTTCCACGAGATGCCCAAAATCTGCGGCCAGATGCCGACATACTTTTCCAAAAGGGCAAGCTCGAAGCGCTCGTTTCCGGCGGGTACGGGGGTGTGGGTGGTGAAAATATTGGTGGGCCACAGCGCTTCACGGGCTTCATCGAAGGTAAACTGCTTTTCCGCCATGAGTTCCCGGATACGTTCCAGCCCCAGAAAGGCGGAATGGCCTTCGTTCATGTGGGTTACGGCAGGGTTAATTCCCAGCGCCCGCAACGCCCGTATCCCGCCGATGCCCAGAAGTATCTCCTGCTGAATCCGCCGCTCCTTGTCCCCACCGTACAGCGCCGCGGTGATATTGCGCAAATCCTGCGAATTCTCCGGAATATTGGTGTCCAGAAGGTACAGAGAGCTGCGCCCGACCTGCACTTCCCAGATTTGGGCGGCCACCATCCGTCCGGCCATTTCCACCGATATTTTGATGGGTTCGCCGTCCTTGTTGGTTTTAATTTCTACCGGCATATTGTACCAGTCGTTTTCCGGGTATCGCTCCTGCTGAAACCCGTCGGCGTTCAGGTACTGCGTGAAATACCCCTGCCGGTAAAGAAGCCCCACCCCAACCAAAGGAAGCCCCATGTCGGAAGCGGTCTTCATGTGATCGCCAGAAAGGATACCCAAACCCCCGAATAGATGGGCAGGGACACGTCCATGCCGTACTCCATAGAAAAGTAGGCGACCACGTCCTTGCGGGAACCCTTGTACCACGTATCGCCCTTTTTATAGTGCAGAAAGCGGTTGTATGTTTCTTTCAGGGCGGCAAGGTAGGAATCGTCCCCGGCAACCTCGGTCAGCCGCTGCTGGCTTACCATGCCAAGCGTCCGCACCGGGCTTTGGTGGGATTGCAGCCACACGTCATAGTCCAAACGGATAAAAAGTTCGACCGCGTCAAAATTCCACGAAAGCCACAGGTTCCGGGCAATTTCTTCCAAAGGCTTTAGCGAGTCGGGCAAATTGGGTTTTACAGTATATGTTGAAATAGTCATAGCTTTAAGAATAGGCTCCTGAACGCACAGTTGTCAATCCGTCAGAACGCATGTTTATTTGCTTGCCAGCGCCGTTGAATAGCGTGCTGTTGAATAGCGCCCTTGATTTTTTTTTGTAATTTTCGTATGCTTGAGATCGCTTGGGGTGTAGGCCGGGCTTGCGGAACTTAGGGAGCGAGCGCACATTTTAGGTGGCGTAACACCATATGGAGATACAGAATGGCAAAAAAGAGAACTATTTTAACATACGATGGCATACAATACCCCAGAAGAACAGCCCCGCCGGGCTCCGCCCTGTCGTACGGCGGGTTTATTCGCCGCCTTATAAGCAAAAAAAATGCCTTTGGAGCTTCCAGCGCCAAGGGAGACGCCATTCTGAAAGGCTTTGCCTCTGTTTTTGATCTTTCTGGACGGCTGTTCCTCGAAGTCCCCGACCTGAAAACCGGGTTTAAGCGGGACAGGAAGGCCCTTGCCGGGGATTGGCGGCGCATAGGGGGAGATATGGCACGCGCAATTCATAAGGTTGCCGGTGAGCAGTAGAGAGCCGAACCACATTGAAGTCATTTCACAATCCCTTGAATACAGCGGCCCCATGCCTGCAAGCTTTGGCTCTATCTTTGTCAGCAGAAAAAAATAAGACTACAGTTTCAGTTTGCTTATCCGGTATGAAAGCGCCTGCGTAATGTCGCCGATAAGGGCTTCCTGAAACTCCGCCATTGTTCCGGCCTTGGACGAGGGGTAGGACTTGGTTGAAAAAAGGGCCGGGGCGTCAATTTCCAGCGCGGCGGCTATGCGTTCCAGCATTTCCGGTGTGGGGAACTTTTTTTCGCTTTCGATCATGCCTATGTAATGGGTCGATGTATTTACCCTTCTTGCGAGCCTTTCTTGGGAAATCCCCAAAACCTGCCGTTGCAGCTTCATGTTAAAAGCCAGTACCGATCTTAGACTTGTCATGCTTTCCGCCTGTGTCTGAAACCATTTTTTATGTTCTAAAAGGTATTGACTAGCTTCCGTAAAGTAAATTAAAATCTGCCTAACTGGAAGTAAATCGCAAAAAAAGGGCGTTTTTCGGAAAAAAGACAAATAGGAGAGTATTTTACAATGAAAACACAGGTTAAATTTCTTGGAGTTATCGTAATTGCACTGTTTACGGCATGTGCTACTGGAGGGGGGCAAGGCGGGCAGGAGTACACTAGGGGAAGGGATTTTGTAGTTACTCAAAATTCAGATGGCACGGTAGGTATAAGAGGTTATCGTGGGAGAGCCACTGATGTTCGAATCCCTCCGCAAATACGGGGCAGGTCTGTTACTTGGATTGCTCCGAGGGCCTTTTACAGGCAGAGACTAACAAGCGTAACCCTCCCCGAAAGTGTTACCACCATCGGGCAGGAGGCATTTGCGTGGAACCACCTGACCAGAGTTACCATCCCCAACAGCGTTACCCACATCGGGTGGGAGGCATTTGCCCGTAACGGGTTGGTAAGCGTGATCATCCCCGACAGTGTTACCGCCATTGGGGGCGGTGCGTTTCGGAATAATCTACTGACCAGCGTAACTATTGGCAACGGTGTTATCGATATCGGTGAGGGTGCATTTGAAGACAATCAACTGACCAGCGTAGTCATCCCAGATAGCGTTATTACTATCGGTCAGAGTGCATTTTCAAACAACCAGTTGACAAGCGTAACTATTGGCAACAGCGTTACTACCATCCAGTCAGGTGCATTTGCACACAATCAACTAACCGAAGTAAGCATTCCCGATAGTGTTACATTTATTAGTAGTGCCAGCTTTGGAGTAGTTGGAGCATTTAGTGAAAATCCGCTCCGCAGTACACCTATAACAGCACAGCAACGACAGCGATCAGAACAACTTCAAGCCCAACAGGAAGCAAGGAACGCCCCGCTGGCGGCTTTGTTTCAGCAGGCGGGTAACAATTTTGGCAATCTGCCTAGAAGCGGATGGGTCGGGACGTTCCAGACAGACACTTTTCTTCGGTACGATTTCGGAGACGGCGTTTTTGTCCGTGATGGGCCGGGCTTTTTCGCTGGAATGCGTGGGGAATTTCGCGTGTCCGGAAACACGTTAGTGCTTAGGTATGCCAACGGCAATTACTCATCCAGGACATTTGTCGGCAACACTTTCACCGAAATCGTACAGGGGTTTCATGTTGTGTTTCGCAGGATCAACTAAAATTTGAGCGTTTTGGGCATGTAAACCACGAATATTTCACGCCCAAGGCGCTATTCACTAACGAGAGTTTCAGGAGGTAAATTTGTGAGCGGTAAAAAAGGATTTGTTTACATTGCTCAAAACCCCGCATTTATGCATTTATTCAAAATCGGTTACACAAAAAATGAAAAGGTTGAAAACAGAGGATTGACCAGTAGCAATGTTCCAGAAGATTTTGTTTATTTGCGCACATATGAGTGCAACAATATTAAACATGCCAAACACATTGAAAATGTTTTGCACGAACAAGTTGAACCACATAGGCATTATTCACAGGCTGGAAGAAAGACGGAATTTTTTTATGTAAATTGCCTGAATCGTGTATTAACCCTGATTAATACATTCGAGGGAATAAAAGATGTTTCCGATACAGTTGAACTTGAAACAGAAACCAATGAAACCTATGATGCATCAAAAAGCATAGAATTCATAAAAACTAAAGAAGTTAAGGAAGTGCCATCAGGGTATGACACATACGAAAATCTAAAAACCATGTTGGATTTGAAGAAACTTGGAAACAAGCGTGCTGGGCTTTTTTGCTACAGAGTTTCTGCTCGTCATACACGTAAAGGTCTTTCAACAGTCTTATTCAACGAAAAAATATATTACAACAGGGATGTTTTTGTAGAACAAGCAAAAATTGAAAATTTGCTTATGTGAGAGAAATATACATCCGTGGTAGCAGGTGTTGTTTTGTTAGTGGATCACATACATACTCGTTACATAGTATAATATATTTTAAGAAGAATTATACGATGCCTAACGCCGTCCGTGGCGTTAGATGGTTTCAAAATGGGGCAAAATAGTTTTTGAAAAGTTTTTGTGGGTATCAGGAATCGCGGCTTTTATGCTGGCGTTTGGGGCGGGGGCCGCCACTGCCCAGCAATTGCCGCTAAACAACGCGGTGCAGACCGCCGCATGGGGATTGCCGGAAGCGTTGACCGTGGAACACGTGTGGTTGTGCTGGCGGTTGAATCCGGCGCCTTTACCATGTCCGACTACATAATTGGCGAGACGACTGTGGCCCTTATTGGCCTGCAGGCCGTGCAGGGGTTTACGGTAGTGCCGCGATCCGAAGTGAACATGGCGATAGGAGGACTGCCCATTAGCACGTCCGGCTTTGTCAGTAACGCAATGGCGCACTCTGTAGGCGGGCTTTTGAATGCCCAATTTGTGGTTGTCGGTGCGTTTGAGTCTATCGCCGGGGCGTTTCGCCTTCGGTTACAGTTGATAGAGGTAGCAACGGCTAACGTCAGAGTTGTGCAGACCATTGATGTTGTAAACGACGCTATGGTCGCATACTTTATGGGCGGAGCTGCGACAGCGCGGGGCGCACGAGCGCCACGGGCTCCGAGGGCGCCAAGGCCACCAGGCCCGACGTTCATCGATCCCGATAACTGGCTTTCTTGGGGCGGATACGGGCGTGGCACTAATCTGCGTTACGAGCGGAACAGGAGCGACACCCTTGCCTTGGGCGTGAATTTGTTTTATTCGACAGGCCCCCTCTTCTCCGAGGCCCCCATCTCCTTTGGCGATGTTGAGACTTGGGAACACCGTGCGGGAGCGGCTTTTGGGCTTATGGGAACCGGACGCCTGTTCCCCGGCGGCGGCCCGTTTTACCTGGAGCTTGGCCTTGGCCTTGGCTCAATGAGCGGGCAGGTGTGGGAATCCTGGGGCTGGGTGACGTGGGGGCCGATGGGCGGATGGGAATCGTACACCAACTTGGGGTTGATGATAAGCCCCGCCATTGGGTGGAGGCTTGGGGGCAGAAGGCCGTGGGCGGGCTGGGCGTGGAGCTGGTTTTGGGACATAACCATAGCCGCCCCCGTGGTTATTGGCACTGAGGGTCTTACTGCCCGCTTTAAGCCCGGTGTTTCGCTGGGTTTTGCGTGGTAGGACGGATACGCCCCTGCCGTGTATGCGGGGGGATATGTTAAAGAGGAGTTTGTATATGAAGAAGATTGTCAGAGTTTTAGGCGTTGTGGCGCTTGCCACGCTTATCGGGTTTTCCATGACGGGGTGCGATGGCCTCCTTGACGGCCCCGGCGGGGGGCTTGGCGGGGGCGGCGGGGGCGGCGGTGGTGGCGACGGAGGCAGCCCGGCAGCCCCAGACGATGGCGGGGGGCTTGGCGGGGGCGGCGGGGGCGGCGGGGGCGACGGCGGTGGTGGCGACGGAGGCAGCCCGGCAGCCCCAGACGATGGCGGCGGCAATGACGGCTGGGGCTACGGGGGCGGTGGGGGGCCTGCCTTGGATGCGTCATACTTCATTTTTGCCCCGGTTACCGGGGGGCGGGGGGTATGTGGTAACGCACTTTATGGGCACGCAGACGGATATTGTTATCCCCGCCGTCCATAACGGCCTTCCGGTTGTTGCCATTGGCGATGTTGCATTTTTTAGCCGCCAACTGACCAGCGTTGTCATACCTAACAGTGTTACCAGCATTGGCGACTATGCATTTTGGGACAACCAACTGACCAGCGTTACCATCGGCAACAGCGTTACCACCATCGGTTATGCTGCATTTTTTAGCAATCAACTGACCAGCGTTACCATCCCTAACAGCGTTACCAGCATTGGCGACCATGCATTTTTGGACAATGCTCTGACCAGTATTACCATCGGAAGCGGCGTGAATATTACTCAGTCGTCTCAATGGAGCCCCACTATGGGTACGCACGGCACTAGTTTCCTGACGCTGTACAACGGCAACGGCAGACTTGCTGGCACGTACACGTGGTCTCCGACCCCTGCTCCGCAGGGTACGTGGACACGCCAGCCGTAAGCATTGATTTCCCCGGCGGCGAAAGCCGCCGGATACGCCCCCGTCGGTGTATGCGGGGGGGATATGTTAAAGAGGAGTTTGTATATGAAGAAGATTGTTAGAGTTTTAGGCATTGCGGTTCTTGCGGCGCTTATCGGGTTTTCCCTTGCCGCCTGCGACAACCCCGCTGGCACTGGCGGTATCAGCGGAGGTGGCCCCACAACCAACGGCGGCGGGGGCGGCACTGGTGGCGGCAATGGCACTGGCGGCAACGGCGGCGGGGGTGGGGGGCCTGTCACGGATGCGTCATACTTCATTTTTGCCCCGGTTACCGGGGGCGGGGGGTATGCGTCTATGATAAAAGTCAAGCAGTTTTTTTCAAGTTCATGCCTCCCTTTTGTATTTCTAAAAAACGCAAGTATTGGGCCATTTTTGCTTTGTGATTAACTTCATTTCGGCAATAATGGTATTCCCCTTTTTTTAACATCTGGTATATTTCAGCCAGTACCCGCCGTCGCAAACCGGTTCGTACCAGCCCCGCTTTTTTGTACTCGCATAAACGGGTATACCACCGT
>WQUW01000117.1 GCA_009781915.1 Treponema sp. | reverse complement strand
TACATCGAAATGTATTACAACAGACGCCGTAGACATTCGGCAATCGGATATGCTACACCTTTAGCATTAACAAATAATTTAGCGGCTTAATTCACTGTCCAAAAAATCGGGGGAACTCCACTGTGCCGGTTTTTTGGTTAAGGCTTGCGCCTTGGCATTGTTGCAGGAGCGCTTCGTTTCGATTCCCAAGGTTACCGCTTTCAGGGCATTTATCCCAACAACGGCAAATCTTCTGCGTGGCGTTACGTTTTTCGGAGGAGTGGGAATCGAACCCACGATCTTCTGGTCCCAAACCAGACGGAATAGCCACTATCCGACCCTCCGCTAGCCATTGTATTCTACAGATTTTTATTTGCCGTATCAAGGGAGCGTGTTGCCACAGATGGGGCTTGCTCAACGTGGAAGCAGGCAAAAACAGAACGGAATACGCAAAACGCCGTAAGATAAGTATGAGGGCGGGGGTAAGCCGCCCTCATACTTTAACGCTCTACATGGCGGTGCGTACTGTTGCCTTATGGGATAAGGCTAAGTACGTAGTGAACCCACTCTCTGCCGCCGGCGCTGTCGTAAAGCTCAGGCCAGATTGACTGGGCGCGGCGCTGCCATTCAGGTTCGTCTGTGGGAGGGCCGACTAAAACCATGCCCAGCTCGACAGCCTCCACCTTTGCCTCTTCAACCAAGATAGCGTGCAGATGCCGTTGTGTAACAGCGCTTTCATGAGCTGCCTCTATAAGAATCGTTTGCAGATAGTCCGGCAGTCTTTGGAAAGTCCTTTCGCTTATGAAAAGAGGGCCAACCCACATCATGTAGTGAATGTCCGTAACATAAGTCTGAACTTCGTGAAATCTGGACGCAATGTTTGTGGTGTGGGGGTTCTCCTGTCCGTCAACAACTCCCTGTTGCAAGGCCGTGAACACCTCGGCCCATGCCATAGGAATGGGTTCAATGCCAAAGGCCCGGAAGCTTTCCATCGGAGTCCTTGCCGGGGTAACACGGATTCTAAGTCCCTGCAAATCCTCCAGGGTTCTTACCGGCCTTACGGAATTGGTTAATACACGGAAGCCTTTTTCATAAAACGCCAGTACCCGGAAATTACCCTCGTCGATTAGCCGTTCGTTCATCCGGGGAAGAACATTGTCCATGACGTGCCACGCCTGTTCGGTGGAAGTGAACATATACGGCATAATCATCGCGCCGATAGAGGGCGTGGATGCCTGAGCTGCCGCAGAAGTAACTATGCCGATGTCTATCGAGCCGTCAATTACTGAACGCACAATAGCCACTTCATCTCCAAGAACCGAGTTCGAGAAGACCTGTATTCTTACCCGGCCTTCCGTTCTTTCTTCAACAATACGCGCGAAATCAACTGCGGCGGGATGCACAGGATCCGTTTCGGGGTTGCCGTGGGCAAGTCGCAGTGTAAATGTGCCATCATCCCCGGCACAGCCGCCAAAAACCATCACCACGCCAATTAACAACAGTACAGGTAACGCAAAATGTCTTTTCTTCATGTTCCTCTCCTTCATCTAATTTATCTAACTAATACCGCTTCCATAAGCGGTTAAATCGCAAATCCCATGAGCCTTGGCAAGAACAGCGATATGCTAGGCACAAAAGAAACAAGCAACAGAGCGATAATTTCCACAAAAGTAAAGGGAAGCGTCTGCACTGTGATTTTTTCTACAGTTGTTTCAGCCAAGTCACTTACTATAAAAAGGTTTACCCCCACAGGCGGAGTTTGAAAACCGATATTGCAGGCCATAATGAACATGATCCCGAATTGAATGGGGTTGATGCCTATGCTTTCCATGACAGGCAGCAAAAGGGGAGTAAGGATAATGATTAACGTAGAGGCTTCCATCCACATCCCAACAAAGAGGAAAACAAAAAGCACAAACAATACCATTAAGGTGGGGTTTGTTATGTTTTCTACAAGGAACATGGAGATGTTTTGTGGAACGTGGTACAGGGTTATCATTCGCCCAAACATTCTTCCGGTAGTAATGATAAGCAGAATCATTCCGGCAGTTCGCGCGGCGTAGGTAAGACTACCTATCAGTACCTTCCAGTTCATTTCTCTGTAAATGAAAGTTACGACAAAAAAGGAGTACAACACCGCCGCTACGCTGGCCTCGGTTACGGTGAAAATACCCCCATAAATGCCGCCAAGAACTATGACTGGCATAAAGAGCGCCCATTTTGCGTCCCACGCCGCTTTCCCGACGGCTTTTGGGCTTGTTTTGGGGGCATCCGGTTTGACCATGTGCCTGCTTTTCCAGATTGCGGCGATGGCAAGATGGGCGGCGATCAAAAGCCCCGGAATTATCCCCGCAACAAAGAGAGCCGTAATGGAAACTTCCGCGCTTACGCCGAAAATTATCATTAAGATGCTGGGCGGGATAACTGCGCCCACGCCGCCAGCGCAGGCAGTAACAGCCCCGGCAAATTCCTTTTTGTAGCCTTCCCGAATCATTGCCGGAATAAGCAGGGTTCCAATTGCCGCGGCGGTCGCCACAGCGGAACCGGCAATTGCCCCGAATAAAGTACAGGCTATTATGGTTACCAGCGCAAGCCCGCCAGCCTTTTGACCGACAATGGCTTTCGCCAAATTGATCAAACGGTGGGTAAGCCCGCCCCTTTCCATCAGGGCTCCGGCAAGCATAAACATGGGTATCGCAATGGTTGTAAAATCGTCCACTGCGGTAAAAGCTGTCTGTGCGACGAAGCTCATCGGCATACCCAGCGTGAGAAAACCTACAATCGCCGTAACCCCAAGGCAGACGGCGATAGGCATTCCCAGCAGCATGGTTCCGACGAACACCGCCGTTATTACAAGTCCCACTGTAATCTCCTAAAGGTTCATCCTGGAATCAACGGTTTGAACATCCTCTCTTCTGATGAACCTTTTTATCCGTTTGTAAACCAGAATGACCACATAAAGCAACATAAACGTATACGCAAGGGGAACTATCGCATAAACCCAGGCAAGATTAAAGCCCATTGTTTGAGAGATAAAAGGAAACCGGAAAAACGAGAGTACGAAATTAAGGCCGAAAAAGGCTACAACACCGTTGAACACAATCCAGCCTATGTCCGCTATGATAAGGACAACATTTTCCATCCGTTTGGGCATCAGCAAAAACTGCGCCGTAACTCTGATGTGCTTGTCTTCCTTAACGCCGAGTATGGCCCCGAAATAGACGGCCCACACAAAAACATAGCGGGAAAGCTCTTCGGTCCACGCAAGCCCGCCGGCGAACACAAAGCGAACAAAAACCTGAATAGAGAGGAGTATCGTAAGAAATATAAGCAAAAAGGCCGCAATATACTTCTCTGGTTCGAAAGATCGGACTTTTTTAAAGATGTCGCTCATAGATAGTACGACACTAGCATATTTTTACGAGGTTCGACAAGCCATGCCGGGCAAATAATTCAAGCAAATTCAAGAAAATGCGCTTGAAAAATTGAATTCCACAGCAACGAAAAGCCGGGTTAGACACAGCGTAATGTCCAAAGTTGCAAAAAAAACACGTTTTTTTTAAAAAAAAGCCGTTTTTCTATTGACAAGATTGCGAAATATGTCATACTGTGGACAAAACTTATAGGAGAAAGAGGTATATATGCTTACGTTTAGCGATTATATGACAGACATGCCCGATAATCCCCACCAGAACTTCGCCCAAATGCTGGAGCAGGTATCTAAAGATTATCCGGCCAGGGATGCCATCTTGTACCGGCCCGGCGGGCAGAAGGATTTTACCCGTTGGAACTATGCCAAATACGGCGAAGAATGCCGCAGGGTCGCGCGGGGGTTACTTGCGTCAGGGCTTGCCAAAGGCGACCGGGTGGTGCTGTGGTCAGAAAACCGCCCGGAGTGGATGGCGGTCTGGATGGGGGCCGTTATCGCGGGCCTTTCCATAGTGCCGGTGGACTTTCTTGTTTCGGAAAAAGATTGTCTTAACATCATCAAAATAACCAGAGCCAAGGCTTTTTTCTATTCCAGAACAAAGCGGGATTTCGCCGGATCCCTTAGCGGCGAGGGCTTAAAAATATCAGCCAACGTGTGCATTAGCCCGCAAGAGGACGGCGGCGAGGCGGAATTTTACGGCTTTGGCAAAGACGCGGCAAGCACGGCGTTGCCCTCCCCGGACAGCATCCCGGCGGATCACCCGGCTTCCATCGTGTTTACCTCCGGGACAACGGGTGTTGCCAAGGGCGTAACCCTTTCGCACAAAAACATTATCGCCAACGCCAGCGCCGCAGTCCGTATTCTGGAGCCTGTGGAAACAGATGTGTTCATCGACATACTGCCCCTGCACCACACCTACCCTACCACCTGTTGTTTTATCGCCCCCATTAGCATCGGCATTCCAACGGTAATTGTCGAAAAAACGCTTGGGGATGTAATCCGGGCTGACGCAAGGGATGCGGGCGTAACGTTCTTTATCGGCGTTCCCCTGTTGTTCGACAAGTTTATGATCGGGGCCGAGAAAAAACTTACCGGTCTTAAAAAGCTTATCCTTGGCCCGGCGCGGAAAAAAGCGCTGGCACTGGCGAAACAGGGAAATCCCAAATATGGACAGAACCACTCGCTTCTGAAAAAAGTCCGCACCAAGTTCGATTTGACCTCCGTGCGGATGATGGTTGCCGGCGGCGGCCCGCTTAACCCCAAAACCGCCGACTTTTTTGACTCGCTGGGCTTCAACATCGTTCAGGGTTACGGCATGAGCGAGAACGCTCCCCTAATTTCCGTGAACACCCCCAGACAGAAGCGGAACGAGTCGGTCGGCCTTCCGGTTATCCACACCAAACTGAAAATCCTTGACCCCAATGCCGAAGGAATTGGCGAAATTGCCTGTACATCCCCTTCGGTTATGATAGGCTACTTTGAAAACGAAGCGGCGACCAGCGAGGTAATCAAGGAGATGGACGGCGAGCGCTGGCTTTTGACCGGAGACTTGGGCAAAATTGACGAGAAGGGTTTTCTTCATATCATGGGCCGCAAGAAAAACCTTATTGTTACGTCTGCTGGCAAAAACATTTACCCCGAAGAAATTGAGGTGCTGTTTAGTTCACGGGTAATTTCCGAGATTCTTGTGGTGGGCCGCAAGGCGAAAGACGGTTCAGGCGAATCGATCTTTGCGGTGGTTGTTCCCAACTACGACAATATTAAGGAAGACTACCCCGGCAAGGAAAACAACGAGGCGTTTATCCGGGCGGAAGTGAAAAAGCTTGTCGAAAACGCAAACCGTGGTTTGCCTCTTTACAAGAAGATCGGTGACTTTACGCTCCGCAAAGAACCTTTCGAGAAAAACGCCCAGCAGAAGATCAAGCGCTTCTTGTACAAGGAGTACGAGAACGCCTAACGGTTTGGCGGCCCTGTCCTACGGGCGGGGCTGCCTGCTTTTTCGCAAGAAATCCAGAACTTCCATTCCAGTTGGGGGACAGCCGGGGCAGGAAGATGCAAAACCGGAAGTGCATACGCCAATCCCCATCTCCCCTTTTTTCCCCTTAAAGCCCTGCCCTATGCATATCTCCTTAAAGCGGCTTCGTTCAGACCTGTCCAGCCGGGACAGGGCAAACACAAGGCCAGCATAACAGGCGCTGCACGCGCCTTCTTCCCTGATGTACCCGGAAAGCTGTATCACCTTGCCCGATGGCTTTGGAGACATTGTCGCGTCGGAGCTTTTGTTGAGTTCCCGCACACGGGCCGGGCCGGGTACGCCCACGCCCAATGCCTGCGCCAAACCGATGTAGGGGATTTCGCTTAACGCATAGCCCATAAGCCCGGCGGCCCATGCGTCGCAGAGTACGGGGTCTGTTGCGGCAAACATACGGCCCGCATGGACGGGGTTTCCCCCTTCCTCAAAATCCAAGTCCCCGCAAATGCCGTCTACGACAATAAAGTCGTTACGCGCGACAGTGTTAAGGTGGGCAATAGGCTTGTTAAGGCCCAGCGTATGGAAGCGCCGCTTTTCCTTGTCGCTAATAATGCCTTTGTTGTTTTTAAGGGCGCAGGTAAGGAGCGTTTGACAGTGGCCCTTCATAACCGGCAGGTTGATCATAAAATCTAGCGCAAGGGCGCTGTTACAGATTTCGATTTTCATGCCCCCACAATCCACAGTCTGATAGCGATCCTGCTGGGTGTCGATAAGTTCCACGCCGGTCTCCCGCGCAAGGGCCCTGTACCCGCACACCGAAAAAGCGCTGGAAGTGGAATCCCCCACCCACGAGCCTTCCAGAATGACGATGTTATTAAACTCGTTTTTTTTGAGGTACGCGATAAGACCCGCCGCTATTTCCGGGTGGGTTGTAGCGCCGCCTGACGCGGGCCGGGAAACCACCAAGTTTGGCTTAAGCCCGATGCGTTTTTTCCGGTCTCCAATAAGCCCGGCAAGTCCGGCGGCTTCGGCGATTTTTATTGCCATTTCGGCGGGCTTGTTTCCGTATATAACAAGTATTTCGTTCTTTTCCATGCTCCCTCCGCTCCCCTGATTATACTGAAAAAAAGACGCCTTTTCCCACCCCCGCCGCCCTCTACCGCAAGCTCCGGCGGAACTCCCGCGACACATCCCGCTTAATGTCCCGCTCCCGGATATCCGCCCTTTTGTCGTACTGCTTTTTCCCCTTGCACAAGCCCAGCTCCACCTTTACCCTTCCCTTTTTGAAGTAAAACGACAGAGGTATAAGGGTGTAGCCCTTGTCCTCGGTTTTGCGGGTTATGCGCTTAATTTCGTCCCGGTGCAGTAAAAGCTTTTTTTTCCGGTCAGGGTCGTGGTTAAATATCGAAGAAAAGGGGTTTTCCGCAATCTTTAACGAGCGCAGCCACACTTCCCTGTCAACAACTTCCGCCCAAGCGTCCGGAAACGATATTTTCCCGTCACGGAAAGATTTTATCTCGGTTCCCAAAAGCTCTATGCCGCACTCGTAGGTTTCGTCCACGGAATAATCGTGCCGGGCCTTGCGGTTAACGGCGATAACCTTGCCCCCGCCGCTCATGGGCCGCTTCCTCTGGGGGCGATAACGGGCCTGAACGACACAAAGGGAGAAGAAAAAGACGGGGGAAGGGAGCCCCGTGTTTCGCTGTTCACGGAGCCTGCGGGGTTTATCCACGAACCACCCCTTACGGCCCGTTCGGGGGAGCCCAGCGCGCTAGCCGCCGCCGGGGGCGCGGACATAAAGCTTAAAGGGGCAAAGGGGTCTTCGCACCATTCCCAAAAAAGGCCCGTGTTCATAAGGCCTGCGCGTGCGGCGTACTCCCACTCCGCCTCGGTAGGCAGGCGTACTTCCCACGCGACGTACTGGGGCGGCAAAAGACCGCTAAGCCACTGGCAAAAGGCCCTTGCCGCATACCACGAAACTCCGGGAACCCCCGTTACCGGCGCGCTGGGATGAGGCATCGCTTGGAGGTATCCTTCGCTTACAAGCCCGTCCCTGATCAGGGCCTGAGTGTTCTCCGGCCTCCATTGGGGTTGATGCTCCAGAAAAAGCTCCCATGCCGCCCCGCTTACAACGGTTTCAGAGATATAAAACGTATCCACCACAGACGCGGGCGGGAAATTCCTTCCGGCAAGGGGGCCGCCCCGCACAAGCCGGAAGTTCAAATGCCCGGCCTGTAGCGATTGGGCCTCTATCGCCCCGGATGGCACGGCATCCTGTGCCCGCGCCGCTTCCTGCGTATGCCATGAAGAACCAGTTACGGCGGCTTGGGCATCCCCCGTAAGGACCGTGGCGAGCCACAACGCCGATGCGGGGTTTTCGTCGAGGAAGCCGATAACGTCCTGCGCTGAACCAAGAAGGCTTAGCGGGGAAGGGGAAAGCCCCTGATTGTCCAAAAGGGTCTTTGCCCTGATAAGATCACGAAGGCCCGCCCTGGTAACGGCAAAACGGGCCGCCGCCCTGACAACGCCCTGCATGGATTCCCCCACCGCCGCCTGCGAAGACGCAGGGCCCAGCCGGTACGCCGCTTCGGACAGGCTTAAAGGGATTTGATGGGCCGCCCCCGGCTCCCCGGCAAACGTCCACGCGGCGTATTCGGCGGCCTCGGCCATGAAAGCGGCGAGCGGCTGTGGGGCCTCCAGCGTTTTGTGAATCTCCACTCTGCGGGGAAAAATGACGGAGGCAAACCGCCTTCCCCTTACCTCTATTTCCGTTTCCTGAGGGGTAAACCCCGGAAGGCGCATCTGTATCTGGCGATGCCCGGCGGGTACAAAAAATTGACCGGGAGAAGCGCCCATGTACACCCCGTCTACCAAGACCGCCGCCCCCCACGGCTCGGATGTTGCCGCTAGGACGCTGCCGGGGTTTGAAATGCCGGGATAAAGGAGAACGAAAAAAAGGATAACAGCGAGCGCCGCCCCGTAGATGCAGGACAGGTACACGCCCGGTCGTATATTCATGAAGGGCTTTAGCCTAACTTGGTCTTTATCTAGCATTACCGGAATTATAGAAAGGCGCGCGTGTCTTGTCAACGATCAGATTTCCCGCGCCGCCGGGTGTGAGCATTCCCGCATAAAGCCCCGGCAGGGGAGGATATACGGTTTAAGAAGCCCGCATGGGGAACCCGCTACGGAGCCACGGTCTCCTACGCGAAGATGCCATGCAAATGGCTTCTTAAACCGTATATCCTCCCCTGCCGGGCATTGTACCGCTGGCTCACGCGCGACGGGGGCATTGCGGGGGGAAGAGAGCATGAGCCTTCCGGGGATGCTGGCGGGGATTTGTTCAGGAAATGCGTGTTGATCGCTTGACACTGTGCCGTAACCCGTGCTAGTATTCCAGCATGAGGTTGAGACAAAGAGCGTTTTTGCGCTTTTTTTGCGAAAAAATTCCCGAATTAGGCAAACTTGGCACGGTTTTTGCTCTCTCTCTCTCTCTCTCTCTCTCTCTCTCTCTCTCATAAGACTCACCTGATTGTTTTACCTAAAAAAATTTGCCCAAAAAAAGCGCTTCCCGCCGCGCAACTACCGCCTTTCGCCACAGCGCCGTTCCGCCTGAACACAAGCGGCCCGTAGGGGCTGTGGATATATGCCGGCGGC
>WQUW01000116.1 GCA_009781915.1 Treponema sp. | reverse complement strand
GCAGGGGAGGATATACGGTTTAAGAAGCCGCCCAGGGAACCCGCTCCGGAGCCACGGTCTCCTACGCTAAAGAGCCTGGGCAAATGGCTTCTTAAACCGTATATCCTCCCCTGCCGGGCATTGCACTGATGGCTCACGCACAGCGGGGCATTGCTGGGGGCCTTCCCGGCGGAGCCGGGAAGGTTGCGCAAAGCGCACAGCCAACGGCGGCAAAAACCCGCCGCCAGCCGCGCGCTCCCGGTTAGTTAGTTCGACTGCAACAGGTGGCCATTTGGCCCAAGCGTGTGCGTCTGGCTGATCAACTCTAGGTTCTCCCATGATGCATTCGAGATAAATTCCCCAAGCGTAAACTGTCCCACGGTCGTGGCGTTAACCCCTGATCCAGTCAATACCTGGTTATTCGTCCACCAATTGGCGACGGTAGTTACGTTGCTGTTTGTACCCCGCAGGTTGAGTGTTTCTACAGCGCCGGTCCATCCGGCTTCAATGGTAACGGGCCTGAAAACAGTGGCGCTTGTCGCGTTTAGGGTAAGCACACCTATTTCTGCGGCGCCGCTAAGGGAAAATCCGGTGGCGTTGTGCGCAACATAAACATCCCTTAGTATATCTGAGTTTCCTACATTGTTGCCGGTGATGCGGCCCCCTTCCATGATGAAAGTGGCGTTTTCGTTTACAGCAACGCCTCCTGTGTTAAGGGTGTTAGCAGCAGCTTGATTGGTGTTCCTATTGCCGCTAATTTCTCCCCCTCTCATGGTAAAAGTGGTGTTAGAGCCTAGCTGAACAGCCGTACCGATTGTTGCCGCACCCTTAGTATTTCCGGTAATCAGCGAGCCGTCAAGCATTACAAAATGTGCACCAGCCCCCGTTAGATTAATTACTGTGGCGTTGTTATTGGTAGCACCAGCGACACCAGCGGTACGGCCCCGCAGGGTAATGTTGTCCCCTATGGTAAGGCTGACGCCGGTTCCGCTCACAGTAAAGTAAACGCCGTTGTTGCTCCGGTATATTAACCGCCTGCCGCCCAGGCCAATAATGGTAAGGTCAACACCCGCCACATTCAGCGTATGCGCCGCATTGGAGGAGCTGTTCCCGCTCAGGAACAGGGTAAACACGCCGGGGTTGGCGTTAACGTAAGCCACGGCGGCGGCTACGTTGTTCAGCGGAACACCGGGAACCGGGGCCGGGGCTTGCCATTGGGCGGTAAGGGTAATGTCGGCGGTTACCGTGCCGGTTGCGAAATTCCAGGGTGTGCCGCCGGGGCCGTGCCATCCGGTAAACGTGTACGCATCAGGATGGCCTCTCCACAGCCCCGGAGCCGGGGTAAAGGCGAAGGCCCTGGTTGGCGCTGGCGGTGCCGGCACAGTCTGCCCGGCCTGCACGGACGCAGGGGGAATTGCCGTCCCGCTGCCTGTGTAGAAGGTAACGGTGTGGGTGGAAGCCTCGACCCACCGCGCGAACAGCGTTATCGGCGCTGTTATCGGCGTGTCAAAGGTAAACGGAATGGTGTGCGCCGCATCGGTGAACCAGCCGTCAAAGGTATAGCCCGGGCGTGTCGGGTTGGGGGGCGGTGCGGTAGTTTGTCCATCCTGCACGTTTCTGGGGGCAATTGTCGATCCGTCGCCTGTGTCGAAGGTAACGGTGTGAAGGATCTGTTGCCACATCGCATGCAAGGTCATGTCGCTGGTAATCGGCATTGTTTCAAAGTCAAAAGGCACGAGGTGCGTCGGGCTTGTACTCCAGCCAGCGAACGACCAGCCTGTCCGTGTAATCTCTGGCTCAGTTGCGAAGTGTCCACTCTGCACTGTTTGCTGGCCAGGGGCGGGGGTTCCGTCATTGGCATTGAAAGTAACGGTGAAGAAAGCCGGGGGATCGGAACCCCACTGCGCGAACAGCGTTCTGGGGGCGGTAATCGGTGTGTCAAAGCTAAAGGGTGTATTAAAACCTTCGTCCGCATACCAGCCGTGGAAGTAGTAGCCCTCTCTTGTCGGGTCGGCCGGCCTTGTCGCTGTCTGCCCGTGCAGAACCTGTTGGGAAGGAACGGGCGTTCCGCCGCCTGTGTTAAAGGTAACGGTGTGGTAAACGGGAGGCAGGGGGCCGTTGTTGTTGCCGTTGCCGTTGTCCGCCGGGCTGCCGCTTCCACCGCAGGAAATGGACATAAACCCAATAAGCGCAGCCGCGGCGAAAACGCTTATCGCTCGCGGCAAAATCCGAGTTCTTTTCATGGAAGAACCTCCTGTATTGTTGTATATGAAAAAGCCGTTCGCAGCGGTATCGCTGGCGGCGTTTTTCCTGTTGCGGAATTTTTTAAATGTTTGCAGGAGATGCGGAAGGCTATTGTTGTTTGTTGTTTGTTGTTTGTTGTTTGTTGTTTGTTGTTTGTCCGCCGGGGCCGAAATCCTACCCGAAGGGTGCGAGAATAAGAGTTTTTTCACCTTTTTTGCCATACTTTCGTCCTTTTCTCCATTCTATATTAATATCGGACAAAAGTGCAATAGGGAAAGCACCGCAAATCAGGGCGGGGTAAAATTGCGCCGTGGTTGCCATTCCCCCGCTCACCTGCTATAATACGGGTATGAAAACAAACATTAGCTTTCTGACTATCATTGCTGCGGGCGTGTTTATGCTTTCCTGCGTTGCCGAAAACGCGGGCGCTCAAGGGGGGCGTACTCCCGCTGACGCTGCGCTGGCGGCGGCCCTTGACGACGGGCTCTTTGCCAGAATCAGCACCACAAGGGGGGATATTGTCGTGCTTTTGGAGCATGAACGCACGCCCTTAACGGTCTGCAATTTCGTGGCCCTGGCGGAAGGCAGAATGACAAGCGCCGGAAACCGACCTTTCTTTGACGGCCTTACCTTTCACCGGGTAATAGACAATTTTATGATTCAAGGGGGCTGCCCCCAGGGAACCGGCATGGGCGGCCCCGGCTATCGCTTCCCCGACGAGATCGACCCGGCCCTTAGGCATGATGGTCCGGGGGTGCTTTCTATGGCGAATTCCGGCCCGGGAACCAACGGCAGCCAGTTCTTTATAACCCATGTCGCCACCCCGTGGCTGGACGACAGGCACACGGTCTTTGGCCGGGTCGTTCAGGGGCAGGACGTGGTAAACGCCATTCGCCAGGGCGACAGAATTGACAGGGTTACCATCATCCGCAACGGAGCCGGGGCCAATGCCTTCCGGGCGGATCAGGAAACCTTTGACGCCCTGCTCCGCAACGCCGGGGCCGCAAACGCCGCGAGAATTCAGGTTCAGCGGGAGGCGGACATTGCCCTAATGGAACAGCGATACCCCAACGCTTCCGTTTCGCCTTCGGGCCTGCGCTGGATTGTGGACAGAGCCGGAACCGGCCCGCGCCCCGCGCCCGGCAGTACCGCCGTGGTCAACATTAGGGGAAGGTCTCTTGCGGGAAGGTACTTTCATGACTCAAACCTTACAGGCGGCTCCGAGGAACTGCCGGTGGGTACGGGAGCCATCATACCGGGGCTGGACGAGGCCATTATGGCCATGAATACGGGCGAAATACGGACGGTCATTCTTCCGCCGGAGCTGGCATTCGCCGACCGGGGCGTGGGAGACGTTGTCCCGCCCAACAGCTTTTTGGTTTTCGTGATAGAACTGGTGCGGGTGCAATAGAGCCTTCTTTGGCGATAATTATTTTAGGTTACTTATTTTGGAGGTAAGAGATGCGAAAAGGAATATTTTTTATAGCCGCAGGTGTTCTGCTGGCTTCTTCTGTGCTGTTTACCGGATGCCGCAGGGAGGAACCGCAAGACGGCCCTGTGCGCTTTCTTATGAGCGCCATGATGTCGGGGCCGAATGCGGAATCCGGCCGTCAGGTTAGTATGGCGGCGCAGACTGCAGAATGGTATATCAACACCGTTTTGGGCGGCTTTCCCTCTCTTGGCGGCAGGCCCATAGAATTTGTTATCGTGGATTCCACATCGGACGCCGCCCAAGCCGCCGCCCCCTTCGAGCAGGCTCTTGGAACAGGCACGTTCTCGGTTGTTATCGGCAATCCCAATTCAAGTATCACGCTGGTCAACCAGCCGATTGCGGAAGCCTTCCAAATCCCGCAGATTACGTCTGCGGCGGCAAACGCCGCCATATCTCATGGCGGGTTTCAGTTCACGTTCCAGCCTGCCGCGACATCGGCTGCTTTTATCCCCATGCAATTGGATTTTATTGAATACTACGCTGGCCTTTTGGGTATCCCCATTTCCGAACTTCGCCTTGGCCTTGTTTTTTCGGATGACGCATGGGGAACAGACAACGCCAACAACACAAGGCTTCATGTTCAACAGCGGGGACTTAACCTGGTTTTCGACCAGTCGTACAACATTCCCACCTTCACGGACGCCACTCCGCTGGTTACCGCTCTTATGCACGCGGGCGTAAATGTTTTACTGCCAAGTTCTTTCCCGTCCGATTTAAGCCTTATTTTCACGGCTATGGGCGTTTTGAACTTCAATCCCCTGGTAGTTGGGGGCGGTTCAGCCATGACATGGCCGTCTTTGTTTGTGGACTTGGGCGAAGCGGTAAACGGCCTTACCTCTGTTGACTCGTGGGTTTGGGATCAAAGGGGCGCTAGGGAGCATGAAGGCTGGATGATAATGAATGATTTTTACGAGAGAACCTTCGGCGAGTTTATCCCCGGTCAGGCGGGCCCCACGCTTTTCAGCATAATGCTTGCGTATGCCGCCATCGAAAACATTGGCACTACCGATCCGGTTCGTATTCGTGATGAACTGCGCAGGATGAACGCGACAAATACCTGCTGGTTCGGCGTTATAAACGGGTACGGCTCGTTTGACCCTGTTACGGGGCAAAATTTGGGCTCCGAACCCATCATGATGCAATGGCAGAACAACCGGCCAACGGCTGTGTTTCCGCCCGAGGCCGCCGCCGCTCCCCTTTTAAATCCGGCGACAATGCTGCCTTTTGGACAATAGCTGGCCCGGGCCGGAGGGCGAATATCGCCATTCGGCCTTATCTTAAAAAAGGGATAACGGTATGCTTCTGCAGGTAATTGTAAACGGGCTTTTAATGGGCGGGGTGTTTGCCCTAATCGCCGTTGGGCTTACAATGATTCACGGCGTTATGAAAATCGTGAACTTCGCCCAGGGCGATTTTCTTGTTGTGGGAATGTTTTTCACATATGTGTTTTATACGCTTATGCCGGAACATTCCCCGCCGTATTGGCTTATTTTTCCCGTTGCCGCCGGAATGTACCTTTTGGGATGCATCGTTTTCCAGACATCAATACGAAAAGTTTTGGGGCAGGGGGACAGCAATTATATCCTTCTTACCATCGGCCTTTCCTTCATGATTCAAAACCTGCTTCAGCTTATCTTTGGCGCGAATTTCAGGTCTCTTCCCGTGTCCCCGCAGTTGCGTATGGGGTCGTGGGAATTTTTGGGTGCGATGTTTCCCGTCTCAAGGGTTATCGCTTTTATCTCGGCGGTGGTGTTCGTTATTTTTGTAAACTGGTTTTTGACAAAGACGGACATAGGCCGTGCCATGCGCGCGACATCAGAGAACAGGGTAGTCGCCGAGTCGCTGGGCATCCGCGGCGGCATGGTGTACACGACAGCCTTTGCCATCGGGACAATGTTCGCGGGCGTTTCGGGCCTGCTTTTGTCTCCGGTTCAGCTTATCTTTCCGGCGGCGGGGGAGCCATTCGGCCTTGTTGCCATGTCAGCGATGGTGCTGGGGGGCTTGGGCAACATAAAGGGCGCGTTTTTGGGCGGCCTTATCATCGGCCTTGTTGAATCGTTCACGTCAACCTATATCAGCATTGCCCTTGCGCCCGTTGCCGTAAACCTTGTGCTGATCTTGGTTCTTATATTCAAGCCATACGGCATATTGGGCAAAAGAAGGAGGACGGCGTAATGATAACGCTTGCGGAAACGTTCAAAAAAAATAGACTCTCCCTGTCTCTTGCCGCCGCCTTTCTTGTAATAGCAGTAATTTATCCCTTTGTTGTGGAACTGATTTTGGGCCGCATACCAAGCCGGTATTTCATACGTGTCGGGATGGAGATTCTTTTTTTCGCCGCGATGGGTAACGCATGGAATATCATAGGCGGCTATGGGCGGCAAACCTCGTGGGCATCGTCAACATTCTTTGCCATAGGAGCTTACACGTCAATTCTGCTTTTTGTGGGCCCCCCCGGACATGACGGCCTTCAAATATCTCCCCTAATCAGTATGTGGCCGGGGGCGGCGCTGGCGGTTATGGTCGCCGTGATTATCGGCCTTCCCTGTTTTAGATTGCGGGGCGTGTACTTTGCCATAGCAACCATCGCCTGCACAACCATTTTTCGCCAGCTTTTGATATATTTTTCGGGCTTCACCGGCGGCAACCTTGGCATCTCTTTCCCGCATCAGCCGCAAAGCAGGGTTTTTCACCTTATCTTTACGGATTTTTTGCTGCGCCCGTATTATTTTATCGCCCTTGGGTGGATGATTATAACGACAGGCATCGTTATTTTTATCGAAAGAAACCGGCTTGGGTATTATCTTAGGGCGATTTGCGAGGATCAGGACGCGGCGGAATCTTTGGGCATAAAATCTTCACGGGTTAAACTTAAAGCTTTTATGCTGTCCGCCGCGATGCTGTCCATAACAGGCACGTTGTACGTGTTCATGCTTCGCATGGTAGACCCCAACACATTCGCTTCCCACAACATGAGCATACGAATAGCGATTGTCGCCATTTTGGGCGGCATGGGCACAAAGTTCGGCCCCCTGCTTGGGGCGCTTGTTACAATCCCCCTTCTTGAAGTGTCCAACATACACCTTGCCCGCATCGGGCATGGGGGAGCCCACTGGGTACTGTACGGCCTGTTAATTGTGGTTATCGTGCTATTTAGACCAAACGGCCTGGCTTCTTTATTTGACAGCGCGAAAACATTTTTGGTAAAGAAAAGAATGGGCACAGCAAGGAGGGAATCCCGTGGAGCCTGACAAAAAAAATCCCGGCGTAAAAATCATGGAAGTTAAAAACATGGACAAGTCCTTTGGCGGCGTTCATGCGGTGGATACCTTTAGCTTTGATGTATACGAAGGCGAGATTTTAGGTTTGATAGGCCCCAACGGGTGCGGCAAATCCACCACCGTGAATTTAATGACAGGCGTGTATAACCACGATTCAGGCGAAATAATCTACTATGGCGCTGACGGCTCAAAGCACATTCTGGACAAACAGCCCACACCGCTTAGGGCAAAGATGGGCATCGCCCGCACGTTTCAAACGCCCAAGCCATTTTCTGACATGACTGTTTTTGACAACATATACACTGTGGCAATGCTTTACAACAAATCCCTGAAAGAAGCCCGAAGGCAGACAGAGGAAATTATCGAGTTCCTTGGCTTTACAAAAATGCTGAACGAAAAATCCACAAAACTGCCGATAGAAAAACGCAAATGGATGGATATGGCCAGGGCACTTGCGGCAAAGCCAAGGATTTTGATGCTGGACGAATGTCTTGCGGGCCTGACCCCCAGCGAAATTGAAGAAAGTCTGGAAGTCGTGCGCAAAATTAACAGCCGGGGCATAACGATTTTATTTATCGAACACGTTATGTCCGCCGTTGTTAATCTGTGCCAGCGGGTTATTGTTATGCTCGAAGGGCGGCATCTTACGGAAGGCGCTCCGGCGGATGTTATGAAAAAGCCCGAAGTTATACGCGCGTATCTTGGGGAGGGCTACAAGGTATGAGGATGCTGGAATTGACTCAAGTATGCGCGGGATACGGGGATTTGCGTGTTTTGTTTGACATCAATATGCATATTGATAAGGGGGAAGTGGTAGCGCTGGTTGGCTCGAACGGAGCCGGAAAGACCACGGTGCTGCGATCCATTTCCGGCGAGATAAAGATAAAGTCGGGCGGCATAACATGGTTTGGCAAGGATTTAGCCGCCATGCCCGCCTATGCCCGCGCGGAAATGGGCATAGCGCATATCCCGCAGGGCCGGGGCGTTTTGGGCTCGCTGTCCGTTACGGACAATTTAATTCTTGGCTCGTACACCAAGCGCACCAAGCCCAAACGCGAAGAACTAATGAAAACGGTTTTCGAGATTTTTCCGATCCTCTGGAAACGGCGCAGCCTGCCTGCGGAAACGTTGTCCGGCGGACAGCAGCAGATGCTTGCCATAGGCCGCGCCATGATGATGGAGCCTGAACTTTTAATTCTGGACGAGCCATCGCTAGGGCTCGCGCCCATTGTTGTGGATGAAGTGTTTCGCATTCTAAGCGGCCTGAAAGAGCAAGGCAAATCCATTTTTATTATCGAGCAAAACCTTGTTAAAGCCTTGCAAATTGCCGACCGGGGCTATGTTTTGGAAACGGGGCAGGTTATTCTGGCTGACAAAAGCGAGGCTTTGGTTAATAACGCCGAGGTGCGCAAAGCGTACTTGGGTGTGGTGTAATTTTTTGTGGAGGGTATATCAATGGTTAGCGGGCAGCGTCCCTTGAGAAACGCCTACAGTTCCGTTACCGTGGGCGAATCCAGATGAATTGAATGTGCCCCTGTCTTTCTACAGGATCAAGCTCGGCGTGGTCGCAGGTTACGACAGTTGCTCCAGTGCAGCGAGCGGTTGCTACGAGTATAGTGTCAGCAAAGGACATTTTGCCTGTAGCTTTAAGATGGGCAGCTTCTCGAACAATGCCGGGGCTAAGCACCTCTGTAATGAAAATTGGAAAGGTGTTGTATATTTCGCGGATAATGGTGTCGGCCCGGTCAGCTCCGGCTACCCTGATCCGGTCATAGTAGACTTCAAGCAGGTTGACAGCATTCATGCTTAGGGTAATTTCCCCGCGTTCTGCCTGATCAAGGAGGTTGTTGACAATGTCTGCCCCTTCTTCTATCGTTGAGAAGGGCAATCACCGCACAGGCGTCAAGGAGATAATTGGACATAGCGTGTGCGCCCTTACCCTTGGAGGCTTTCTGTGGCTAGTTCCCGATCCTTGTCGGCTCGACAACGCGCAAGGAATTCGTTTACCGAGCCTTTTGGCAGGCTCTTGCAGCATCCCCGCAGCCAGCGATTGGAATGAGTGCCCTCTTGGGTGATATCCTTAGAAACAGAATTTTGCAAGCGAATAAGGCCCAATCCTTCCAATTCACGCAGTAAATTAAGCGTTTCCCGGTTC
>WQUW01000115.1 GCA_009781915.1 Treponema sp. | reverse complement strand
CCGATCCTACCAAGCTACTCACCAGTGGTTTTTAGCCCCTCATGGAAGAACGGTAGTTGCGAGCGCAAGATGGTCATATACTGTACGTGGGTGGGAGTCAGGTTCATTTCTTTATTTTGAGGAAGGTGTGTCCGCCTCTTTCGCGGCGGCCTTTCAGACCCTTGATATGTACGGAAGGGCTGTTGTTAATTTCGGGTTTGTGATCAGAGATAGAGAAACCGCTGATGGCGATTGGGATATTGATTCCGAAACAGCCTACGCCGTGGTGTATCTTTTTGACAGCAACAATACGCAAGTTCATAGATACCAAGCCGCCACAGTAGAACGGGCTTTCGAAATCATATGGGAGTGGGATGATTGGAACGGCTATTCCGCACCCATCGGAGCTGACGCCGGGCTGGAACTGCCCAGCGGAGCCAGCCGCTGGCTAAGGGCTCGCCGCTAACAGGCACTGTAGGGGGCGGAGCTGTCCGTTCTACGGGCGGCCCCGCTTGCTTTGCACAGCCTTCCCGGCTCCGCCGGGAAGGCCCCCAGCAATGCCCCCGCCGTGCGTGAGCCATCAGCGGAATGCCCGGCAGGGGAGGATATACGGTTTAAGAAGCCATTTGCGTGGACTCTCCGCATAGGAGACCGTGGCTCCGGAGCGGGTTCCCCATGCGGGATTTTTAAACCGTATATCCTCTCCTGCCGGGGCTTTTAGCGGAAATGTTCACGCGCGGCGGGGGGGCGAGACCGAGGCTCCGGAGCGGGTTCCCTAGGCGGCTTCTTAAACCGTATATCCTCCCCTGCCGGGGCTTTTAGCGAAAATGCTCATGCGCGGCGGGGGGCAGCCCCAGTTGTCCCGCGTCCAGCACCAGCACGACCCGGCCCTCCCGCAGAAGGCGGCGGTTATTGTCGCTGGAAAGAATCCGCAGGGCATCGCTGCGGTCTATGACAGGGTCTGTCGGGTAAATGCCAAAGGCTTCCCGTGCGAAAATACGCAAAGGCCGGGGTCCGGCAAAGGCGGCAAGTTCCCCTTCAAGGCCCGAAGGAGTAGGCCGCAGGACGCTTTCCGGTGCGGCATAGCGCACAATCAGGGCCCCGTTAAGCACAAGCGGGTCTGTCATGTTCCGCTCAAAGATAAGGTTCATCTGCGTGTCCCATATTCTGGGGAAAAGGCCGGGCTGAATCAGGGCCGTGCCGTGCCTGCCCCGGACAGGAAGCTCCCGGTCCGCTATTATGATGATACCCGTGTAATCCGCCGCCGGAACCGGAATCAGAGGCCTGTCCGGTTCGGCCGCCCGCCTGTGCCGGACAAGAAGGCCGCCCAGTTCTTCCAGCGATACCGTGTACCTGCCGGTCATGCTGGTCATGTCCGGCGAAAGGCTGGGAGGAGTCATCCGCGCGTTCCGGCTAATGCTGTCAATGTCCCGCAGGGAAATCTCCCCCCGCTCAACCAAATCCCCCACCGTGAACTCGGAATCCACCCTGATAGAGAACAGGTACGGCCTGGACAGCCGGGGCCACGCCCGCTGAAGGACATCCTCTCCCATAAGCCGCCCCGAAGGAAGCCTCAAGCCCGCTTGGGCCAGGTTAAAACTCGTCTGGGCAAAGAGTTCCCCGCTGCGCCAGTCGACCGAGGCGGAAACGTCAAAGTGAACGTGGCTTTCGCTTGCCCACGGCGAAAGTGGAAGCAATGCCGCCAGAAACAGCGCAAGGGCAATTGGCGAAATCCGGGGCATAGCGCCCAAACCAGCCGGTTTTATACAGTTTTTCCGTGTCATCTCTTATTGCAGTATCGGCGTTCTAAGGACTCTTCCTTCGTGCAGAATGTCGGTTATTTGCATTCCGTTGGCTTCCGCTAGAACTTCAGGGTCTACCCCGTAGGCTCTAGCCAAAGACCAGAGGGTTTCCCCCCTTTTTACAAGGTGAATCCCGTCAAAAGCGATGTGTTCCCGCGCGGGAGCGGCCCTCTGGTATGGGCCTACGCTGTCGTCCCCAAGGGCGGGGATGCGAAGGCGGCTTCCTATTCTAAGGTATCTTTCCTGAATGCCGGGATTGGCGGCGTGTACCTGATTCACCGTAACGCCGAAATGGCGGGCCAGGGAAAGCAGGGTATCGCCGGGGCGGATGGTGTGTACGTGGTAACGCAACAGGGCAACATCGTCCCTGGCAAGGGCGGCGGCTATCCTTTGGGCATCCGCTCCCCGGACTTTCAGGTAAAACCCCGGCTCAGGCGGGGTAACGGCGTAGACAAGTTCCTGATTCGCCCATATCAACTGCTGGGCATCCACGCCCGCCGCCTGCGCGAGAACGGCAAGGTCAATGGAACGCCCCCCCGCCGGAATACGCTGCCACTGGGGGTCTTCGGGCCAGTCCGCGACTATGCCAAAGCGCCGCTGGCTGGAAAGCACGTAGGCGGCGGCAATGAGCCTAGGCACGTAATGGAGGGTTTCCTCTCTAAGCAGCCCTCTTTCCGAGAGTATCCAGTAATCCTGAATCCCGCTGGACTGCATAAGCCGCCGTGTCCCCCCAAGCCCCGCGTTGTAGGCCGCCAGCGCCAAGGGCCAGTCGCCCAGAACCCGGTAATTTCCCCGCAATTTGCGCAGGGCCCCATCGGTGGACTTCCAGAAGTCCCGCCGCTGATCCATCCATTCGGTTACCCGTATGTCGAAAGGGGAAATGCTGTTTTCCATGAACTGCCACAGCCCCGCAGCGCCGGAGCGGCTTACCGCCGTCCGCAGATAGGCGGACTCTATCACCGGAAGGTACACCAGTTCCGGCGGCAAGTCCATGTAGGCGATTTTTTGCCTGATAAACGCGAGGTACGGCCCCGCCCTTCTCATTATCGCGGCAAGCGAGGCCCGCCCGCCGGGGGTAGCGTTGTGCTGTATGTACCGCTGGGTCAGGGGGCTTTCCAGCGCCCCCGGAAGCAGCAGCAGGCTGTTTCCCGGCAGAAACGGCGGGGCCAAGCGGCCTTGGTCGATAGCAATCCGCTCAGGCGAAGGCGCGCTCCTGTTACCGCGGACGGGCCGGGAAAACAGGGCCTCGCCCTCCGCGCCGGCCGCCGGCAGTACGCCCGCCCAGCCAAAGCAGACAAGAACGGCGGCAAGAAAAAAAATGGTTTTCAGAATCGCTCTCCGTAAAAAATCCCCGCCCATTCCCACCGGCCATGCATTTCCGGATCGGGGGGGAAGTGTATCCTTCTAAAGTAAAAGTACCATGTGGGAAGATGCAGGGCCCAGCCCCACGTCCGCAGGAACGCCTCGTTGCCGTTGGAACTTACTTCCAGCGTATTCGCGTAGCGTATCTGGCTTCTCTGCATAAACCCGGCAAGGTTAAACGTCGCGTGTCCCGCGGTCGCCCCGATAGCGGAATCTTCGCTTTCCCATGTGCGGGTAAAGAAGTTCGCTCTGGCCTGATACCGCATAAGCCGCCCTGACGCGCTGGCCCCAAGCGCCGACCTGACAGCGCCCGCCAAGGCATCGAGGCTTTCAAATGTCCAGTTTCTGGCGGAATTGCTAAAATCCACCATGCGCCTTGCGTAGCTGTAAGCGTCAGGAAAGCCGGGAACGGCGAAACCGGGGCGGGAATTGGCAAGGAAGCGGGTATAGGCCCGTATCGCGTTGTCCCATTCCCCGATGCTTTCATACGCCTGACCCAGCATAAAAAAGGTCAGTGCCGGGTCTATTTGATCCAGAAACCGGGAAACCAGTTCCTCGTAGTACCACACCCTTTGCCGGGGGTCAGTTACCAGAGTAACAAGCTGGTTTAGCGAGGCAAGGTGTATCGACCTGCCCTGAACCTCCAAATCGGGGTAGTTTTTCACGATCATGTCGAAGTACAGAGCCGCAATCGGGAGGGCGTCCTTTTGCTGGTGGGCAAAGGCAATCATAAAAAGGTAGTAGGCGTTAAACGGATCGTCAGGATACTGGTGTACCCGCCCGTTAAGGAAATTGACAAGCCTGCCGAACTCCCCCTGCCTAAGATAGATGGCGGCGATCTCCCTGACAATCGCCAACTGTCCCCGGCTGTTCCCGGCTTCGAGGGGAAGAAGGGCGAACAGTTCCCTTAAAACTTCCTGATCCCCCTGATCTCCGGTGATAAAATACGGGTTAACATTCGCCTGAGTTCCGTTGAACCCGGAAAAACCGCCTATGCCTTGACAGCGCGCAAAACTAACCATCACTACAACTATCGACACAGAAAGCGCCAGAACTTTGATAATTTCTTTTCTTTTCATGACTTTTTCACCCTACTACATCGAGCGTCTATTGGCAAGATGGGAGTATGTCGATATAGTTTGATATATGATACCCAGACCAGTCCGCAGGTTTACCGCGAACCTTGTATTTTTCGCAGGTCTCTTTCTTATGGTTTTGGGGGTGAGCTTTCTGGTCGGGGTTCTGGAAGGGGTTTCCCCCATTTCGGTATTCTTCGCTTTTCTGCTTGTGGTCGCCGGGGCCCTCCTTGCGGTCTTTGCCGTGCGGCTTAACAAGCGGCCCGCGTACCTTTTTTTCGCCTCGCTTTTTATGATGACGGGCATGTTCCTCTTTCTTTCGGCGCTGGGAATTATCGCCATACCGTTTTCCCGCGCGTGGCCCCTGCTTTCGGTCTTTTCCGGCCTTGCCCTGCTTCCTATGGGCTGGCGGCGGTATGGGGCCCTTCGTAAAAGGTACATTGTTTCTTCCTGTTCGTTTGTTATGCTCGGATGCGTGCTTTTGGTGTTCTCTCTGCGCATTGTTCCCTTCTCTTTCCGCTCCTTTATATACGGCTGGTGGCCCCTGATTATTCTGCTTGGGGGGCTTACCTTGGTGCTGATTTCCCTTGGGGGCCGCAAAAGTGGATAGGCTGTCAATATCCGCACGTAAAGGGCCGCGGGGGCTTTCCGCTTTTTCTTTTCTGGCGCTCTTTTGCCTTCCCCTGCTGTGGGCTTCCTGCAACTCGGCGGCTGTACCCAATGGAACCGTCCCGCTAACGGAAGTTCCCATAACGATCCAGCCCCCGGCCCCTCCGCTTCCCCAGCCATCGGGCGGCGGCGGGGGAATTGTAGACCAAATCCGCTTTCACACAGAGCGGGGTACGCCCGAATCCATCCTGTACGCCCTGGAGATTATCCGCAGCCGGGATTTGGGCTTTACGGAATTCGGGCGCATGATGAACTTTGTCAATGTTACCCTTCTGGGAACCCTGTATCCGTCGGTGCGGACTCAGCTTCCCCCCCGCGATCCTCCCCTGACCCATATCTACGCCCGCATTCTTAGGGAAGTAGAAGCGGGTGTTTACACCTCTCCCCGGCCTAATTCCGTGGACTATCTGGAATTTGTCCTGCCGTTCCTCGCCTATTACCCCGACAGAAGCCGCAGTCCCGACGGGCCCCTGCAGACTGGCATTGCCGAGCGGGTTGTCCCGGCACAGCGGTTTCTTGCCGTACTGCCTGATCTAAGAAGGGCCCAAGCGTTGAACAGCGAATCGGTGCTGGCAGGCTATTTTATAGGGGTTGTGTACGAGCAAACCGGCAGGCTGCAGGACGCTTCCACGCAATATTCCCGTATGTGGGATCAGTTCCCGGAATTCTTCCCCGCGGCGCTGGGGATTGCCCGGATTATGGATACCCAGAGCAATCTTGCCGAGGTCATGCGCTTTTTGCAGGACGTAATGGCTCACTTTCCCGGCAACCTTCAGGTTAAGCGCCAACTGGCCTTGGCCTATTACCGCCTTGGCAACTGGCCCCGGGCCGGAGCTTTGGCAACCGCGATTCTTCAGGAAAACAGCCGGGACGCGAAATTTGTTTTGATGAGAGCCCATATTCTGGTGGAACAGGGCCAGTTCCTTAGCGCTCAGTCGCCCTTGGACATATTCGCCACAATCAACCCAAGCAACACGCTGTACCTGTTTCTCCGCGCCAGAGTTCAGGCGGAAGGCTTTAACAACCGGAACGCGGCGCTGAACTACCTTAGAACCATATTGCGAAGCCCGCAAACCCCGGCTAACAGGGATATTCACGACCAAGCCACGGTATACGCCGCCCGGCTTCTTTTGACATCGCCTGTTGCGCAGGATCAGGACGAAGGCAGGGAATTGCTGGGGCATCTCATGGCTGTTCCCTCGCCCTCTTTGGAAGTCATTGCCCTTGCCCTTGACGACGCTATCCGCCGGGAGGCATGGACGGCTGCCCGGGGCTACCTGAACCGGCTTTTGGGCCAGCGCCGCTCCTTTCAGGATTTGCTTGCGGCGCATACGCTGGAGCGCGCACAGGGAAACAACGCCGCCGCCCTTGCCTTCGCGCGGGAACTCCACAGGCTGGCTCCCGCCAACGACGACGGCATCATCGCCTATATTTCAGCCTTAATTGACTCAAGCCTTACCGCTCAAGCCTCCACAATGATAGAAAACCGCCTTACCGCAGTGCCCAGCGGCCCGCTTCGCAGCCGTTACCTTTACCTCCGCAGCCGGATCAGGGACACCGAGGCGCTGGCGATGGCAGACCTCCGCTCCAGCCTTTTCGAGTATCCCCGCAACCTTGATTCCCTTATCGCCATGTTCGAGATTCACCACCACCGCCGGGACGAAAGGCGGGCGCTGTACTATCTTAGGCAGGCCCTTGCCATCGCCCCGGACAATCCCCGGCTCAGGCGCTACGCGGCGGAATACGCGCTGGTTTTAGGCGGCGGGGTTTGATTTTATGGTGTCAATTCTAACATTTCGCTTGACATCCGCCCCGTTTTGATGCTTAATATAAGTAACAACTACATTGCGAGAGGAGTTATTTATGACAAAAAAAGTATCGCAAACCCCGGCTGCTACTCTCAAGGCCCTCCTTGAAGAGTACCGGCTGAACCCTTTTTCGCTTGCGAAAAAGATAGGGTTGAGCACTTCGGCAGTCCGCCAGATCACTATTGGCGTTACTGGAATCACTATCCCCACGGCCCTTCGCTTGTCCAAGTTTTTCGGCCACCCCCCTTCGTTCTGGCTGGACTTACAGTTGGAGATGGGTATGGAGGCGGCGGCAAATGACAGGAAATTGCAAGACGTGCTGAAAGGTATTTCCAAATACGAAAAGCCGACCGGCCCCCCAAAGGAAAAGGCCCAAGCCGGCAAGCGGAAAGCGGCTGCCAAGCCATCGAAAAAATCTATCGAAAAAAAGTAAAGTAATATCGTTTGCGTACACCGGCGGCTGTCCGAACTTGAAGTTTTCAGGACGGCCCCGGTGAACCTTTTCTAGCCAATTGCGGGGCGAAACAACAGCCTTGCCAAAAGAACGATAACCGGCAGGGCGAAAATGGTTCGCATCACAAAGATAATCGCCAAGTGCCCAATGTTCAAGGGGATTTTCGACTTGAGGATAAGAATGCCTGTTTCCGCCATGTAGATAATCTGCACGATGGACAGCGCGCCCAGAATAAAGCGGGTGTGTATTGGCGCTTCGGTTCCCATCAAGATGGCGGGGAGGTACATATCAATAAAGCCGACTATGGCGATGTGGGCGTAGTACATGGCCCCTTCGACTTGCAAGAGCCGCAAAAACTGGCCAAAGGGCCACGACAATAGGCGGAAAACCGGAGTTACTTCGTTAATAACAAGGGCGACCGTTCCCCACGCGAGAATGATGGGGATAAGGTCCATAAAGATATTAAGCCAGTTGGAAAGTCCCGCTTTCGCTACGTGCGTGGGGCCGGTTTTGCCCGCGCGCTGACCGGCGAGTTTAACGGCCTGCCTGAATATGCAGACATTCGCGGGCGTTTCTTCTTCGATTTGCTTGCCTACTTCGGGAAGGTACTCGTCTTTGATCCTGCTCAGGGGCCATATGCGGGGCATGATGACGGCAAGGAGTATCGCTGTAACGCAGATAACCACATAGAACAAGGCGAAATACGCGGTAAGGCCTATTGTAGATGCCACAACAAAGGTAAAGGGCAGGGAGACTAGCGTAAAGTTCACGCAGATGGCGGCGGCTTCCCGGCCTGTGTAATAGCCTTTCTCGTGCTGGTCACGGGTAATTATGACCGAAGCGGCTGACGAGCTAAACCACGAGCCCAAAAGGTCTATGGAAGAGCGTCCGGGCAGGGTAAACAGGAAGCGTATCACCTTTTTGATAAGCACGCCCAGAAACTCCATGAGGCCAAAATCGGTAAGCAGGGGGATTGCGATGCCTATAACAATGAAGATAGCCATGAGCCCCGATCCGCTGGCGATAAGGTCCATCATGAGCCGCCCGCCGCCCCAGCCGATAAGCCAATCGGGGCCGGCGCTGAAAAACACAAGCCACGCGAGAACGGCTCCCACGGCCTTGCTGATGAAGTAAACGATGTTGCAAAGGAAAAGGTTTTTGAGCTTGTCAGAGTTCATGATAAAGGCGGGCTTTACGGTATAGGCCAGCGCCGATCCCAGAAAAGAAACGGTGATAACTACACAGGCCAACAGGAAAATCAGCCCAAAGCCGTTTACCTGCACGGAATTGATGGCGCTGCCCAGCCAGTTTATGGCGTACCCCAGCGGGATGTTGAACACAACATTGCCGTCTGGCATTGTGTGGGGGATGGGAACCATAAACAAAAATACGCCGACAACGGACATGGCGGCAAACTTGACGATGTTTTTTGCACTGGGCGCATAACTTTCTGAACTGTTCACGTAAATAACCCCCCCATATAAAGGCAGCCGTTTTCTGCCGCACGATAGTTGCGCGCACGGCATGGGTGATTATACCGCATGGGGGCGGGTGAGTGCAATGCGTGCGCCCCCGGCGTTACCGGTACGCCTCCGCCCACGCTTCTATGGCAAGCCCTGTTGCGATGTACCTGCGTGTGCTGAAGAAAAACAAGATGTTGGAGTCGATGCGGTCAATTTGCACACTGGTAACGACATTGGCGTTGGGAAACTGCCGTTGCGCTTCGGCAAGCAAGTTGGCGTAGGTTATCTGCTGGCTGGTAAAACTGAAAAGGGAGAATTCAATTCTGGTAAAGGGAATGCCAAGGCGGATAATGCGTGTTGTTGTTCCCTCTATCTGCACCGTGCCAAGGATGGTATGGTCACGAATATATACGTACCCGCCTATGGCAAAGAGCGGCACTTGATTAGTGTCCCAGCCCGACCGCACACCCGCAATGTTTGTAGCACAGCCTGTCAGCGAAAAACCGACTATCGCCACAGCGATAATCCCGAAAAACTTAAAACTTGGAGTTCCCCCGATTTTTTGGACAGTGAATTAAGCCGCTAAATTATTTGTTAATGCTAAAGGTGTAGCATATCCGATTGCCGAATGTCTACGGCGTCTGTTGTAATACATTTCGATGTAT
>WQUW01000114.1 GCA_009781915.1 Treponema sp. | reverse complement strand
TGTGGGGGGGTTGTTATTTTTGTTGGGGGTGTTTTTTTTAGCAAAAAAAAAAAAAAAAAGGGCGGGAAGGGATGAAAAAGAAAAGAGATGAGGGGGGGGGGGGGGGGGTAACGCATCCCACAACAGCCGCCAGAAGCGGCAGTTTTACGGACGGGGAAATTGCGTTACTAGTGGCAACAAATACCATTAAAAAAAAGTATACCCAGTTATTGGCTAAACGTCAACCACTCTTGCGGGAATTTTTTCAAAAACTTTTATACGCCGGATTTTTATCTCGCCCAGCACCCAGCATAAGCCTCTGGCACAACGCCCCGCTCATGTGGTATAATCACACTCTAATGGCATGACACAAACTGCCATCAAATCGTTATCAGGGAGTTATGTATGAGGAAAACTGCGTTTATCTGTGATGAAAGTTATTTTTGGCATGACACCGGGAGCGCCGCTTTGGCGTTGCCGCCGGGCGGGTATATCCAGCCGGACGGCTCTGCGGAAAGCCCCGAAAGTAAGCGCCGCTTCAAGAATTTGCTGGAGCGCAGCGGGGTGTATGACAAACTTCATTTAATTAAGCCCTATCCGGCAACGGAAAAGCAACTAAAGTATTTTCACACCAGCGCCCATATCGACAGGGTTAAGCACTTAAGCAAATCCGGCGGCGGCGACTGCGGCGTATTGGCAGTGGTTGGGAATGGCTCTTACGAAATTGCGGCGCTGGCGGCGGGCGGCGCTATCGCGGCGGTAGAAGCCGTTGTAAAAGGCACCTGCGACAATGCGTATGCGCTTACAAGGCCGCCCGGACATCATGCGGAAGCGGACAGGGGAATGGGGTACTGCATATTCAACAATGCCGCCATCGCTGCCCTTTACGCGCGCAAGGAACTTGGCCTTGAAAGAGTCATGGTCATTGACTGGGATGTCCACCACGGAAACGGCACAGAGGACGCATTTTACAAAGACCCCAATGTGCTCTTTGTGTCCCTTCATCAGGAAAATTACTTCCCCGTTGGGCGTGGCGAAATTGGTCAAATTGGCGAAGGAGCCGGGAAAGGAACCACCCTTAACATCCCCCTTCCCGCAGGCACGGGAGATGCCGGGTATATGTACGCCCTAGAAGAAGCGGTAAAGCCGGTAGCCGACAGGTTTAAGCCCCAGCTTATCATTATCTCCGCCGGGCAGGACGCGAATATCTTTGACCCCTTGGCAAGAATGATGGTAACTGTCGAAGGCTACCGGAGAATGACCAAATTTATGAGGCAGTTGGCTGAAGCGCATTGCGGCGGAAAATTGGTCGCCCTGCACGAAGGCGGTTACAGCACCTCGTATGTGCCATTCTGCTCGCACGCAGTGGTGGAGGAAATGAGCGGCATCGAAACGGACGTAGGAGACCCCTTCCACATCCTGTTTTCGGGAACAACATACAACACCTTGTCCGACTACCAGAAGGCACGGGTTGATGAAGTAAAAGCCATGCACAAAAAATAAGGCATCGCAGCCTTAGCAGCCTTAACTGTACACTTAACCGCAAAGGGGCCCGAAACGGCCCCTTTTTTTGTCTCTATAACCGGATTACTCCGATAATATAGGGTATGATTACAAAATTGTTTTGCCTGTTTATCATTCTCGCCGCCGGAATTCCTGCCTTTGGGCAGAATTTGTCGCTTGGCCCCGGCGACCTTCGCATAGAACTCCGCAGTGATGGCGGCTTTCACCTTTTTATCCGCAGAACGCCGGACATCGCTTCCGTGCTTCTTACTGAATCTACCAGAGACCCGGCAATGGTGGAGCATAGTTTCGCCTACCGCTCTAGGGAGTGGAACCCGGTCAACGGCAATGAAATCAGGCTTTTGGACGGCGTTCCCATTCCACGGGAAAGCGGGATTTTTTCCCTTGTTTCTTCAACGCCCGTTTCGCACCCGGAACTGGGGCAGGCGTTCCACATCTACATTCCTTGGGTTCTGGAATACGGCCATCCGCCGGGCCGCCACGGGCTGGTTCATGTCAGGGACGGAACCTACTTCAACATCAGGGCCTTTAACCTTCCCTTTGCGGATTACCGGGGCAGCTTCGCCGATAATCCCTTTGTGCTTCGGGCGCTTCAAACCCCGCCAGAAAGACCGGCTGGCAATTTTATGGCGGAGGCTGAAACCGCCTTTATCCGGATAGCGCAGGAAGGAAGGGGACAGTTGCTCCACGCGGCAACTCCCGATGAACTGGTTCCGGTGATAGAACGGCTGTTGCGGCAGGAAGCGGGCCGGGCGGTGGATATTGTGATTTGCCTGGATACCACTGGCAGCATGGGGCCCTACATGGGAAGGATACGCGCTGAGCTTGTTCCCATGCTGCGGGAAGTTATCGCGGAGTTTAGCGAGTGGCGTATCGGCATGGTGCGGTTCAAGGATTACTTCGAGGAATACCTTACCAGAGTTCACCCGTTTACCACCGACCTGAGCCTTTTTCAGCGGCATCTTAACAGCATTAACATACGGGGGGGCGGGGACATTCCCGAAGCGGTTTACGAGGGCCTGCACGACAGTTTGATCAGGTTCCCCTGGACTGCCGAAAGTAGGCTTATTATCCTTATAGGGGACGCCCCGCCGCACCCCACGCCGAGGGGGAGGATTACGAGGGACATGGTGTTCCGCGAATCAAGGGAACGGAATGTCAGGATAAGCGCAATCCTTTTGGCTGAGTAGGCGCTACGCTATCTTCTGCGGCGGTTGTTTTCGGCTTCCGTTATTCTGGCAAGAACTATCTCCGACAGCACCCTAAACTGAGGGGGAAGCAGTTCCGCATCGGGGTGGTCGTAGCGCGCCAAAAGGTTGTTGAACCTGATTCTGGCCTCTTCAAGATTTCCCCGCCGGTAGTATATGAACGCTATTTCGTACTCTGCGGCGCAGATAAAGTAAATGTTGTCCGGAAACCTTTCGATAAGCGCATGGTAATGCCGGAGCGCAAGGGAAAACCTGTTTTGGGACGAAGCTTCCTGACCCCGCTGAATTAGCTGCATGGGGGTTAAGTCCTCTGGTATTACCGCAGACCCTGATGCGCAGGAAACTCCCAGAAACAGCACGAAAAGCGTTACGGCAAGACATCTTGCGGAATTCTTCGATTTCATGGGTCAAGTATACCGTGCGGGGGGCGGGAAAAACAAGGGGCCGCCTTGACAAAGCCCCGGCCATACCTGCATAGTAAGCGTATGTTTATTGACACGTACTTTTTAATTCTGGTGGCTCCGACTCTGATTCTTTCCATGACTGCGCAGGTCAAGGTAAAGTCCACGTTTTCCAAATATTCCCACATACGATGCTCACGGAATATTTCGGGCCGGGATGCGGCGCTTCTTTTGTTAAAGTCGAATTCCATAAAAGATGTCGCCGTCGAGCCTGTTCAAGGATCGCTTTCGGATCACTACGATCCAAGTTCCAAAAAGCTGCGCCTTTCCGAGCCGGTGTACGGTCAGCCTTCCATTGCGGCGGTGGGGGTGGCGGCCCATGAGGCAGGCCACGCCATCCAGCACGCCACGGGCTACGCTCCCTTGGTCTTGCGAAGCACCTTGGTTCCGGTTGCGAATATCGGTTCCAGAGTTGGCCCTTTAATCGCCGTAGCGGGGCTTATCTTTAGCGAAACCATGCCCATGCTTTTTAACATAGGCATTGTCCTTTTTTCTGCGGCTGTGTTGTTTTACGTAATTACCCTGCCGGTGGAATTTAACGCTTCCGCCAGAGCGCTGGCCCTGCTGCGGAGAAACAACGTGCTTTCGCCGCAAGAACTGGAGGGCGCGAAAAAAGTGCTTACCGCCGCCGCCCTGACCTATGTAGCGTCGGCCCTGACTGCGATTATGAGCTTACTCCGGCTTATCCTCCTTTCCAGAAGGCGGTAAGCGCTGCCTAATGCCGCCGGAGCCAGTGCCAGAGGGGGGCCGAGATAGCGGGCGGGAAGGGGTTTTGCCGCGAGAAGTCCGGCAGCCAGTTAATGTCGGGCGTGAATTCCTGACAGTAGCCGTCGTCCAGCCCAAACTCGTCCAGCATTGAAAGGACGGCTTCGTATTCATGTTTTGAAATACACCGGCTGGGTATGGCTGTTTTGACGCCCGGTATCCGTGCCGGAGTGTATTGGGTCAGAATAGAAAGCAGCGCCCGGCCCCGGCAATTTTCGGCAAACCAGCGCAAGACCTGCCGGGTGTTTTCCAGAAAGCCGGGAAGAATAAGATGGCGCACCATTACGCCCGAAAGCATAGTTTCCGCAAGGCGCAGCTCCCTGTACTCCATCATTTTAAGGATCGCCGCTTTAGCGTGTTCGGGATAGTCCGGGGTGTTAGAAAGCTCACGCGCTATTGTGGTGTCCAGAGTTTTAAGGTCAGGCAAATACACATCAACAAAATCTTTTACTATTTCTAGCGTTTCGGCCCCGTCATAGCCGGAAGAATTCCAGAGCGCCGGAATAACAAGCCCCTGTTTTCGGGCCGCCTTAAACCCCCGCGCAAGGGCCGGAGCCGCATGGCTTCCGGTAACAATGTTGATATTCCCGGCCCCCTTTTGCTGGAGGGCCAAGCATATTTCGGCGAACTCTCCGGTGTCCACAGCCCGGCACATTTCTTTTTGGGATACCTGAAAACACTGGCAAAAAGCGCAGCCCACATTGCAGCCGGAGATAAATATCGTGCCCGAACCTCCGGCGCCTTTAATGGGGGGCTCTTCCCCATTGTAAATCCCGGCAAAGCCAATCCGCAACGCCGCCGTTTCCCCGCAATACCCCCTCTGCCCAGCCTCGCGGTCAACGCCGCAGCGCCGGGGGCACAGGAGGCAATGTTTGTAATATGACATTCTGCACTATACCCTTTTTCCGGGGCTTGTAACAGGACGTCCCTATCGTAAACCCCGCTTTCGTGCTATGCTTTCCCCATGAGCGACGTTATCTCCCTGTTAAAGCAATCCGGGGCCCTGCTGGAAGGGCATTTTCTTTTTTCCTCTGGCCGGCACGGAGACCGTTATTTTCAGTGCGCCCGGCTTCTTGAACACCCTGACAGGGCGGCGGCGGCCCTTTCCTCCGTGGCGGAAGCCTTAAAAGCGGACATGACGGCGGGAAAACTGCGCATTGACGCCGTTGTTGGGCCGGCAATGGGGGGCATCATTGTGGCCTACGAGCTAGGCCGCCAGCTTGGGCTTCCCGCTTTTTTTACCGAGCGGGACGATGCCGGAACCATGACCGTGCGCAGGGGCTTTGAGGTAAAACCCGGGCAAAACCTCCTTATTGCCGAAGATGTGGTTACCACCGCCAAATCTTCCGGGGAATGCGCCAAGGCGCTGGAGCAGATGGGGGGGCGAATTGCCGCCTTGGTCTGCATTGTGGATCGCCGGGCCCCTGCCGTGGAGGTTCCGTGGCCGTTTTACCCCGCTTGCCGTGTAGATGCCGTCAGTTGGGAAGCCGGTGACTGCGAACTCTGCAAAAACGGCCTTCCCTTGGTTAAACCCGGATCGCGCAAAATATAGGGCCGTGCGTTGAAAAATTTGGTCAACTGAACTACACTAATAGTAGGCTGGAGGAAACAACTATGTCCGACGTCATTGACAAAGTAATTCATTTTATTTCCGGAGACAGCGAGCCGGCATCCGACAAGGATATACTGCTGAAACAACTGGGTAAGGAAATTTCCCAGAACAAATACGCCAAATTCTACCGGATAAAGCAGCGGGAGGTGGATGCCTCCTTCGCGCAGTATTTTTACGGCCTTTACCGGGCCATTTACCCTTTACAGGTGTTCCTGAAAGACCCCGCAAACGAGGCAAAAATCAAGCAGGTAACGCTGGAAGCCTTTCTGGACAAGCACATAATGGACATGATTAAGCATCTTAGTCCCGAAGCAATAACGGAGCGCAAAAAAACCGCCGCCGCCGGGCTTTCCAGCCAGCTTGAGGAGGAACTTGCCGCCCTTGTATCGGGCTTTGACAACCCAAAAATTGCGGCGGCGGATGCGTGTTATGACCTTATCACTTCCGTCAGGCAGTTTGCGCTTTTCGATTTTTGCTCCATGCTAAAAAAGTTCGACCCCGAAATAAGAGAGGGGGATTTTCTGAGCCACCCCAAGTTCACCGAGGTAGACGCGAGCTTCCTGTCGCCCGAACTGGCGGCCCTTTTGTCCATTCTGCCGGATTTTGAAGAGAACAGCGACTGGAAAACCGTATTCGAGATTTTCAAATACTGCAAGGGCGGAACCGATGTCATTCCCCAAATCCAGTGGCACAACCTGCTCGCTGGCATCAAAGACCTTAAACAATCCAAAATCCTTGACCTTATCGGCAAAATGGCCACCGGCAACCCCATCTGGGAAATCAAGCACAGCGCCCCCTCTCACGAAACCCTGTCCGCCTCTTGGCTGGAACAAAAAAGCCGGGAAGTCCGGGGGGTTATCACCGGAATCCTTGGGGGCCAAAGGAGCGCTCAGATAAGCGCCCTAGTGAATGCGGTTTTTGGCTCTGCCGAGGCGACACGGCTCAGTTTTTACACGTCCGAAAAAGAACGGATTCTGCTTGACAAGGGCGTTGGAGGCTACATCTACGCCTCGGCGCTGAACCACCTTTTCGCTTTCGTTCAGGACTTTATCGAAAAGGAAATTCACGAACTATGCGACATACTTCTTGTCCGGGGGCAGTGGACTAACAACTCAGCTTCCCGGCAAATGTCCGAGGGCTATCATGAAGTTATGGGCATTATCCGGGAAATAACCGCCTTGGACGAAAGCCTAGACGATGACGGCAGTAACGGCTCCCGCCTGCGGGGAGCGCTGCTTAGGGTTGACAGGGATAAAACCCAAACCCGGTATATCAACAGCATTATTAACACGGTCAACGAAGAAGCCCTGAACATGATTAACCGGACAGTGCCTTCCCTTATCGTAGTGGGCAAGCACTTTAAGATGCTGTTGGACGATGTGCAAAAGAAGCCCTTTGAGCTTGTTATGAACTGGAAGGAGCTGGCCTTGTATTCAAAGACACCGATATCCCAAAGAATCGGCGATGCCTACAAAAAGATAAACTACTTTGTGCAGCTCATGGTTCTGGAAACCAAGCCACTGGAAGAATAGCGTTACGGCTTACGGCGCGTTTTTGGTCATATTCCAGTAGTGATCCATAACGGCAAGGTTTTTTGCGCTCATTTCCTGACCGCTTTCTTTCATGCGTTTTTCCACGGACTTGAAACGCCCGGTAAATTTGGCGTTTGTCCGTTGCAGAGCCACCGAGGGCTCTATGTCGAAAAAGCGGCACAGGTTTACCACGGAAAAAAGAAGGTCGCCCAGTTCCCCTTCCAGCTCTGCGCTGGCGCTCTTACTTGCGGCAGGGCCACCGGGAGCCGCCGTATTGGCTATTGCCGCTTCAACTTCTTCCAGTTCCTCCTTGATTTTGGCAACCACCCCCGACGCTTCGGGCCAGTCAAAGCCCGCCTTTGCGGCTTTTTTCTGGAGCTTCCATGCCATGTCCAGCGGCGGAAGCCCCCGGCTTACTTCGTCCAGAATAGAGTCCTTGGGCTTGCGGCCCTCTTTTTCAACCTTCATTCTGGCCCAGTTCTTTAGGATTTCTGCGGGAGATAACGCCGCCCCGCCCTTGCCGCTTTCTCCCGGCACAGGCTCCCCAAACACATGGGGATGGCGGCGGATAAGCTTTTCGGCATTTCCTTCCAGCACGTCCGCCACGGAAAAAAGCCCCTGCTGCTCGTGTATGTAGGCAATCATCGTTATCAGAAGAAAAATATCCCCCAGCTCTTCCTTGATATGATCCGGCTCCTGCTGGTCGATAGCTTCTACGCACTCGTAGGTTTCCTCGATTAGGCCGCCGCGAAGAGAATGGGGCGTCTGCTCCCGGTCCCACGCACAGCCATCAGGGGAGCGGAGGCGGACAATAACATCGTACAGTTTCCTAAAAGCTTCCATGTCAGGGGGTAAAGCCCTTTGCGATGGCGTTGGAAAGCTTGTGCTTTAGAAAATTGTTCTCCTTTTTGAGCTTTGATATTTCAAACTGCTGGGATTTTACGGTTTCGATAAGGTCTCCCTGCGAAAGCGCCCCGGAGTGAAGCAGCTCTTCCACGTAATCCATCTTTGCGCCAAAATCTATTTCCGCTTCCAGCCCCGCTTCCTGAAAACTTTCTTCGATCTGCTTGTCGTCCAGCCTGTAATTATCTTCTTCGCTCTGAAGTATCTTGTCCGCTATTCTATATATCGCCTGAGAAAGAACCGACTGAGGCTTATAAAGCACTATGGGCAGGCGGGAAGCAAGGGCGGTGTCCTGAATCGTGTCACGGTACATCACCCCCAGATGCTCGATTTTGAGCGCCAGATATTCCTCGCAGGATCGGCGTATCTTCACGGCCACATCCGCATCCTTGGGGTCGTCAATCAGGTTCATAATAACCCGTGGATGAAAGTGGGTGATGCGCTCCATGTACTTGTTGTAGGAAGCGGGGTCTATTTTTTGTATGTTCGGCAGTATATTGGGAATATAGAGCTTTTGCGGGCCGGAGCCGTCCTTGCGTATCTGTTCCAGATAATTTTTGGCGGGGCTTCCCTTGTCAAACACGGTATGCATCAGGCGGAACACGGTGTTTTTAAGAAAAACATAGGCGTTTAGCACAGCAGTTACTGCCGGAGCGGTAACCACAATCCCCTGACCGGAAAGAAGAAAAAAGTCCAGAATAGACTGGTGCGTCCCGGCTCCCAAATCCAGTATAAGAACATCCGTCCCGCCTTTAAGATCAAGAAAACGCCGCACCAGAGATTTAAGCTGATGGGGCTTAAGGTTCGCCGTGCCGGGAATCTCCGTGTCTCCGGGGATAAACCTTAAACCCCGGATGCCTGTGTCGGCGATAACATCGTTAAATTCGGTCTTGGTGTCATTCAGGAATGTGCCAATTCCGGCCTTGGGGGACTGGTGGCCCAGAACCAGATGGAGGTTAGACGCCCCCAAGTCCAAGTCCGCCAAAACAACCCGCCGCCCCGCCTGAGCAAAGGCTACTGCCAAATTCGCCGCAACAAGGGACTTACCGACCCCTCCCTTCCCGCTTGCCACCGGAATAATCCGCATTATAAACCTCCGCTCCCCGTTCTCCGGTACTTATTTTCCAGCGTCCATACCCCAAACCCAAAACGCCGCATACTGAAAATTTAAGATGATATGGACTTATAATCAAGTAGCCAGCGCGGTACTATGGGAAACTCAGTTTTTTCCGGCAGGGAATGGGGTCTTTGGGCGGCTTCCGAATTTATGATAAAGCATGCGGTTGTACGGTATAATGTAGGCGTTCGGTCGGAGTGAAATCCATGAACGACTGCCGGTTGTGGGAGCAGGTGGGGCAGTATATTCTGACACCGAGCTTCCGAATAACAACCGGCATCCGCATTTGCTTCTTGGGGGCTGACCCCAGACCGTCAGTACCTCGAATAGACGCATGGTTGCATTATACCGTAG
>WQUW01000113.1 GCA_009781915.1 Treponema sp. | reverse complement strand
CCATGTACGAAACGCCGGGGGTAAAAAACAGTTCCATATCCCTTCCCGGCATATCCCCTGACGGCTCGGCGAAGAATGTCTGGCCCGTAAGCACAGACACGGTAAGAGGCCGCGTAACTCTGTACGCCAGCCTTTGTTTTACCTCGACCATGCCGCCAAAGCCAGGATCGTCCCATGACGCGAGGTGCGCCGCCCTGACCTGAATGCCCGCAGATGTTAAATCGGGGATGCCGGTAAAATTAAACCCGAAAAGGGCGTGGGCATTGCCGCCCATGTTATACGCGAAGAACGTGTTAAACATGGGGTGAATATATGTCGCGCCGAATATCGTCCGTTCAAAGAGCTGTTCCATATTGTTGCCTTCGACACGAAAGACGGCCCCCACTCTAAGGCCCTGTAGCGGAGTGGCGTACTCGAACCGGAACCCTGTTACCGCGTCAAAATAAAACTCGTTGTCCGGGTCAAGGTTGGCGACCCACAGGGGGCTTGAGATGCGGCCCATCGTAAAGCGCAGCGAGTTATCCAGAAAATCAATCCAGCCGTATATCCCGTTCACCGTCAGGGCTTCCTCTCCGGACATTCCCGCCCTGAAGCTGGTGTCCAGCCGTGCCCCGTAGTTTTCCCTGACAACCGTAGCCGTAAAGTCAAACCGCGGCGCTCCTTCCCTGCGGTGGAGCAGGTTAATTGAATGTTCTTCGTTAGTGTCATACGGTATTTCCAGTTGGATGCCCGCGTACACACTGCCGCTGAAGGTAACCTGAGCGAAGGCTCTGCCGGACATGACGCTGACCAGCAGGGCGAAAACGATAAAACCTTTCATGAAATCTCCTTTGTGGTAATGTTAGAAATCAGCCCCGGCGCTCATAAGAGCGCTTTCGCCGGCTTGAAGTATCGCGTTGCGCGTGCGTGTAGCGCCCGTCATGCTATCCAGAAAGGTAAAGGAATTGAACAGCGAGGCGTTTCTTTGCGCCAGTTGAATAAGGTCTCTTGTGTGGGACGGGGTTTCCCTTGGCGCGTCAATTCGCACATTTTCGATATAGCCGCCTATCACATCCAGCGTTACGGTAACTGTGCCGCCCCAGCCCTGCGCTGATCCTGTCGCGTTGCTTACTGTAACATTCTGGTTAAGATGGTTTGTCCACGGCGGAGCCCTGTCAAAATTGTACTCAACGATGCAGGCGCTGAGCAAAACGCTGACTGCTATCGCGGTAACTGCTGAAACAAAAAAAATTCTAGTCATGTATTCACCTCACAAAATTTGCTGCCATGCTATTGGCTTGAAAAAAGCGGCGGCAGCCAAACGCCGCCGCTTTTTGTTAGTTAACGTTCTACCAGTTAGGGAAGAGGCTGTCCAACATTGTCGTTCCACCACGCTTCGTTCAGCACTCCCACGTGAGTTGCGGTGCCATCAACACCGGGCCAGCGATTGTTGTTGTTCCATTCCAGCGCAGCCGCGTGGGTTCCCGCTCTCACAAAACCAAGTCTTGGATTGTCAGTTGCGAAGTTTTCCATCAACTCGCGCGTAGAGCCGTCCCAATTGTACACCCCGTCATGGCCGCCCAGTACGGAACTCAGCACCGTCCAGACAGCAGAGGAACGCCCTGCTCCAAGGCAGAATACGATTATCTTTTTGCCGTCAATAACTTCAGCCAGTGTTTGTGAAGTGCCGGGCTGGTCTAAATTGGTCGCAGGGTCGAGTGTTCCGGTTCCGCGAATTTCAATCGCGGCAAGCTCTGACGCGGGCCTTAGGACATTGCCTTGATGCACCTGTGTCCATTCAAACGAGAACACGTTATCGCCAGCCAGCCTGACCCTGTTTTCAAACCCGGTAGGAGACCTTGTGTCCAGTATCACCCAGTCGGGGTGGTTAATCGCCCCAAGAACTCCCAATATTCCGATTTCCTGCCTGCCTGTCCGGTAGTCTACGGCTGTAAACGTGTGTCCGGCGGCGGGCGTATCGGGAAGCGGAGTCCCGCCAGCGATATACAAGCCGGAGTTATCCGCTACCGGGTATGCGGCGTACATTGCGTCCAAACCGCCGTTAAGAAGGTGAATGTGTTCGATGCCGTATATGTTCAGTATCCATGCCAAGCGGCCAATGTTGTTCAACCCTAGCGCAGTTCTGGAGGCGATGGCAATATGCGAATCGGCCCTTGCGCCAGCTCTGGCAAGTATATTTTCCACGCTGGTCATTGCCCCCCGGTGGTCATTTATGCCCTTGCGGTTGCCTATTGTGCCGGGAAGGGGAAGCCAAGGCTGCGCCCAATTTCCGGCTAAACCGCCGAGGTTATTAATGTTGAACCACGCGTCAGCTTCACCGGAGCCGCCTGTGCCGTCAAATTCGACATTAACGGAGCCAGCTAGGGCGAAATCGTTGTTTGGCGCGCCGCGAATTCCACCCGCTAGAATGACGAGGTGTATGTCGCCAGCTTCGTGCTGAGCCATTAAAGCTCTAAGTTCGGTTGGAGTAACCAGATTGACGCGGGGAAACACATCCAAGGCGTCGGCAACTGGGGCGGGAAGAAAATTGGTAAAATCGACCGCGCCTCCAGCGTTTCCGGGGCCACCGGGAGGGCCGGGAGGACCCTCAGGGCCAGCGGGACCAGCAGGACCGGTGGGGCCTTCGCACGCCGCGAATATGCTCATAGACAGCGCAATTAAGCCAGCAAGGGCAACATACAGAAATCTGTTTTCTCTAATCTTCATAAACGTTCTCCTTCTTCCTTGTTTAATAAAAATCAAAATATCCCTGCCCGGTATCGCGGGCAGGGACAAAAAACCCTAATGCACAAACACCACGGCGGTGGCGTAAAGGCCCGCGCCGTCCGTAACCGTGATTACCGACCATCCGGCGCTTACCGCTGTAACCCCGCCCTGCTGATTAACTGTCGCTACGTCTGTATCGCTGGACGACCACGTTAACGCCTGTTGCGAGACTGTCAGCGTAGCCACAAGCTCCCCTTCCCCGTCAACTGGCAGGGTAAGGATTGGTGTGTTCAGCGTGAGCCGTGGCCCGGCGATGATCTGCCGCACCGCTTCGCGGGCGGCATCCAGTACACCAATGCTGGTTCCCGTGGCTCCGGCAACAATATCAAGCTCTACGGAGTTTCTTTCCACCATCCATGTTCCCCAGTAATAGATAATTTCATGGGTAAGAAAGCGGTCTTCGCTTCCCGAAAGAAATATCCAGACATTCTGAATTACTCCATTAAGCATATCTATCGCTACGTCAACAAATCCCCACTCCTGCCCCGGATTTGTGTTCATCGGGATGCCTAGCCCGTCGTACCCGGCCCATCCCGGCCCCCGGATGGAAACCATTCCGGAAGGATTGCCGGGAAGCGGCGGTTCGGGCTGAACCGGGGGCGGCGGTGGCGGCGGGGGCGGCAGCGGATCTGCCATAGGGCAGCCAACGAATGTGGCTGAAGCAAACATTATTGCCAGTAAGCCCACAACCAAGCGTGCTTTAATAGCTTTCATAACATCTCCCTTGTCCTGTTAGCGGACATAGCCGGGGATCGCGATTGCGTGCGGCTGCGACCCTGTTACGGTAGTGTTAAACGGCCGTGTAACGGTGTTAGAAAACTCCGTGTTTACCCTAAAGCTCCGGAAGGTTCCGGGGCCTGCTGCGGGAATTCCGTCATACGTTACGTGGATTTCGGTTTTACACTCGCTAAAAACCACATGGTTGGTGCGTCCCACGCCCTCTACCCCGTAGAGCCCGGTAATGGTTATTGTGCTAAAGTCCGGATTGGGCGTGGCGAGCGTGGAAATGTCGATGGTGTAGGTCAGGAAGGTATTCCAAAGCCCGGTAAACCCGCGAGCCGCAAGGTATTCCCCGAATTCGGTGAAAAGAGTGGTTCCCCTGTCCGTTTCATGCAGCGCAAGGTTGTTGTCGCAGACAACAAGGGTGTTGCCGTCCGGCGACATGGCAAAGTTGTGCGGCCTGCCGGGAACCCGGTGCAGAACTTCCCCGAATGTTAGCGAGCTTTCATCAATGTCAATCACGTATGTTCCCACGCCCCGCAGCGCGTTCCCCTGGAAGGAGCCAAGGAACAGGAACCTGTCATTGCGGTGTATGGCTATCGCGTGGCCAACCAGTTGGGCGATTGGGTTCCCGCCAGACGGGGGGAAAGCCGGGCCTATGCCCACAAAGTAACCGGGCCGCGCGTCATGGTTTATTTGGTCGATAACACTGATAACATGCAGCGGAGCCGTGGGAAGCGCAGCGGGAAGCATGGTAATATCGTAGGCGACAACATGGCCGCCGTTATGATCGCTTACCCAAAGCGTTGTGTGGTCGTGCGTTACTTCAAGTATGTGCGGATCATTGCTATCGACGGCTGTTGAGCCCGGTATCACAAGGTTCAGGTGGTCTATGGAACCCAGATACGTTATTGTTTCGACGCAGAAAATGTGTATCATGCGGCCCGCCCCGCTGAACACCCATCTGCCGTCTCTGGATATGACCATTCCAATGTCAGCCATAGCCGCGCCGCTTGCCACGCCGGAGACCGTGCCGACAGAGTACCGGGTAAATTCCGCGACAATCTCGTTTTCCCAAAGATCGAACACCCATATATCGGCGCGGTTGCCTATTTCCCCTGCCCACAGGAATCTTTCGTCAGGGCACACGACAATAAGGTGGCTTAGGCGAATTGTGCGGTTCGGCTCTCCAAGCTCCTGGGCGAAGTTTATGTTCCGCACGACTTGCAGGGTTTGCCCGCAAATAATGTCAACACAGCCCGACCAGTAATTGGCGACATACCAGTAGCCGTCGAACTGCCCTATGATTGGCGGCGGCGGCGTTGTAACAGTGGTCGTGCCTGTGTCGCAGGACACGGTAATTACCATTACTGCCGCCACAACAGACGCTAGCGCAAGGCCAGCGCGGCGAAAAATTTTCTTCTTCATGTTAATCCTCCTAAAAATAATTATTCGACTTCCAAGACAACAAACAGGTACGAGAGTTCCGTATCAAGCCTGGCGATCCAGTCCCCAGCGTCAAAGCGCCATTGCACATGATGGTAGTAGAACAGCAGATAGCATGGGGCCGAATAGAACTCGTTCCATGTTTGGCTTGCCGGATACCCATCCCGGTTACCACCAGTGTCAAACCCGCCGTAATTGCTTAAGGCCCCCGCTCTGGCGTTAGCGCCGTCTGTAGCGGCGTTCCTTACGCTAGTGTACGAAAGGATGTTATACGCCCCTGCAAGGCTGGGATAGAACACCCAGAAAAAGCTGTCGTCGTCTACAAACTCCGACACACGAGGCTGTGACGCCGGAAGCGTTGCCCCGTCCGTGCCCCGCGTAATGCCGTACACATTAAGGTAGCGCCCCGTGTATGCGTTTCTCAGGGCGTATCTGCCTTGGGCATGCCGTACTTTGTACCAGTACGCGGTGGCAAGGCCCTGGTTTGGATTCGGAACGGCTACCCGCCTGCCAAGCGCCAAATACCCATCGTCATCGACCAGCCATGTATTACCCGATCCTTCGTCCAGCCCCATATAAGTCCTTGGGCAAAAAACTGACTGAATGACAACCCTTACTTCCTCCGGCCCCGGCGGCGGCGGCGGCGTAACAGTGGTCGAGCCTGTGTCGCAGGACAAGACCAATACCAGCGCCGCGAGCGGAGCCGCCCACTTCAGATGCTTTAATTTTCTCATAAACAAAACCTCCAAAAAATATTTACACAGGCATACGCCCGCAATTTACGCGTTACACGCCCTTTTTGGGCTCCAAGTTCCCGCTGTCCATCACGAAATGCTGGTTAGCGCAGGAAAGAATTTGCCGCTCGTGGTGGGTCGCCACAATTACCGCTACGCCCCGGCTGTGAAATTCCGCGAACAGGCGTATTACTTCTTCAGAATTCCTGGGGTCAAGGTCTGCGGTCGGCTCGTCCGCGATCAGGATTCGGGGGCCCATGATAAGGCTGCGGCTTATGGCAACCCGGCGGGCCTCGCCCCCGGACAAATTGCGGGGGTTTTCGTGTTCCAGATGCGCTATGCCCGTTCTGGCAAGCAGTTCCCGCGCGGCGTCCCGCACGGTATCCCGCGTATCTGTTTTGTGTGTTAGATACCACGGCAGCATGACATTTTCCAGAACGGAAAAGTTGTACAACAGGCTGTTCCCCTGCGGGATATAGCCGATTTTGCCGTTACGCAAGCCGGTAAGCTGTGAGTCTTCCAAAGCGCATAGATTAACGCCGTCAAACCAAATCTCGCCAGAGTCCTGCTTCAGTAAGCCTGTCAGCATATTCAGCAGGGTGCTTTTGCCGCTGCCGGATTCCCCGGTAATGCAGACAAAACTATCCGGCCGGGCCGTAAGGCAGGCATTGTTAACGGCGGCAAACTGTTCCCCCCGGCGCTCGTAGCTTTTTGTAAGCCCTTTTGTTTCAAGCAACATCATGCCGCTTCCCGCATATTGGCGAATACTTCGCTCTTTCCGGTTATCCGCACCGATAAAAACGAGGCGGCGGGGCCGGCTGCCGAGCCTGACACAAAGCCCAACAGAACTATGAGCAGGGCTGAAAGTATCCGCGGCGGCAGATACACTGTCTGCAAGATGTGCCCGATAAGCGGGTTGTAGGAAAACACAACCAGGCCTGCAAGGACTGCGCCGAGAAAGGCTCCGCCGCCTGACAGCAGGGCGGATTCTGTAAGCAAAATGCCAGCCAGTTTTTTTCTGGTCGCGCCGATTGCCCGCAGAATTCCAAATTCCCGGCGGCGCTCGTTGAACATAAGCACAAAAATAACCACCAGCGCGAACACGGCGAATATCCACATTGCCGCGAGCAGTACGCCTAACACTCCGGCTACAAGGTCAAGGTTTCTCGCGGTGTTTAAAACCCACACCTGTGACATCATGTAGCTGACACCCTCCCCGCGGAATCCAAAGTGCAGACTGCGCTGAAATTCAACCGGGTCTTTGTCTGAGCGAATGTCTATCAGCACCACAGAAACAACGCTGTCAATATCCATGCCTTCCGGCAGCGGCTGCGAGTAGGGGAAGGACAGGTACGCTTCGAACAGCGTCCGCGCGGTTTCCATGTTGACAAAAAATGTATTGTCAAAGCCCATTCCCGTCCTGTCCAGTTGGCCGACGATTTTAACGTAGATGTCGAACAGCGGTACTATCATTCCAACGCTGGCGGTAACATTCGCGCCGACAACGGTTTCCATGTATTCCGGCTCCGTCAACTGCGAGCCTAAAAGCCAGGGCCGTATTACAAAATCTGTTTGAGGGTCGTAGCCGATTACCTGCGCCAGTTCAATACAGTGTTCGGAGTCATAGGTTGAGATAAAAATCTGCTTTGTCGCGCGTTCTATTCCGTCAAGCTCCATGACGCGCCGGGCGACATCGGCGGAAAGATAGATGGTAGAAGAAGCTCCGGCAAGCAGCAGGGCTTCCAGTCCGGGGCCGGCGTGATGCGGAAATACCATTAAGTCCGCTCCAAGGCGGGCGCTGACGCTGTTAATGCCATTCCGCAGTCCCGCGCTGAACAGTGTCCCGCCTGTGATAAACAGCGTTGTAAGGGCGATTAACAGCGCGATGCACGCGGAGCGGAAACGCCGGTGCAGGATGTTGTTAAGCGCGATCTTTACTGTGGAGATTCTGCCGGAACTCACGCTGGCGCTCCTTTGCGGCTAAGGGCTGTCTTGCGCGAAATCAGAACCAGCGCGAGCGACATGATTACTATCGCGGGGCCCAGCAGCGTAAGCGTGGGCAGCATTAAAACCCGGCACCCCATAGTTACCGAAGGGCATAGCGGCAACGCACGCGGGACAGCGAATGCCGCGACGCCGCCCGCAAGCAGCCCCGCGGGGACCGCGATGCTTTTTACATTCATGATAAACGCCAATATAACAACGGCGGCAACAATCGCGATGCCGACGGAACTTGCTACTATAACGGCAGTGTGGCATCCCATTCCCGTGCCGCCGCGTCTGCCAACTGTTTGAACAAAACCGCACACGGTAAGCGGAACTACGGCTACTACGGCCGCGAGTACGCCAACAACGCCATACAGATTTTTGCCTTTCATTTTTTCTTTGCCCTCCTGCGGGCCGTCTTATGGAAAGAACTGACAGCCGCAAAGCGGCAACTGCCGCCTTGGGCTGTCAGAACCTACGAATTAACTTAAGGCTAAGGAGCCACAGGGTACGGCCTGATCACGTAGCCAGCCACATACCAGGGGTTTGTATCAACCATCTCACCAAGGTGAGCGCCGCCAGTAAATCCACTTGCATCAAACGAATAAATGAAGCCCATTCTCGCAACTGCGAGAGAGGCAGGAACAGTCCTGCCGCCGCCCGCTCAGAATACAAAGATGCGGATGTCCCGGTACTCCAAGGCCGGATCCAGCGTTGCCCGCTGTGCTTCGGTTAGATTGGCAATGGTGTTTTCCCACGCCTCAATCACTCCGTTGTGGAAGACCGCGTATGTTCCGCCTTCGTCGTTAATAACCGCCTGGTTATTTGGCCATCTAATGTGGAGGTCGCCCTCAATACGGCCAGAGGTGGCTGGTGCGATCATTCTTTCAGAGTTGTTGCGTATGTCGATCATGACAACGGGAATTGCCGGATCGTGGAACATGTCAAAGAGCACCTGCCTGTTAAGAGGATTGTTTACAGCTCCAGCGGGCGAGTGAGGGAGACGGCTTTGAGTAGGTGCATTCCAAACCGGCCCCACTGGCTGGCTTAGCGGCGAGACATATTCTTCCCCAATGGCCTGAACACGGAACCAGAACGGACGATCATCGGGGAGAATAGCCTCAGTTCCATTTCCCGTAAAGGAAAACTCCGCGGTAAAGATGTTTAAAGACAGGGCTGTTACGCCTTCAACCCGCGCGTACGCCACAGCGGGATCGCTGCTAGCGGAGTCTGTAAAGGCGAACACGGTGAATGTTTCCCTGTCCGCGACTTCGCTCCACGAGAACCCAAGGGGCGGCGAGTGTCCAGCGACCGCAATTGACACGTTTAAGGTCAAGCCTTCGGGGGTGGCTAACGCGCCTGGGCCCGCGCCCGCTATGGGGGTCGCCGTGCTTGGGGCGCTCCACGCGCCGTAGGCTTGAGCCGCGTTCCGGCTACGCAGAAACACTTCGTAGGGCTGTCCATTGGTAAGGCCCGTGATTGTGTGCCCGCTGACAACGCCCGTTGCGATAGTTATTGCCCCGGTGTAGCCGCTAACCCTCCAGCCGGCGTCGAACGTAACCGCATCCGCCACTTCGTCTTCGTCCCAGTGTACCGTTATCGATTCATCGCCGGGTACCAAGGTCTGTATCGTAGGTGGCGGGGGCGGGAGTACCGTGGTGGTGGTGGCGCCGTTTCCGTTGCCGCACCCGGTAAAAACCAATGCGCCAGCCAGCGATACGGCAAACAATGCCGTAAGTCCGGGTGGCTTCAACAATTTCCTCATCTAAATACCTCCAAAAAAATATGTTCACAGGCATACGCCCGCAAATGCACACATCGGGCAACTGTCAAAACCTATACTTTTTGACAGTTGCCGTTTTGGGGAATTTTTGGAAGAATTTTACGAATTTTGTTGACAATTGCCGTAAAACATGGTAGTTTTTCATTATTGAATGGTGCAAT
>WQUW01000112.1 GCA_009781915.1 Treponema sp. | reverse complement strand
GGGGAGGATATACGGTTTAAGAAGCCATTTGCCCAAATTCTTAGGCGAAGGAGACCGAGGCTCCGTAGCCGTGTTCCTTGGGCGGGATTCTTAAACCGTATATCCTCCCCTGCCGGAGCTTTATGCGGGAATGTTGGCTCACGCGCGGCGGGGGAAGCTTGTGCCACAGGCCGCAAACATATAACATAAATTGGTGTGTGTACATTATAAACTCACCTCGTATATGGTGCGTACTATCATAATTGCGGAAGCAAAGCAAGGGTGTGGCAGGGGGAAAATTGACAATGAAAAAGACAGCGCTTATAACAGGCGGAAGGCGGGGTATCGGCAGGGCAGTTGCCGCTCGCCTGTCACAGGACGGGTTTAATGTCGCCATTAACGGGGTAAGCCCGCCGGACTCAGGCGACCAATTCAAGGACATTGCCGGGGAGTACATCTATATTCAGGGCGATGTCGGCAAAACGGAAGACCGGGGAAGGATACTGGAAGAAACACTAAAACGTTTCGGCGGCCTTCATGTGCTGGTAAACAACGCTGGTATCGCGCCCAAGGTACGGGCGGACTTGCTCCAGATGAGCGAGGAAAGTTTTGACCATGTTTTGTCCGTAAACGCCAAGGCGAATATGTTTCTTACTCAGGCTGCGGCAAATATCATGCTTGGGCAGCCTGTGGCGGGGAAAAAGCGGGGAACCATCATCAACATATCTTCCTGTTCCGCCGCAGTCTCGTCTGTGAACCGGGGCGAATACTGCGTGTCCAAGGCGGCAGTCGCCATGCTTACCCTGCTCTTTGCCGACCGGCTCGCTTCCAGCGGCATTTTTGTCCACGAAGTCAGGCCGGGAGTGATTGAAACGGACATGACCAGCAAGGTGAAAGAAAAGTACGATACCCTTATCGCCGGGGGAACCTTTCCCATTGCGAGGTGGGGAATGCCACAGGACGTTGCCGCCGCGGTATCGGTGTTCGCGGGCGATGATTTTCTTTATACTACAGGAAACCACATTGACGTTGACGGCGGCTTTCATATCCGGCGTTTATAAGCGTTCGCGCAAGGAGAAGACATGAGCGTACTTTTTAAGCCCCTGAACATACGGCACAGAACCATGCCCAACCGCTTTTTTTCGCAGGCGATGGAAGCGAATGACGGGGAAGACGGAGGCAAGCCCTCCGCGCGCACCATTGACCGCTACGTTGAACTTGCGAAAGGGAACTGGGGCGGCGTATCGGTCGAGGCTACCTCGGTAACCGAAAGCTCTCTTGCCAGAGTAAACGGCTTAATCATCAACAGGAAAAACCTTGACAGCATAAAGCGTCTGGTAGAACGCTTTAAGGCGCACAACAGCGAAACCTGCCTTCTCTTGCAAATAACCCACTCCGGGGAACGGAGCGGCCCGTTTTCGCAAGTGGTTACGCTTACGCCCGGCGCTACAGGTGCAAGGCTGCTTTCAACGGACGAGATCGAAAGAATCAAAGACCTGTTTGTTGAAAGCGCGCTTCTTGCCGAAGAAGCCGGGATGGACGGCATTGATTTCAAGATGTGCCACGGGTATTTGGGCGGCGAGATACTCAGGCCCTCCAACACACGGGAGGACAAGTGGGGCGGCTCGTTTGAAAACCGCACCCGTTTTTTACGGGAAGCCGTGAGCGAAATAAAGAGCTCTCTTTCTTCCCGCGATTTTATCCTTGGTTCCCGCTTTTCGATGTACGAGGGGATACGGGGCGGCTGTGGAACCGCCGGCGCTGATGAAATTGTCGAAGACCTTTCCCAAATGTTTGATGTTATCCGGCTCATGGACGCTCTTGACATGGATTACGTCAACGTGTCCGCCGGCGTTCCGGCTGTTACCGGCGCTATTACCCGCCCTACCGAGGTTTCCAAAAGCCTTGTGCTGCACCACCTGCGTTACACGAAGGCGGTGAAGGACATGGTAAAAAAAGAAAACCTCCCCTTAAAGGTTATCGGTTCCGCATACAGTCCCTACAAAGGGGACGCCCCGGCAATAATGGAAGAAATGCTATCCAAGGAATATGCCGACCTTTGCGGCTTTGGGCGGCAGAGCTTCGCCGACCCGCTAACGCCGAAAAAAATCGCGTCAGGCGAAAAGGTCAACTGGTGCGTGCTTTGTTCAGGCTGTACGAAGCTTATGATCGCCCAGATGAATGACGGCTGTGTTGTGTACAACGACTATTACCGGGAACTGCACGAGAATTGCAACAAGGCGTAAGCGGGGCTGGTTGGGCGGCCTTACGGCGATTCCCCTTCCAGCCTAATGTACTGCCAGATTGCCAGCGTTTCCTGCCCTAGCCGCCAGAAGCCCACGGAGCGCACTCCCATTGCCTTGTACATTTCCAGCCGGGTCGCGAGGGAAACTTCGTCCTCGAAATAAACGGTTACGGTAACGGGTATCTCGTAGGTGAATGTGGGGATGCCGTACACCCGGCGTATTTCCCGGACATTGTGCTCCCGTATCAGTTCCTGAATGCCGTCGTAGATGTGGGCTCTGGAAGGGTTTACGTGCCCCCAGCTCCGCCCGTAGAAAGGCAGGCCCATGATAAGGCTGTCGGGCCCTATGACATCAAGCGAATGTCTGGCTACACGGTATGACCAGCCCATTGAAGCGATGGGGCCGGGCGCGCTAGTTGACCAGTGTTCGTCGTAGGCCATGACCAGAATGCGGTCTACTATCCCGGCTATTGTCGCGTAGTCGTACACGTCGTTTGCCAGTGTGCGGGTTCTTGCGACAATCGCGACGGTAAGCATCCTGTCCCCCAAGCCTTGCCGCAGTTCCCTAAGGAATGAGTGATACGAGGCCCGGGCCCCGGGGGGAACGTATTCAAAATTGATTTGGAGGCCGTCAAAGGGCCTTGACGCTTCCAAAAGGTCGCGGATCAGATTCTGCCGCTCGACGCTTCCCTCCCTTAGTACAAAGTAGGAAAGGGCCCGTCCGGTGCAGGCGGCGACAAGATGCGTCCGGCCGCGAAAGGCGGCGAGGTTTCTGAAATCGGGCACGCCCACCAGCCTGCCGTAAATGTTCACATTGGCGCCGAAGTAGGCAATGTCTGTTATGGGAAGGCTCGGATCAAGGGCGAATTCCCTGCCGACAACAAGGTAGCCCCAGACCTCCCTGAAATATGAAACCGGCAGGGCCTGCCCCGGCTGGCGCAGAACCGGCTGCGCTGTAACGAATTCCGCCGCCCCCGCCGGAGCCGAATGGCAGCCCGTTGTAACGATAACAGCCATGCCGGCAAGGAAAAAGCCCAGCCGGGGCCGCCGCAGAATAGATACGATACTGGCGTGATTTGTCTTTGTTTTGTTCATACTTTCATATACAGCGATTATTGGCAAATAGTCAAGCTCTTGCACGTACCGGGCGGAATGTTGTACATTGTAGTGCGATAGCATCCCCTACTGGAGAACCAAACATGACCAGCCCATCCTACGGCGACACCGGCCCCATCGCGGCCCTCGCAACCCCGTTAGCCGAAAGCGCCCTGGCGTTAATCAGAACCGCCGGGGGAGGGGGCTATTTCAGCGAAGGCAGCCACAGCGCCATTGACCTATTGGCACGGGTCTTTTCCCGGCCCAGAAAGCTGCGTTCCGCCCCGCCCAACTCGATTGTCCACGGCTGGATCGTGCAGCCTCCCGCCCCTCCACACGCGCCCGGCGGCACTGGTAGCTGCGCAAGTTGCGGCACAGACAGTGGCGCAACTTGCGGCACAGACAGCGGCGCAGGTTGCGGCGTGGGGAAAAAGGTTGACGAAGTGCTTGTCTCCGTGTACCGGGCCCCCCGCAGCTACACCGGAGAGGACGGCGCGGACATCTCGTGCCACGGGGGCGTAGCGACCGCGAAGGCCGTAATGGCGGCCCTTAAAACAGCTGGTTTCAGGGAAGCCCTGCCCGGCGAGTTTACCTTCCGGGCCTTTATGAACGGCAAACTTGACCTTACCCGCGCCGAATCGGTAATGGAACTTGTGTCCGCCAAAACACACCGGGGCAGGGAACAGGCGTTACGCCGCCTTGCCGGGGCTTTGCACAAGGAAGTCTGCGCCATTAAAGATTCGCTTGTGAAGGTTCTTGCCGGCACGGAAATTTACCTTGATTATTCGGAGGACGAGTTTTCCGCCGCCCAGCCCGGGGCCACAGCGAGCGATGAAGAAGCGGGCAGGCTACCAGAGCGGGCCTTGGCGGAAGAGGCGGCCTCAAGGCTTGCGGCGCTGGCCGATCTATGGCGGCGGGAACGGCTCTACGCCGAGGGCGTTCTGGCGGTTATCGCCGGCAGACCCAACGCGGGCAAATCCAGCCTGTTTAATTACCTTGTCCGTGAGGATCGTTCCATTGTTACCAGCGCCCCCGGCACGACAAGGGACTGGATCGAAGCCCTCATCTCTGTCGATGGCATTCCTGTTCGTCTGGCGGATACCGCCGGTCTGCGGGATGCCGGGCAAGGCGACGAAGCGGAGCGCATCGGCATACAACGGAGTCTGGAAATTCTGGACAGGGCCGGCCTTGTTCTTTACGTTATTGATGGCGCTGGCGGCATCACGCCCGAAGACAGCGAGTTCTTGGCAAAGCGGGTAAAGGCCGCGCCGCAAACTCCCCTTCTTGTCCTTTGGAACAAGGCCGACATTGCGCCGCCCCCGAACCACGGCGAATTACCCGCGCCGCCGCCCGGCGGGTTTTTGGCGATAAGCGCTGAAACCGGACACGGCATCCCGGAGCTGGCCCGCTCTATCACCGCCCTATTGGAAGCGGGGGGCGCGGGCCTTCATGTCGAAGAAGCCCCCGGCCCCGGCACGGTACGGCAGAAAGAGCTTGTCGATACGGCCCTTGCCTCGGTCGAGGAGGCCCTAGCACTGGCGGGCCGGGAAGAACCGCTGGACATTATCGCCCCGCTGTTCCGCTGTGCGATAAATGCCCTGGGGGAAATCACCGGAGAAGTTTCCGGCGAGGATATTTTTCAAGCCATGTTCAGCCAGTTTTGCGTGGGGAAGTGAGGGCAAAAACCCGCCTATCCCAGTACCCAGACACCAACTACAGACCACATAACAAAAAAACCACTTTTTGACGAAGCGTTTTCCATACTCCGGGCAGTAATAGATCAACATGGAAAGCCTGTCGGCAAAGAACAGCGCCATGCCCGGCGGCCCCTGGACTGCCGGACTTAACCACAATATGCGGAGGCATATATGAACAATCTTAACAGTATCCTTATCGAAGGCAACATGGTACGCGACCCTCTGCTTCGAACCACCCCAAAAGGCGCCTCGATTTGCAATTTTACCATCGCGTCCAACCGTTTTTTCCGGCAGGATGCCAACATGGAAAAGGAAGTGGGCTTTTTTGACGTTGAGGCGTGGGGGAAACTCGCGTCCGCCTGCGCCAGCCACGGGCGCAAGGGCCGGGGCGTAAGGGTAGTGGGGCGGCTAAAACAGGATCGCTGGACGGGAAACGACGGCAAAAACCACACCAGAGTCGCAATTGTGGCTGAACACGTGGAATTCCGCCCGGATTTCAAAAAAACCGGCGATTCGGGCTATGAAGCGGCGGCCTTGGCAGACGACACCGCCCCCAGCGGCTTTTACGCTGGCGAAGCGCACATGGAAGAGGCCAGAGTCAGAGGATTACAGGCGCCTGCTTTCTAAAGGCGCGGCAAAGGGGCCGAAATTAACCCGGCCCCTTTATTGTTTACCAGCTATTGCCGTAACCGCCGCGATCCCCGCCCTTGCGCGGCGGTTTGTCGATAGCTTCGTTTACCCGAAGCTGGCGGCCGTCCAATTCACGTCCGTTTGTACCGGTAACCGCAGCGGAGGCTCCTTCGTCGGTTTCCATTTCGACAAAACCGAAGCCTTTTGAGCTGCCGGAATCACGGTCGAAGATGATCTTGGCGCCTGCGACAGTGCCGAATTCTGAAAAAAGGTTTTTCAGACTGTCTTCGGTGGTGCTGTAAGAAAGATTACCTACATACAATTTCTTAGCCATTGAGAAAATTCCTTCACCCGGAAATCAAACGGGGCCGCCCATTTGAAGCGTCCGGGTACGCGCGGGCAAAAAGCCCTAATATTCACGCCCATAAACATGGGCGACTCTAGCTCCCCCGCCCGGCCATTTACGAACAGCCGGACATAAAAGAGGCGAGATGCAAAATAATGGCATTAAGGATCGGAAAGAGCAGAAGGCAGAGAGACGCGGAACCCTTAACTTTTTCAAAGCCAGCATCCGGTTTCCGGAGCCGCTAAAAATCACACTACTCAAAAATTATTTCCTGTACTTGAAAACCGTAACCCAGTTTACAAATAATGTCAAGCGGGGAATTCCACAACCGGCAATTACTGACCGCCTTTTAGTATCCCGATAACCCCGGCAGGGTCGGCGGCGTTAATCACGGCGCTGCCAGCCACTAGAACAGCGGCGCCGGCATCCCGGATGCTTTTCGCGTTGCCGGTGTTAACCCCGCCGTCAACTTCCAGCTCTATGGGGAGCCCCAGGGCGTTTATGCGGCTGGCAATAACCTCTATTTTCCGCAGGGCGGCGGGAATAAACTCCTGTCCCCCATACCCCGGATTTACTGACATAACCAACGCCACATCAATGTCCTCGTAGATGTATTCCAGCGCATCCGGATGGGTAGAGGGGTTAAGGGCAACGCCTGCCTTTTTGCCCATGCTCCGGATACGGGTAACAAGGCGATGTAAATGGGTGCAGGAAGGCGATTCACAGTGTATGGTGATGATGTCGGCCCCGGCATCGGCAAAATCGCCAAGGCAACTTGAGGGGTCAGCCACCATTAAATGGACATCCAGAGGTTTTTCCGTGAGCTTTCTAAGGGCCCGGATTACAGGCGGCCCGAAGGATATGCAGGGTACAAACACGCCGTCCATCACATCGCAGTGAATCCAGTCCGCCCCCGCCGCGTCCAGCCTTTTTACGGTATCGGCAATGTAACCGAAGTCCGAGTTCAGTATGGAAGGCGAAATTTTAACCATTCTTCGCGTCCACGCATCCAGCAATCCACTGAAGGTACTCCGGTAAGCCCCCGGTAATGGGGATTTGTATTATTTCGGGGACTTCGTATCCGTGGTTTTCCCTGATAAGCGCCTTAATTTCCCCGAACAGCGAGGTTTTTGACTTGATCAGCATCGCCGTTTCGCCTTCCTCGCAAACCTTGCCCTGCCAAACGTATATGCTTTCGATAGGAATCATCTGCACACAGGCCGCCAGCCGTTTTTCCACAAGCAGCCTGCCGATAGCCCGTGCCGAATCCTTATCCCCGGCGGTCGTAACGGTTATGGAGTACTCGCTTTCCACGCGCGGCAATTCTTTCACGGCATACCCTCCAGCCGTTTGGATTGTACCAAGGAATTCTGTAGGTCGTCTAGCCCCGCTCATAGCGCATAGCAGGGCTGGCGGCGGCGTGGTTCTGCGCTACCGGAACAGCCTTATAAAAACCTTTTGAAGCGTTGTCAGCGCGACCGGCTCGTCGCCTAAGGGTTTTCGCAAAAGCCCCACCAGTTCGGCTACTGTTTTTTCGACTACTTCACGCTTTTCTTTGGGAAGCGGCGCAATGTGCGCCGCTATGGAACGCATTTCCGGGCTTAAAGACTTGTTTGGCGCTTCGGTATGCGGAATTTCCTTACCAGTTACTAGATATTCCACCGTTACCCCCAGCGTCTGGGCGATAGCTACGGCGTTATCGGCGGATGGCATAGTGCCGTTAGTAAGCAAATATTTGTCTAGCGTGTGCTTGGGTATGCCAGTCGCGTGAGACAGCTCCTTTACCAACATCCCTTTGTACTCCAGTTCCTCTTTTAGGTGTTCGCCGAAACCCATGAGATCATAATATCCAGATTTGGATAGTTGACAATTCGAAATAGCCATATTAGGCTATATTATCCATATTTGGTTAATACAAAATACTAGCCGTATTTGGATAATACAAAGGTTTGTCAAAATTAGGAGGAGAAACCAATGGCAAATAGATTTAGACAGGTAAGCGGGGAACGCAAACATTTGGTGAAAGCGGACAGAAAGGGATAGGATATGGAAGCGAAAATAACAATCAAAAGACTTACGCTATTTCTAGTTCTCTTTCCAGTGGGATACAATTCGTATTCTGAAAGCGTATTTACCTATGATTTTACAAGAAAGCAAATTATTCTTTCTACTTTATCCTTAGGTGTCTTTATGGGATCAAATTTTATAGATATCCAGCGTGACACACCACATTTAGACCGGAATGATGTTAACTTTTTCGACAGAGGATTGATGTTTCCACGTAACGAAGCGTTAGTTAATGCTCGTACAATTATTTTATATGGGAACGCAGTTTTACCAATAATTTCACCTTTGGCGGGTAGTATACGCAGGCTTGGTTTCTTACATGGGGCACAGATGTTATAATTAATGAGTTAGTTGAACGCTATACTCCAGCGTCTTATTTTGGAACTGATTCGCGAAGTGGAGCATTTCCTTCTGGTTCAACTGCTGGCGCTTTTATGCCGGCAACTTTTTTAAGCGTTACATTTTCTGCAGAACATCCAGATTCTCAATTTAGAATTCCTATCATAATTGGCTCATATTCAATAGCTGTAACTGTAGGGGTTCTTAGTATACTATCAGGGAACCATTTTCTAACAGATGTATTGGTTGGCGCGGCAATTGGTTCTTTTTATGGCTGGGTAATGCCAACTTTACATAGAAGAACGAATGAAAATTTTTCCTTTCATTTTACGGGAAACGGAATATTAATGTCATTGAGGTTTTAAATGAAATTTCACTCCTCAAGAAACGCAGAAAGATAGACCTAAGGGGCGAAAATTGCACGAGTGTATGAAAAAGTATACGTTTGAATATTTATATAATAGATTATAGACAAAAATGGATATTTATATGACAATAAAAATGAGAGGTAATTATGGCTTTATCAACTGTAAATTTAGCTTTTGATGATGATTTAGTTCAAAAAATGGATTTTTTTGCAAGAAACGCATCAATAACTCGTACGCAATTAATATATAATTCAGTAAATATGTACATTAATGATATGCAAAGATTACAAGAATTATATGCCAATGGGGAAGCTATTGCAAAAAAAAATAATTTTACTGAAGAAGACGTTTTTGATGAAATTAAAAAATATAGAAACGGTCAATGAAAGTAGTAATAGATACAAATATTTTTATATCGTCATATTTTTGGGGAGGTAAACCTAGAAAAATATTTGAAAGAGTTCTTAATGGTTATGATGAATTGTTTATAACAGAAGATATTATAAATGAAATTATTGATGTAATGAATCGTGATAAATTTACTGTAAATGGTAATGATATTGAAGATTACATTCATATTATTAAAAAATATTCAAAAGAAATTGTTTCAGAAAATAATATAAAATCTATTGGTAGAGATGCAGATGATGATAAAATATTACTTTGTGGAATTGTTGGAGATGTAGATTATATTATTACTGGAGATGATGATTTATTGGTATTAAAGGAATATAGGAAAATAGAAATATTAAAACCAAAGGATTATTTAGAAATAGTATATAAAAGCGAAACCTTCGGCTAACACAATTTGTACAAGTAGAGTAATTCCCTCACAGCTGCCTCCGAATGAACCCGAAAATTAAGCTGCCGTTTCCTCCTTAGATTGAGAATTTGGGATGCCTTCAACGAAGACTTGATGCGGAGTTCTGC
>WQUW01000111.1 GCA_009781915.1 Treponema sp. | reverse complement strand
GCAACTGTCAAAAAGTATAGGTTTTGACAGTTGCCTATGCGGGGTTGTCTGCTAGATCAAACGGTAGGCTTTGCGGTAAAAATCCTGAAATATGATATTCGCCTGTCCCGGTTTGCGGGGGATTGCCTAGAGTGGGTCTTACGCCAAGGTAGCCAAGGCGCAGAGCGGCCCGGAGGCAGGCCCTTAGGCAAACCCCGGCAGAAACAGGCCCAGTATGGCGGAAATAAGCGCCCCGATGGGGAGTATCGTTACATTCGTCTGGGTTTGGATAATGATAATAAGGAAAAGAGCGGGTGCGGCGAACTTCATGACACGCTGCTGGAGTTCCATGCTAAGGTTAAGGCCGGAAAACACGATGTGGCTGCCGTCAAGGGGCGGAATGGGAAACAGGTTAAAGACAAAAAGCCCGATGTTTATCATGGCGGCGCGAAGGATCACGTTCATAAAAACAAGGACATTGGGGGAAAACAAAAACGAGGAAAGTTCCCCCGCCTCTTGCGCCGAGGCGAACTGAGCCAGCGCCATCCAGAGCCGGATAAGGCCGATAAACACGAGGGCCAGTGCCAGATTCGACAGGGGGCCCGCGACCGCGATAATCGCCTTGTCCCGCCTGACGTTTCGCAGGTTCTGGGGATTAAACTGAACCGGCTTTGCCCAGCCGAACCCGGCAAAGATGATAAAAAGAAAACCGATAAGGTCAATGTGTTTGAGCGGGTTAAAGGTTACCCGCCCTTGATCACGGGCGGTATTGTCCCCCAATTTCTGGGCGGCCTTGGCGTGGCAATACTCATGCACGGTAAGACCGATAATAATTCCGGGAAGGGCGTACATGACGCTCTGGATGTTCATACAACACCGCCGCTTTTTTCAGATTCCGCGAATGAGGGCATCGCCATACCGGAAAGTATAGTAGACTTATAGGTACTGGTGCAATCCCGATACCCCCTCCACGCCGGGCCAGTGGGAACTGGCGAAGGCCCTTGCCGAAGAACTGCGGGGGCTGGGCGTATTTGCGGTTGTAGCCTGTGGTTTTGACCAGCTCGTCTAGGATGGCGGCCTTCTCTTTTTTCCCTGCCTTTTGATACCGCTTACTGACTTCTCTGGTAAGCGCCTTTTTCTCTCGCATTGATAACCCCATAGGCCCGTGATACAGGCCAACATCCCCCGCCGCGCGTAAGCATTGACCAAACCGGAGTAATCCGCTACAATCACGATCTGCGCTGAATATCCTGCGCCGGTTCCGGGCGGTCAAGGCCGCCATGAGGATACGCTCCGAGTCCTTGCCGGAACCATTTCAAGTTAATCGGGCTCTGGCCGTTGGGCTGGAACACACAGGAGGAATTTATGAGCGCCAGTATAAGGCTCAAGAGATTTGGAACCAAGAAGCGCCCCTATTACCGCATTGTGGTAATGGATTCACGGGCCCCCAGAGACGGAAAAACCATCGAGGAACTGGGCTACTACCACCCCATTGAAACAGAGGACAGGCAGTCGTCCTTCGATTCGGACAAAGTCCGCTCGTGGATCGACAAGGGAGCGAGGGTAAGCGATACTGTTCGCGGCATTTTGAACAAGAAAAACTTCAAGCTGGGTTAACTCGCCATCGGGGGAAAAAATGGAAAAAGATCTCGTTGAGTATATCGTGAAATCCCTGGTGGATGATCCTTCGGCGGTTACCGTGGCGGTTGTGGAAGGCGAGAAATCCACCATTCTGGAACTTAGGGTGGCTCAGGACGACATCGGCAAGGTAATAGGCAAGCAGGGCCGCATCGCCAAGTCCATACGGACAGTTTTGCAGGCGGCTACGGCGAAGAAGGGCAAGCATACGGTACTGGAGATTCTGGACTGAAATCCGGCTGTTGTTCAAAAGAGCGCTTTATTCTGGGCATTGTGGGCCCCCACTTTGGCTTGGAGGGCTTTGTAAAAGTCCGGCCCTTTTCCGGAGAAACGGATCATTTTTCCCGCCTTGCAACCGTTACCCTTAGGAAGAACGGGGAGGAAAAAGCTCAGGATGTGGCGGAAGTTATACCCCGCGGGGGCTTCCTTCTTATGCGTTTTGCCGGAGTGGACAGCCCGGAAGCCGCGCGGCTCCTTGGCGGGGCGGAAATTATCGCCGGGCGGGAACATTCGGCCCCGCTTAAAGAGGGCGAATACTATGTGGAAGACCTCAAAGGTCTTGAAGTGGTAACCGCCGAAGGGCAGGTCTTTGGGCATATTGCCGATGTCGTGGATGGCGGCGGCGGGCAGTTGGTTGAAGTTACGCTTTTGTCGGGCGAAAAGCGCTTCGCTCCCTTCAGGAATGAATTTTTTGGCGAGGTCAGCCTGGGCGAAGGCAGAATAGCGCTCCTTGAACCGTGGGTTCTGGGTTAGAGCCATGAAGTACACCGTAGTAAGCCTGTTTCCAGAGGTTTGCGATGCCTATTTTGCCAGCTCCATCATGGCCAGGGCGGTAAAAGCGGGCATAGTCGAGTACCGGGCGCTAAACATCCGCGAGTTCGCCCTTGACAAGCACCGCGCCTGCGATGACGCCCCCTACGGCGGCGGCGCGGGTATGCTGATGCTGGCGGACCCGCTTGGCAGGGCGCTGGAAGCGGCGGGCGCGCGGAAAGCGAACACGGGGCCCGGCCCGCGGGTTGTCTGCCTTTCCCCTTCCGGGCGGCCTTTGAATCAGGCTATGGCGCGGGAGCTGGCCGGGGAAAGTGAGCTTATCCTCCTGTGCGGGCGCTACGAGGGCATAGACCAGCGGATCATCGACCTGTACGTGGATGACGAGATTTCCGTGGGGGACTATGTGCTTTCCTCCGGCGAAGTGGCGGCGCTCGCGCTGATTGACGCCACCTACCGGCTCTTACAGCGGGTAATTACCCCCGCTTCCCTAGAGGAAGAAAGTTTTTCCGGGGGGCTTTTGGAGTACCCCCAGTATACACGGCCTGAGGTTTATGATACACTAAGGGTTCCTGAAGTTCTGCTTTCGGGACACCACGAAAATATACGGCGCTGGCGTCTTGAAAAAAAAGTGGAAAAAACACTGGCTCTGCGCCCGGACTTGATTCAAACCGGACAGGAGCGATGTCTCTTCGATGAAGAGACCTGTAACATTATAGAGCGAAAACGTCTAGCCGCCTGTCAGCGGACGGACGAGGGGGAAAAATGAACGAGATTAAGGCGATTGAGGCCGGTCAAATGAAAGAAGAAGTGGACAGCTTCAAGGTAGGGGATACCGTCAAGGTTCACTTTAAGATTATTGAAGGCAAAACGGAGCGTATTCAGATTTACGAAGGGCTTGTAATCGCCATTAAGAATTCCCGCGTGGGCAAGACGTTTATTGTCCGCAAGAATTCCTACGGCGTAGGGGTCGAAAGGGTGTTCCCCCTTCATTCCCCGCGGGTAACCAAGGTAGAAGTTGTCCGGCCCGGAAAAGTCCGCCGGGCCAAGCTTTACTATATCCGAAGCAAGATCGGCAAGGCCGCCAAAATCAAGGAGCTTATCGTTTCCCGCAAGGCCAAAGCCTCGGCGCTGGCCTCCGCCAAGATTCCGATGCTGCCTGTGGCCAAGGCTCCCCCCCCCGAGCAGCCCGCCGAAGAAGAGGCCGCCGAATAACCGGGCAAACGCCGTGAGCGCCGGGGCTATCATTCCCGGCGGCGCTCAGCCGGCGCCCCCGCCGGGCGTGAAGGGCGCGGTTCCCGCAGACGCGCGCGGGCCGCAGGCGGCGGGCTCCGGGGGAACGCCCGCTGTTCCCCAGCCTCAAGTCCTTTTGGGCCAAAGCGCTGTCCCCGCCGGGGAGCTTTTCAGGCAAACCGCGGCGGCCTTGGCGCTTCCCGTGGATGCGTTAAGCGTTACCCTTCTTGCCCTGGCCCGCTTTTTTTCCCTACCGCCGAGCCACGCGCTTATAGCGGCCTTGCGGAAGGAAGTTCTGGCTTCTCCCTCAGGCGGCCCGCCGTTTACCGCCTCTTCGCCCCAGACCCCCGCAGAAAAGGCCGCCCTGCAAGCCACATCTATGGCTGTAGCCGCCGCTTTTGACAAAGGAGTCGCTTTAAGCTCCGAAGCCCTGGAACGCTACGCCCGCTTTTTTGACCCTGCGGCCCTTGTCCGGGACAGGGAAGGCGCGGAAAAGGATGCCACGGCGGGCGGCGGCGGCAAGGGAGGGGACTCCCGTGGCAGGGAGCAGGCCCCCAAAGGGGATGAACTTAAAGCCATAGCGGAGGAAGAAGCCGAAAAAGACACGCTTTTGGATGTGCTTAATTCAATTCCGGGTAAAAACGGACGTTATTGGGTAGTATTCCCCTTCAACATCACCGTAAGGGGTATAGAATTGCGGGTTTTTGTACGAATATTAAAGGGAGGCCCTTTTTCAGCCGGCGGGGACGAACACGTAATTGTTGACACCTCTGGCCCGAAAAGGCAGTACCGCTGTTTCCTGAAAAGAAACGGCGGTAAGCTCCGGGCGGACATACGGGTGTATCCCGAACTGTCCCCAAGGGCCTTACGGTCATTGTCAAAAAGCGTGAAGGGTTTTTTTGGAGAAGGGATTTCCTTAACCGGGGATTCCTTGGAGTTCGAGGAGTTTCTTGTACAAAACGGAGAGGGGGTTCCTTCGTGGGCCGAAGGCTTAAGCGATGAGTATCTGCCCTCCGTAAACGGGAACGTGTAAGTTAAAAAAGTGAAAAAAGCGTCCGCCATAGCGTATAACCGGGACGAGGGAGTCCCCCGGCTTCTTGCGAAAGGCAGGGGTTGGGAAGCAGAGCAGATCATCGCCCTTGCCAAAGAACACGGTGTAGAAATTGTTGAAGATACCGCTTTGTCGGCCCTGCTTGACGCTGGGGTAAAGCAGGGGGATTTTGTTCCCCCGTGGTGTTGGGAGGCGCTGGCGAAGATTTTGGCCTTCGTTCTCTCGGAGGAAGAAAAAAATGAAAAAAATAGCCGTTACTGCCATTAAAGAGGGAGCCGTTTTTTCCGCCCCCGTCTACATCGAAGGGAATAATATGTTTGTTCCCGCCGGAATAGCGGTCAGGAAAAAAGATATCGCCCGCCTTCAATCGTGGGGGGTTCAGTCGGTGGAAACTGAAGGCCGCCTTATAGACGCCGCTTCCGCCCCCGAAGCGCCCGGCGCGGCCCCGCCGGAGGGCATATACGAGGACGATGACGCTCACAGCTCCTATATGGAGCTTATAGAGCGGCTGGACGAAGTGTGCGCCAGTATTGCCGGAAATACCCCGGTACAGGCCAGCTCTATCGACAGCATTGCCAGCCAGATACTGAAGGCTGTCAGGGAACAGCGCCATTCCTTTATCGGGTTTATCTTGGGCGGGGAGATAAAGGGATATTCAACGGCGAAAAGCCTTGTGAATATCGCCATTCTTTCGGCTCTTATGGCTCAGGAACTTAAACTGCCGGACTGTAAGGTTACGCGCGTTGTAACCGGAGCGCTGCTCCACGATACCGGTATGTCCAGAGTGCCCGCCGAAATTGTTGAAAAAAAAGGCGGCCTTTCCCCGCCTGAGCTTCAACGCGTTCAGTCGCATACGCTGTACGGCTACAAAATCGTAACTAGAGAGCTGCTGTATCCCGAAGATGTCGGGCTTATTGTTCTTCAACACCATGAGCGCTGGGATGGGGAAGGATACCCCCGCCGCCTTTCGGCATTGGCAATTGACATGGGGGCCAGAATTGTGTCTGTGGCGGATGCCTTTGAAGCGATGGTAAGCCAAAAGCCCTACCGGAATTCCATGATGGGCTACCACGCCATGAAAAACCTTCTTTCCGATAACCTCAGGCGCTTCGATCCGGACGTTATCAAGGCGTTTATCCAGATCATGGGCATCTACCCCATCGGTTCCATCGTTCTTCTGAATAACGGAGCCTTGGCCCGTGTGGTGAATGTGCAGGGAATCGCCCCGCTCAGGCCCCAAATAAAGATACTTGTTAACGAATCTGGCACGGTTTTTAAGCATGATGAAGGAGACAGCGTTGACCTTCTTGTCGAAAAAAGCCTCTTTATCGCCAAAGCCGTTGATCCCAGGGAGGCTTCCGCCGCGTATGCGTAACGAAGCCCCCGCCCCAAAGCGCCCCGCCGTGCCTTCGCCTGAAAAGGGCCGCGGCGGAGAAGAAGAGGCCGCGGTCTTTCTTCAGGAAAAAGGCATACGGATACTGGAAAGGAATTTCCGCTTCCGCCGGGGCGAAGTGGATATTATCGCCCTGGACGGGCAGACCCTTGTATTCGTGGAAGTAAAAACATGGGCGGCTTACGGCATTGACGCCCTTGAACAGGCGCTGGATAGTAAAAAACAACGCAAGATCATAGAAACCTCTAAGTATTTTCTCTCTGTGAATCGAAAATATAAGTATATGGCTGTCCGCTTTGATGTAGTGTTTATTTCTCCTGGGGGGGTTACCCACCTTGCATCAGCCTTTACGGAGTGTGTATGATAACAGGGAGGCTGCGTAAAGCGCCGTTGATATTACCCGACGAAGAAGGTTCCGGTCTTTCCAAGCTGGAGGTCTTGCGCCGGAAAATCAACAACGATGATTATCTTCATGAAGCTATCCAGCGTATAGCTTTGATAATCAGCAATGAACTTCTGGACATACCCCAGGGAGGGGCATCTTATGAGCGACAGCGGAAAAGCCGGCAATGGACACGGAAATAACCGGAGGCGCCCGTTCCGGCGGCGGGGCAAAGGCGGCGGCAATGCCCGCCACGAGGCTGGCGGTTCCCACGGAAATAGCGCCGGCGGCGCGTCTAGCGCGGGCGGCGGATACTCGCGGGGCCCGCAGCAGCCAAAGGCCGCCCATCCTTCCCGGAACGCCGGGGAAGACCGGAAAGCCCAAGGGCGGCACGAATACCGGGGCCGCCAGAAGCAGCAGGGCGGTCTTTTACGAAAGGACAGGGAAATCCACCGGGGCCCCAGGCCGCCCTTTGTTGAGCGGCCAAAGTGGGTTCCGCCAAAGGTTGCCACAGGCTCTCTGCCTACCCCTGACTGCCCGTGGTGCGGTAAACCCATTCAGGACATATCCTTCGCCATTGCCGACAAGGATTCAGGCGTTCCCGTGCATTTTGACTGCGTTGCAGCAAGGCTCTGCGAGGGGGAATCCCTTGAAAGGGGAGAGGCGGTTGTGTATATCGGGGGGGGCAGGTTCGGCGTTGTCCATCTCGGCGGCACAGGAAATTCCCAGCAGGCGGGGCGCGATTTTAGCATAAAGAAAATTATTGAATGGGAAGACAAGGAAAAGAGGGCCGAGTGGCGCTCTTTAATCTGTGACCGGTATTCAGTAACCTGATGACGATACCAGAACATTTTGGAGAAAGAAAAGAATTTCTTTCCAGGCCGGAAGTCGCGGAGAATTCCGCCTTCCTGCGGGAAGTAGGTGTTTTTGATCACGTTAATTTTCTGGAACAGGAAATAAAGAACTTCAGAGACCTTTTTACAAGCACTATGGACATTTTTACCCGTTCCACCGTAGAGGAAATCATGGACGCGGCGGTACGGAGGATTTCGGATTACTCTTCGCCTTCGGTGGTTGTGTTCCTCTGGAAGCCCCTGCAGAACCGTGAAGAAATTGTCATAAAGGGCTACAAAGACTATAAGCCCGTTGACTTGGGGCTTAATGTGCCCGGCATCAGTTGTTTTGAGCCGTTTTTCCGCAAGTATCCCAGGCCCATCAATTACGAGCTTTTTTCCTTCGAATTTGGCCAAAGCGAAATTTTCGAGTATTTTGACCGTGTTAATCCCTCGCTGGTTATTCCCATCATGGGGCCGTCCGGGGGGCTGTACGGCATGGTACTGTTGGGGAATAAAGCAATGGGGCAGGAATATTCCATAGCGGAACTTTCGTTTATCCAGCACTTTATGTCTTTTGTTTCGCTGGCGATTCAAAATAATCTGCATTACGAGCGAACCCTGCGGGACGTGAAAACCGGGCTTTACAACAACGCTTTCTTTCTGACCCGGCTGAACGAGGAAATAGCCAGAAGCAGGCGCAATGAATACAAAACGTCCATTATTATGCTGGACATTGACCACTTCAAAAGGATTAACGATACCTACGGGCATATCGCCGGGGACAGGGTTCTGGAAAGCCTTGCCATTACGATTAAGCAGGCGCTCAGGAGCCACGATGTGCCCTCCCGTTTCGGCGGGGAGGAGTTCACTGTCCTCCTTCCCGACACGGGCAAGGACGAGGCTTTTCTTGTCGCCGAACGGCTGCGGAACATAGTGGCTGAAATGGACGTCCCTTGGGAGCCTTCTTTGCCCCGGATAACCGTCAGCCTTGGCGTATGCACGTTTTACGGGCGCACGGGTGTTTCCAGTGAAGAAATCATGAAGCGGACGGACGAGGCCCTTTATATGTCCAAAGAGCAGGGCCGCAACCGCACCACGGTGTGGGAGGGCGGCTTGTTGGACAAGATTGAGAAGAGGTTTAGCGGCTCCTATCCCCCGCCGCGCGTGAGCCATGGCGGGGGGCGGGGAGCGACTTGACGAATCTCTGAAAGCATGGTACCCATGAGCTGCATGGACAAGAAGAACAGGCTGCTTTCTATCGGGGAGATTTCCAGATTTACCGGGGCCAGCATAAAATCGTTGCGCTATTACGAGAAAATCGGGATTCTTGAGCCGACGTTTGTCGATCCCTATTCAGGATACCGGTATTATTCTTTTGACCAAATCTACCTTATCAACATTATTCTGTTTTGCATCGAGCTGGACATCCCCCTGAAAGAACTGACCAAATACATTGACAAGGATCAGACAATAGATTTATCCGCGCTTTTGGCCTATGGAAAGGGGATTGCTGAGGAAAAACTGAACGTGCTGCGCAGGGGCATGCGCTATATCGGGGAGGTCGAGGGGAAAATCGCCCTTGCCGAAAAGCATCAGCAGGGCCGGATTTATTCCAGAGAAATACCGGAAAAGATATTCTACGTTATTCCCCGCGAACATTCCTTCGAGAAAGACACGGATATGTACGAAACGCTTAAACCCTTCGGGGAATTTGAATACAGCGAAGACGACTATTACGGCCTTCTGGAATACGGCTATATGTGCGAACATTCGCCTTCCGGCATCCGCCGCTATTACTACATGGAATTGACAAGGCCCGCGGCAAAGGTGAACGTAAAGCGCATTCCCGCCGGAACGTATTTTTGCAGGCAAAGCGGGGAAAGTCAAATAGAACATTCGCCGGAAATCTTTAAGGAATACCTTGCGGGCTCGGATTCTTTCCTGACTATCGAAACCGAAACTATCGCCGGCACGTACAAAGTCAACAAGCCCATAAATGAGCTGCGGGTTATCGCCTTCTCAGCATGATGTCAATTTCTTCAACAGTGGCATCCGGTTTTTGATATTTTTCCTCTGTGTAATCCCCATAACCGCTTTCATATTGTTGAATAAACCTTACCAGCCCAACAGGCCCCAATGCCTCTTTTAATGCCTGTAATCCAATTTTTCTTATTTCTACCAAGTTGTTTATATTAGGTGTCGTATTCATTTAATATGGCCTCCGTTAAATATTTGAGCGGGTTCATTACCTTTATATTCAAGTTCAGTTTTGAACATGATTTTTCAAATTTTGCATCTGTTGTCAGTAAAACACACTGTAACCGCACGCGAAGCTTGGCAAAAATTATCATCCAGTTTGGCAAAAACAGCGTTTTTACGCTTGTTTTACTGTGTTTCCACCTGTATTATCGTGCGCGAGTTTTTCATTTATGAAGTT
>WQUW01000110.1 GCA_009781915.1 Treponema sp. | reverse complement strand
CAGAGCTCAACGGCAGATTCCTTGAACTCACTCGTGTAACTTTTTCTTCGTTTCCTCATGATTTACTCTCCTTCTGTTTATCATGAGCTTAACTTTGTGTCCACTCAAACGGGGGAAGTTCAGCTATGCCAACAGCCCTGCCGCTCTGATTGCCTTCGCGGTATATGCGTACCATCTTGGTATTTAACCGGACATCAATTCCCGCCCGCTCAATCATTCTTTTTTGCACTTCAATAACATCATCGCCCTGCCCGCTTGTTGTGCCGTAAACGCGGAAACCATAATGTCCGCCAGGCATGGTAATATGCTCGCGCACAGTAAGGCCGTTATCAAGAAGCATATTCAGGATGAAGGGCCCAGCATGGACAAAATTTTCCACAAGAGGAAGAAAACTCTGGAAATCGCCGCCAGCAACGGTATCTCTTATATGCTGTTCGGCAGTGTCAGGAGGGAGATTCAGGCGGCGGTAGGCTTCCGCCGCGATTCTGCTGTCATGAAACGCCATCTGTCCGCCCGTGATCAGAGAATTGCCCCCAAGGAAGGACATTTTCTCTATCAGAAGAACTTGCGCGCCGTTGTTTGCGGCGGCATAGGCTGCCATAAGACCAGCATGTCCACCGCCAACAATAACTATGTCATGGCTCTCGTCCCAACGCCGGGGAGTCCGCTCGGGGCCGCGAGGGGTTCCGTGGGGGTCGATAATTGCAGTCCGGGACAGGTGCTGGGGGCTGCTCCGAACCGGAGCCCAATAGTCCGCAGGATTGCCGCCGGCCGCAGCAATAGCGTTTTGCACAGCCTGAATAATACCAAACGAAGTTAATGTTGCGCCAGATACAACATCTACAGCCGTACTTTGCTGACTGATAATTGTGGGGATTATCGAGTCAATAACAGCCTGAGCAATAATGACTGTGTCATTATGGGAGAGAACCGTTATATTTTCGATCCTGTTTGCCGAAAGCGTAACCTCAACCCTGAAGCCGGGTTTGAACCCGCTGACTTCCTCAATGTACGTGCCGGGTATAAGCGGCGTTACTGTCCGGGAAGCCACTGGCGCGGGAGCTCTTACAGCCCCATGTGTTGCACATGCAACAACTGCTAAAGCTACAGCAGCAAAAGCCAAAGTGAAGAAAATCCTTAATTTCTTTCTCATATCGAAAACTCCTCTCACATTTCTGCCTTACCTGAGATGCAACGCTAAAATTTGATTTCTCATACGGGAAATCAATAAATCCTATAAGGATTTATTGATAAAATGTCAAGAACCTGTAAAAATAACTGTTAAGGACTAAGCATGACAGGAACCGACTTGCGGCACATTTTGAGTAAAAATCTTAAACTGCTAAGAGGCCAAAAATCCTTATCCCAGATAGAACTGGCTGAAAAGGCCAATATTTCAATTCCTTTTTTAAGCAACATTGAACGAAGCAATAAGTGGCCCTACCCGGATACATTGGTAAAGCTCGCCAAAGCCCTTGACGTTGAAGTGTATATGTTTTTTCTGGAAAACAAGCCGCCTTTGCCGGATAGCGCACAGGATACTCTGGAGCAGTTCAAAAAAGATATTGCAGTTTCACTGCACAAAACAATCTCGGCGGCAATAGACTGCTCGATAGAAACAATAGCGTCACATTACGAAGATAACCCATAATAAAAACGCTTGCCTCCAGCGAAATTAAGGGGTATCATAGCTCTATAATCTTTTGCTAGGAGGTTTTTTATGACAGGTATAGGATTGATTATCGTTTTTGTCGTTCTTATTGCGATAATGATAGTCATGATGTCAAAATTCAATGTCCATGCGTTTCTGGCAATGATGCTGGTTTCGCTTGCGTTGGGTTTGATTGCCGGAATTCCGCTGGTGAATGTTACCAGAGACGGGGTCGCCGTTCAGGGAATGACATTCGTCATTGCGTCAGGGTTTGCCGCCACAATTCAGGGCATCGGCCTTGTGATTATTTTTGGCGCGATGATCGGGATGATACTGGAAATGACCGGGGCGGCGTTCAAATTGGCCGACATGGTTATCAAGGTAGTCGGGCAAAAACGTCCCCTCTTGGGCTTGGAGCTGATGGGCTGGATTGTGTCCATTCCCGTATTCTGCGATTCGGGGTTTGTAATTCTTGACCCTGTCCGAAAGGCTCTGGTCAAAAAGACAAGGGTAAGCAGCGTCTCGGCGAGTATAGCGCTTTCCTTGGGGCTTTATGCTTCCCACGTTTTTATCCCGCCAACCCCCGGCCCCATTGCCGCCGCCAACACATTGTTTGAAGGAGCGGGGCTTCCGGTAAATCTTTTGCTGGTAATGGGAATTGGCGTACTGGCCTCCATTCCGGCTCTTGTTGCCGCGTATTTCTTTGCCGTGTATATCGGCAAAAGGGTCAAATCAAAAGAAGATTTGGATGTGGATTCCATTACCCAGACATATGAAGAAATTAAAGCAAGCTACGGAAAAATGCCGGGCAATGTAAGCGCTGTTATGCCCATTATCGTTCCCATTCTATTTATTGCTTTGGGCTCCATTGCTGGTATGCAAGGATGGACAGGGTTTTGGGGCGAGCTTGCGCTTTTCATTGGGACACCATTTATTGCCATTGGATGCGGCGTTCTTTGCGGGGTGCTTCAGGTAAAGAAAGTCGGGAAAATGGACAAATTTTATGAAATGTGCAACAACACGCTAAAAGTCGTAGGGCCTATCATTTTCATCACCGCTACTTCAGGCGTATTGGGATTGACTATCAGGGCAACCGATATTGTGGTCTTCATAGAACAAAATGTCGGAACCCTGACAACTATCGGTATTTTCCTGCCGTTTATCCTGTCGGCGATTCTAAAGACAGCGCAAGGTTCGTCAACTGTCGCCCTTATCATAACATCAGGCATTGTCGCTCCCATGCTCGGCATTTTGGGGCTGGCGTCGCCCATCGGAGTTGCGTTGTGCGTTATGTCAATAGCGGCGGGTTCAATGACGGTCTCTCATGCCAACGACTCGTATTACTGGGTAGTTACCAATTTTGGCGGCATGACGCCCCAGCAGGGCTATAGGGTACAGACCCTTGGTACTCTTGTGCAGGGCACGGCAAGTATCATTGGTGTGTTCATACTCCAACTGATACTCCTTTAGTATTCCGTAAAATGGTCAGGCCGTCCGGCAAGAGATAAGCGGACGGCTTGACACAACGGGCGCATCCAATCAGAATCTTGATGATGATGCCGGATATTTTTTCCAGATATGAGTTCCTGATATATCTTTTGGGGGCAATGCTGATTGCCTCGGTATATTTGTCGATTAGAAAGATCAAACTGGAGCGTTTGATTAAAAAAAACCGGATAACGGACGCAAAAAAATTCAGGTTTGGCGTAGAAACATCAATAGCGGTTTCTGGCGACGGCCTTATTTGCGCCATAAACTCTAAGCTCGAAACACTGACCATACATATAAAAGACATCGCGGAATTTGAAATTCTTTTAAGCACATATTGTATCACAAACGCCAAGGCATCCAAAAACGATGGCATATTGTTCAGCGGAATCGGCTCAAGGTTAAAGCCAATACTGGAAGAAGAAAAATTGAAGGGAATTGTTTTTATCGTAAAGCTGAAAAATAACAAAATATTCGGCATCAATCTTTTTAAGGGGATGAGGGTGAAAAAACTTCTGGAGGTAAAGCAGAACAATATTGTGCAGTTGTTTAATACATTGGAAGCAGTTGAAAGAAAATGCAAGGGCAAACAACTAAGCTAATGCCCTGAACGCTTAAAAAGTTGTATCTGCCAGCAAGCCTTTTTCTTTAAGGCCCGCAATGTGCCGCCCGATTTTTATGTCCACGCCGGTAACGTGTTTTAGAATCCAGTCTTGCAGAAAATCCATGAAAGTTCCCAGCGATTCACCTCTCTCCTGCCCAATTGCCGCCGCCCCTTCCATAACTTTTCTGACAAACGCATTATGCTCTTTTTGATGCTCGTCATAGTTCGGATCCCCGGTCTCCTGCATAATCTCTTCTTCGGCGCTAAAATGTGTGGCGGCGTAGTTTACGGCCTTTTGCAGCGCATCCTTGAAGCAGTCGGTTACGGCAGTGCCTTCTCCTCTTTCAGACGCTTCGTGCAACTCATTGAGCAGCTCGAAAAGCCCCTTGTGCTGGTCGTCAATGCTCTGGACTCCGATAGCGTACTTGTCGTCCCACGCTACAAATGGTTGTCTCATAACGCAAGCATACCACAATTCAGGGACAAATACCAGTAACCCGCCCCCCGCCGCGCATGAGCACCAACAGCCGCCCCCTTGCGGCGTGGATTTCAAAAGGCCCTTGCGTTGCGACATTGCTTACCCACGCGCTGCCCCTTTCCCAGACAAGGCCGTTAAGAGGCCACCTTAGGCCGGAACTTTCCGCCTGCCAAGGCCCGCAGCCCAAGGGAAAAACCCCGACAAGGCTCCCGGGCGGGAGCGCTGTGCGAAGCACACCTCCCTCTCGCACACAGCGGATTTCTTCCTTGCCGGGAAACCACCGGTGCGGCGGATCGGCCCTTTCAAACAGGGAGCGTATGGCAAAAAGGTGATCCAGCCTGCCGCCGCCGCCGCCCGCGATCCAGACCTCGTCGCAGCCCTTTTCCCTTAACACGTTTACCGCCAGTTCCGTATCGGTGAAATCTTTGCCGGCAGGAAAGCGGATCACCCTGTCCGGCGGATACTTTTCCAGCCGGCTTAGGTCGTCAAGCGAGTCCATGTCTCCCACAACCCAATCGGGCCTAAGGCCGGCATCTTCGCAAAGGGCAAGCCCCGAATCCGCCGCCGCCAGAACGTCAGCGCCCAGAGCAATCTTTCTTAACGCCTTGCGTCCGGGCCCTTCGCCGCCTGTAAACGCGATTCCCCGCATATTCTTCCCCTGCGTAAAAACAATGTATGAAGCGGCGGGCTATTAGCAAGCCCCGCCAGTATACAGTATATTGAAAGACAACGTGAACATCCATCCAACGGTTCAAGAAGCCGCCAGCATATTCGCCGAGGCGGGGAAGCAGGTTTTTCTGGTAGGCGGGGCGGTGCGGGATTTCCTGCAGGGCCGCAAGCCCAAGGACTGGGACTTGGCTACCGATGCCCGGCCCGAAGAAGTAATCGGGCTTTTTCACAAAAGAAACACAGGCCCCGCCGGAAAAGACCGGCGGAGTTTTGTCGTTCCCACAGGCATCAAGCACGGCACGGTTACCGTTCACTTCAAGGGCCTGTGCATGGAAGTTACCACGTTCAGAAGCGAGTCCGGCTACAGCGACGGGCGCAGGCCGGACACGGTGGAATTCGGCTTTTCGATAGAAGAAGACCTTTCCCGCCGGGATTTTACCATGAACGCCGCCGCTTACAGGCTCCCCCGCGGCCCCCTTGTTGACCCCTTTGGCGGGCGGGGGGATGTCAAAAAGCGGGTCATTCGCTGCGTGGGAGACCCCGAACAGCGCTTTTCGGAGGACGGGCTTAGACCCCTAAGGGCGCTGCGCTTCGCAAGCCAACTGGAATTCAAGGTTGATGAAAAAACCCTTGCCGCCATCCCCACTGTCCTTTCCATCACCGCCAAAGTCGCCCCGGAGCGGGCACGGGACGAACTGGACAAGATTATCGCCTCGGCCAAGCCCTCCAATGCCCTGCTTTTGATGGAAAAAACGGGCCTTTTGGCCCTCCTTATCCCGGAACTCGCCGCCTGCCGGGGAGTCATGCAGGATCGCGCGGGCGGCTTTGGCTTTCACCGCTTTGATGTGCTGGATCACTCGCTTTTGGCCTGCGATTTCGCCGCCCGGCGGGGCACAGAGCAGCACGTGCGCCTTGCCGCCCTGTACCACGACATCGGCAAACCCCCGGCGGCGCAGACGGACGATGCGGGCGTGCGCACGTTTTACCGGCACGAAAAGGAATCCTCCCGGCTGGCCCGTGAGCTTATGCTTCGTTTCCGGTATCCAAACGCCGTAACGGACAAAGTATGCCGCCTTGTCGAAGAGCATATGTTCCACTACGATGAAACGTGGACGGACGCTGCCGTGCGGCGGTTTGTCATCCGTGCCGGGGAAGAAAACCTTCCCGATTTGTACGCCCTGCGCCGGGCCGATACCTACGCTCAGGCGGGAAAGGAGCCTGCGCCCCAGTTTCTTGTCCCCCTTATGCGCCGTGTCGAAGAAACCCTTGCCGCAGGCAGGGCGCTTTCCCTTAAAGACCTAGAGGTTTCGGGAAAAGACCTTATCGCGGCGGGGATGCCTGCGGGCAGACACATGGGGATTATTCTAAACGAGCTTCTGGAAGCGGTTGTGGACGACCCGGCCCTTAACACGAAGGAACGGCTTCTTGAAATAGCCGGGAAGATACACGAGCGGTACGGGAAATAGGCGCGGGAGGGCGGCGGCTCACTCGCCGAGCGCTTCATAGGCAAGCCGCGCCGCTTCCCGCTCGGCGCTTTTCTTGCTTTTACCTTCAGCCGGGCCGAAAACCGCGCCGTTTACGGTAACCTCTGCCAGAAAAACGCGGGAATGTTCAGGCCCGCTGCGGCTTACAAGGCGGTAGTCCGGGTATTTTTTGTAAAGCCGCTGGCAAAACTCTTGTAGAAGGGTCTTGTAATCCCGGTAATGCCGGTTTTCCAGCACCCGCTCTATCTCCTGGCCGATAAAACTGCCAACAAAGGCACAGGCGCTCTCGTAGCCCGAATCAAGGTATATCGCCCCGATAAGGGCTTCCAGAGCATCGGCAAGAAGGGCCTTTTTCAGCCGCCCCCCCGACAGCTCTTCCCCCCGGCCCAGCACAAGAAGGGCGTCAATTCCCAGCTCCCGTGCCACGGAGGAAAGGACACCCTCGGAAACCACGACGGATTTAATTTTGGCTAACTCCCCTTCGGGCCTGTCCCCAAGGTTCCGGTAAAGCATATCCGCGGCGGCGGCTCCCAAGATTGCGTCCCCCAGAAATTCCAGACGCTCGTTGTTGATTTTTTGGTCGGATTCGTTTGACACCGAGCGATGCGTAAAGGAAAGGTTCAAGAGCCCAAAGCTCCTGAACCTTATTCCAGAGGTTTTTGCAAATGCCGCTAAAACTTCTTCTCTGGCCGGACTTATCTCCGGCAAATAAAGAGGCGATACCGGCGCCTGAGGCTGGTCAAGCGCCTTTAAAGACCGTCCGCTACTTTTGCTGGGATTTGATGTACTCGTAGGCGTCCTTGACAGTTTCAAACTCATTGGCCTTTTCGTCGGGAATGGAAATCCCCATTTCTTCCTCGATAGCGTAGACCAGCTCATAGGTGTCCAAGCTGTCCGCACCGAGGTCTTGGCGGAAGGAGGCTTCCATTGTGATTTTCCCTTCTTCCACTTCCAGCTTCTCGGCTATCAGTTTCTTCATTTTCTCAAACAATTCGTCCATATCATACTCTCCTTGTGATGTGTGTTATACCTTCGACTCAGGAAGGATTACCTGCTTGCCCCGGTAAAACCCGCATTTGGAGCATGCCCGGTGCAACAAAATCTGGTTTTCACAACTGCCGCATTTAACCACTGCGGGAGCCGTGAGCTTCATGTTAATCGATTGCCTCCGGCGAGTTCTCGCCTTTGACGTTTTAAACTTAGGTACAGCCATTTCAAAACCTCTCCTGCCAAAAAATCAATATCGCTCTACGGTAACGAGTTTAACAAAAACCCCACTTTGTGTCAAGCTCCCGATCCCGGTTCTTTCGCTGTCTTTGGCTCAAGACCGGCAAGCTTCTTTTTTAGAATATCCGCCACCAGCGGGGGAACCATCAGGGAAATATCCCCCCGGTAGTGTGCCAGCTCCTTTATTGAAGAAGATCGCAGCACGATGTATTTGGGATCGGTGGTCATAAAGAGGGTTTCGACATCCGGGTACAGGGCTTTGTTCATTATGGAAAGCTCAAATTCGTGGGAAAAATCATCCATTCCCCGGATGCCCCGTATAAGAAGCCGGATGTTTTCCCGCTTCAGAAAATCCACAATCAGGGAGTCCCAGACAAAGCAGCGGACATTCCCCCCGGGCTTTACCAGTTTTTCCATCATTTCCAGCCGTTCGGGGGCGGAAAAAAGGTAGTTTTTTTGCCTGTTCTCCGCCACCACGACAAAAACCTCGTCAAAAATGGCGCAGGCCCTTTCTATTATGTTAAGATGTCCCAGTGTCGGGGGATCAAAGGAACCGGGAAAGACGACTTTGAGCATGGCATACAATATACGGCATAGGGCGGGGGGTGGTCAAGGCGGGGTTTCCCCCGCTGTGCGTGAGGATGAGCATTTCCGCATAAAGCTCCGGCAGGGGAGGATATACGGTTTAAGAATCCCGCATGGGGAACCCGCTACGGAGCCACGGTCTCCTACGCGGAAACACCATGCAAATGGATTCTTAAAACGTATATCCTCCCCTGCCGGGCATTAGGCCAGAGGCTCACGCGCGGCAGGGGGATTAATGGGGGGAAGAACAGCGGCCCCCGGCAACCTTCCCGGCGGAACCGGGAAGGTTGTGCGAAGTGGGCTGGGGGCTACGGCTGGCGTGTCCAACTGCCTTGGCCGATGCCCAAAAACCCCGGAGTCCACGTGTACCTACCCGCTAACATACCGCCGTTATTGTATGCCGTTAAGAAAGGCGTACCGTGGTTGCCCATAGAGGCGTTGTTGCCAATTGCCACGCCGCTGCCGATAGTTACATCGTTTATAGCGTTACCCTGAAACGCATTGTTGGCGATGGTTCTAACGCTTTGGGGTATGACAACAGTGGTCATGGAGTTATTGGCAAATGCCGAAGTGCCGATGCTGGTAACGCTATCCAGAAGCGTTACGCTGGTAAGCGGGGTGTTAATAGCGCTGCTTAAACCACCATTGGGGTTAAACAAATTTGCGCCAATGGTAGCCATGCCTATGGTTACGCTGGTAAGCGGGGTGTTAATAGCTCTGAAAATACCATTAGGGTTAAACAAATCTGCACCAATGGCAGCCATGCCTACAGTTAGGCTGGTAAGGGGGTTGTTGACAAACGCACCCCAGCCAATACTGGTAACGCCTGAGCCAATAGTAGCGCTGGTCAGTTGGTTGTTCTGAAATGCATTGTTGCCAATGCTGGTAACGCTGTCGGGAATGGTAACACTGGTTAGTTGGCGGTTGGAAAGCGCATTATTGCCAATGGAAACAACCGCCTGCCCATTATGGACGGCTGGTATAACGATTTCTGTTTCCGTACCTTCAAAACCTGTTACCGCGTATCCTCCGGCAACTGAACCAAATATAAGCCCTGTCGTACCGGGAAGGCCGGGATCATCGCCGTTGCCATTCTCGCCGTTACCGCCGTTGTAGTCGTAATCAGGGTCGCCAGGGCCAATGTTGTTGCCGCCATTACTAGACCACAGCATACTGCCTATACCGTAATAGAAGTCCACGCTGGCATAAAACGAATAGTCCATTAACCATTCGGGCCTTGGGCCGCCTTCAAAGTACTCCCCAATGGCATCCAGTTCGCCTTCGCCAATAGGGGCCCGGTTTATAACAAGTATTTGAAAAAAGTGGGCTGTGCCGGTTCCGTCAAAATTGGTATAGCCGGGGTTGTTGTAGTCGTCAACAGAGGCCCAAACATTAAGTTCAACGGTTCCGTCCGCAATCATGCCGCCGGTATACACAGCATGGATAGAAATACTTTGAGCGGCGGCGATAAATTCATCGCCGTACGCGCCAAATACGCCAAACGCAATAACCCGCCTGTCGTCATGCGCTTCAAGCCCGGTAATCGTTAAGCGCCCGTCGGTAGCGCCAACGGTAAGGAACCCGCCGCCGCCACCGGGGGCCGCGGGGCTTCCCGTGTCGCAGGCCGCCATAGTAAAGCCAACCAGCGCGGCAAGGACAGCCACGCCTAAAACT
>WQUW01000109.1 GCA_009781915.1 Treponema sp. | reverse complement strand
GCGATCAAGTTAAAAAATTGGGGGCTGTCCGTTATCTTACGGGCGGCCCCTTTGTGGGGGTGCAAAGCCTTCGAACAAGGGCTTTGCGGCCTCTGCGCCCTTCGTGGCTTGGCGACAGGCCCCCTCCAGCAAACGCCGCAAGCAAATGTTCTTCACCCCAGTAATGCCCCCGCCGCGCGTGAGCATCAGTACAATGCCCGGCAGGGGAGGATATACGGTTTAAGAAGCCATTTGCATGGCATCTCCGCGAAGGAGACCGTGGCTCCGTAGCGGGTTCCCCATGCGGGATTCTTAAACCGTATATCCTCCCCTGCCGGAGCTTTATGCGGGAATGTTCATGCGCGGCGGGGGGCAAAGGCCACTTGTTATTTTTTTTCCGGTTGTGGTACAGTATGCGCATGAGAGTTATTGGAACACGGGCGTTTGGCCTACGAACACCCATTATTCGCGAGTCGGACGATCTTGTGTCCGTGGTTTGTCAGTCGGTAAAAGACGCCGTGGAGCACGAGAAAGTCTGTATCAATGACGGTGATATTCTTGGTATCACCGAAGCTGTGGTAGCGCGATCTCAGGGCAATTACGCTTCCCTTGACCAGATCGCCGCTGATGTAAGAAGCAAATTCACTTCGGGGCATATCGGCATCGTCTTTCCCATTTTAAGCAGAAACCGTTTTGCCATGCTCCTGAAAGGCATCGCCCGCAGCGCTGAAAAAGTAACCGTTCAACTGAGCTACCCCGCCGATGAAGTCGGCAACCAGCTTATATCGTGGGAAGATGTCGATGACAAGAACCTTAATCCGTATTCGGACTGTTTAAGCGAGTCCGAGTACCGCCGTCTTTTCGGCAGCGAAATCAAGCACCGGTTTACTGGTATCGACTACGTTACGTACTATAAATCGCTGGGCAACAATATCGAGATAATTCTCTGCTCTGACCCAAAGCGCATTGTTCAATACACGGATCAGGTTATCGCCGCCGACATTCACACACGGTCAAGAACAAAGCGCGCGCTGGCCGCCGCCGGAGCGAAGAAGGTTATCGGGCTTGATGAAATTCTGACACAGCCTGTTAATGGCAGCGGTTACAACGGCCTTTACGGGCTTTTGGGTTCGAACAAGGCATCGGAAGAACGGGTAAAGCTGTTCCCCCGCGACTGTGACCCTTTTGTCCAGAAGACGCAGCAGGCGCTTCGGGAGTTGACCGGCAAGACGGTAGAAGTTCTGGTTTATGGGGACGGCGGGTTCAAAGACCCTGTCGGTGGTATATGGGAACTTGCCGACCCGGTGATTGCTCCGGCGTACACACCGGGCCTGAAAGGAACGCCAAACGAACTAAAGCTAAAGTACCTTGCGGATAATGATTTCGCCGGGCTTTCCAAGGACGAGGCGCGCACGGCGATTGAGCAAGCCATCCGAGCCAAGGCCGGACGAGACCAAATGGGCAAGATGGAGTCCGAAGGAACCACGCCACGGCAGATTACCGATCTTTTGGGCAGTCTGTGCGACCTTGTAAGCGGTTCGGGCGACAAAGGCACTCCCGTTGTCTTAATCCAAGGGTACTTCGACAACTACGCTCACTAGCTTGTGCCCACTAGTTTGTAAGGACGCCTACCTGTCGTGCTTGTGCGTTGGGCTGTGCTTACAGCCCATGCCGTGGTCAAGGGAGCCGCACCAGATACATTTTAGCCCCCCGTTGCCGTGGCGGTGTACTTTGGTGGGCGTTTTCAGGCAGCCGTGTCCGTAGGAACTTAAGCCGCAGTAAATGCAGTGGTTTGCTCCGGCATTGTGCTGATGAAGCCCGTTCGTGCCTTTTGGGCAACCGTGGCCGAAAGCGGTAGAGCCGCAAAAAATACAATTCGTCCTTCTCATGATGGTAGTCCTCTGTAGCGATATTTTTTGTAATATGAACCCTTTCCCCCTTTCTTATCGGAAAATCCGCCCTTTTTCTATAACCCCGCCGCCAAAACCCTGATTCCAAGACTCGCCGCCACCGCGCGCTCCCTGCCGGGGACGCCCCCGTGCATCGGGGTATTTATGGCTCTGACTCTGCCATCGGGGAACCGCAGGGCCATGACCGAAGACCCGCCGCCGTCAAAATTAAGGCCATAGGCGGCTCCGAGTTTTTTAAGAATAAGCCCCGTTTCAGCCTCGGTAGCGCCGATGCTCGCAGACCTTCTTCCGTCTATGACCAGCAAGTACAGCACATTGCCACAGGCGGAAAGACCCGCGGCGCTCCGGGGATGCCGTGGCGTATCGTGCCGGGCAGTTCCCGCGCCGGAAAGAAGCCTGCCGGGAAGTTCCCCGTTGTACAGGACAATGCGAAAACCCCCAACGGCGGTTTCGACCCCGCCCAAGTCTCCGATTTCCTTCTGGGAGACAATTGCCGCCCGGCCATCGTTGTAAAAAACAAGTGCGTCATAGCCGTAAACCGGCAGGGACACAAGCGCCCCGGCGGACACCACAACGCCAACGCAGATTCTTTTTTCCCCCTCCCGCGCCGAAACGGGGTGGAAGGGAACCGTGTTAATTCCCGCAAGACCGCCATATTCGCGGACAAAGGAACTGACACGGGCGCTTGGCACAACATTGCTGACCGCCTGATCTTCCGCCCATTCCCCGCCCCCGCCGCTTACCACGACCTCCAGCAACGGCTCCGTTAAATCCGCCCGGATAGCCCAAAACTCAAGCCGTGGTTCCAGCGTTCTCGCGGCAACAAAAAAAAGCCCGCAGACAATATCCGGGGCAAAGGGCTGCCAAAGGGGTGAAAAATCCTCAAAACGTACCCGCTCCGCAGGGCCTTCCCTTTGCATGGAAACCGGTGAAAGCGTTCCACACGCCAAAAGGGAAAGCCCGCAGGACAGGGCAAGAATTAATAATCGTTTCTGCCCTTTCGGGTCTTTTTCATAAGTTTTCGTGCTATTGCCTTCTTTTTCCTGTTGAGGATCGTGGAGGGCTTTTCAAAGTACTCGCGCTTTTTAAATTCACGGATAATGCCTTCTTTCTCTACAAGCCGCTTAAAACGTTTAATGGCTTTTTCCAGCATCTCGTTATCATCTATGATGATATGAGCCAAATGTATTCACCTCCTTTCTTGGGGGGTTGCGATAGGCTTACACTGCGCGCCCCTTTGCCGGAAGCGCGCATCTTGCTACCAAGTAGTAAGTTGACTGAAAATCTCATTTTTGTCAAGGACTGCGCGGGACACAAAAGCGTCAGGGTCAGCGCTTTCGCCCGATACCCGGACTTCCCAGTGAAGGTGCGGCCCCGTGGCAAGGCCGGTAACGCCCGACTGCCCCAAAAGCGCCCCGGCTTCAACAATATCGCCCTCGCTGACAGCTAGCGAATCCATGTGGTAATAAAGCGTGTACACGCCGGGCAGATGCTCCAGAACCACGCTGTTTCCGGTAACAATCCGGTATCGCGCCAGCACAACCCTTCCCCGCGCGGAGGCCATTACGTCAGTTCCTGTGGGAACCCCGTAATCTATCCCGAAGTGAAAGGTTGTGTCGGCATCGCCTGTAACATACTGAAAAACACGGCGGGAACCGAAATCGCTTGTTCTTCTGGTTGATGTTACCGGGCGCAGAAAAGCGTCGCCGGAATAAATATCCGTTCCCGTCCGGTTAAAAATCCCCCAGATATGCTGTGATTCAGCTACCCGTTGGGGGTTCGGAGCCGTGCGGATAGTCGTGTTTCTCTGATCCAGAAAAATGGTTTCTGAATGGAACTGGCGGTCTTCAATAAAGAAGGGAAGATCGCGGATCGTGTATTCCTCGGATTCGATGCGGATGGTAACATCCCCGAATGCCGCAGTGAACGGAATGGCAAGTACCGCCGCCTTAACCGGAGCCCCGTGGCCCTCTTGCGGGGGCAGGCTGAAAAAGGCCGCCCTTGACAGGCGTCTGCCGTCGGCGCTGACAAGCACCGCCCGCAAGCTCTGCGCCTGTGCGCCTAAGCTTTCAAAGTCGTAGCTGTACGCGACAGTTACAGGATACCCCGGACGGGCGCTTTGGGGGATAAGGGCAAACCGGGGTTCCCGGACTTCGTACTGTAAGTAGGCGGCGAGGGTATAGCCCGTACCCGTTTCCTCCGCCGCAGCCGAATATCTGGACATACAGCCCAAAAAGAACACTGCCGCCAGTAGCAGCATTGGGGGCAGGGATGGCGCGAATCTCGCCGTTTGCCGTCTTTGCGTCATGTTTTACTCCTTCTTAAATCGTTGACCACAAGCTGTGGCGTTCCATTTCCTTTATACCAGTTTTTGGTAATTCTGAAAACCATGTCAACCCGGTCTCCAAGATCAAAATCCCGCTTTACTTTTTCCGCCGCCTGCCAGTAGACCGCGGGCCATTTGTGCTTTCCCGTATCCACAGTAAGTTTAACGTGCTTGGCCTGCGGCTTTCCGACAAGGTTAATATCGGCAATCCGCATATCTCTGGCTATAAAGGCAAGCTGGGCGTTTTTTTCCCCGTAAGGCTCAAACCGGTTTACCAGCGTAAAAATATCCGGCGTCAGGTACGAAAGGGGAAGTTCCGCGTCAACGGCTATGGTTTCCTCGCCCTCCTGTTCCCGCAGCGCCATGTTCGCGGCCCCCGATTTCAGCCTTGCCAAAAACGGCTCCCAGTTTTCCGGGGTAACGCTAAAGCCGGCGGCGAAATCGTGCCCTCCCCAGTCGATAAAAAGGTCAGCCAAGGGCTCCAACAGGAGGCGAAGGTCGTACCCGCGGGCCGAGCGAAGGGAAGCGACAATCGACTTCTCCCCTATCGCGGCCACCAGCGAAGGAACCTTGAACCGGTCTGACAGGCGGCTGGCCATAATGCCGGTTACCCCCCGCAAGATGGAATTACTGTACGCCACGGCAAGCCTGTTTTGATAGGTTTCCATGTTTTTCGCCGCCAAAGGCTCAGTCATAGTCCATGTTTCTTCGCCGATTTTTTTCCGCTCCCTGTTCATGCCGATAAGGTCAGCCGCAAGAGCGTCCCTTTTTTGCGGGTCTTTTTCCATTATCAAGTCCAGCGCCTTGCGGGGATTTCCCATGCGGCCCGCGGCGTTAATGACAGGGCTTAGTATCCAGGAAATGTCCGTTGACGTAATGTTTCTGCCGGAAATGTCCAGCTTAAAAAGCAATTCCGAAAGGCCGGGCCGTGGTTTTTCTATAAGGGATAAAAGCCCCCGCTTTACCATTATGCGGTTTTCGTTCAAAAGCGGCATTATGTCCGCTATGGTTCCAACGCACACAAGCTGAAGGTCTTGAGCGTCATCCTCGCCAAAGAGCTTTTCCCGATGGCGTATAAAATGGGAAAACAGGTAGATAAAAACATCCAGTTCCCCGGTTTCCCTGTCCTGATATTTGGCGATGCGCGAAAGCTCCTTTATCCGCAGCAGGCTTTTTCCCGCGGCGGACGGGATTTCCTTGCCTATTTCGCCGGAAATATCCAGCATATTGATCTCCACCCCGCTGCCGAAAACCTTTGCCAGCGTCCGCTTCTGCAAAGCCGCGTCCCACGCCAGTATCTGCTGGCCTTCCAGAAACGCGGGCAGGCGTGTTTGCCCTATGCTTACCGCCGCGGGAACCACGGTTTCCGTGATGGCTGCGGTTACGACCAAGTTGCGCAGCCGCACGGCCTCGATAACCCATGCGTCATTAAGCGGGCGGGTGTTAAGCAGGCACACTTCCTGCCCGTACAGTTCGCTTTTCAGCGCGAAGCGCAGGGCCGAAACCAGCTTGTAGGCCACCCCGCAGCCCGCCAAATCCTTGAAAGGATACGTCTGCCCGTCTAGCTTGGGGTTTATGATAGCCAGAGCGGCAGGAATTTCCTCCTGCGGGTTGTGGTGATCGGTGATAATCACGTCCACGCCCAGCTCGCCTGCCCTTCGCACCTCTTCCGTATTGGAAATGCCGCAGTCAACGGTGATTATGAGGGTTCCGTATGCGGCGGCAAACTCTTCCACCGCTTGAATCGAAAGCCCGTAAGGATCGTCCCCCACGGGAAGCCTTGCAGTTACGTCCATGCCAAGGGAACTTAAAAACCCTGTTACCAAGGCGGTGGCGCTAATGCCGTCTACATCCCGGTCGCCAAAGACAAGGACTTTTTCGCCTTCTTCCTTGGCGGCAAGGATGCGTTCCACGGCGTCCTCCATGCCCAAAAGCTCGAAAGGGTTTGTAAGAAGCCTGGGATCGTCTTCAAGAAAGTAGCGGATTTCATTGCCCGACACAAGTTCCCGGCGAACCAGAATGGATGCGGTTAAGAGGTCGCAGCCGTATTTCGAGGAAATGTTTTTCACCAGTTCCGGCGAAATGTCCCTTTTCTCCCACTTCATTCAGTTGACTTCCTTAAGAACAAGTTTGCGGGGGGAAGGAGGGGCGCTTGAGTACTCGACCGCTTGGGCTAACCGGGGAAGGGCGGCGTTTATGCCCGCCTCGTCCGCGGCCCATACGGTCATGATTCTGTCTCCGGCGTTTACCCGGCTGCCCCGTTTACTGTGGAACTCCACCCCGGCGGTGGGGCATACTGTGTCCCCGGCGCGGCTGCGGCCAACGCCAAGATGCACCGATGCGTGGCCCACGTTCCATGCGTCAATGCGGGAAATATAGCCATCCTTGGGGGCCTTAATTTCCGCGCGCACGGGGGATCGGTACGTGCCCCGCATTGACAACAGCGTGTCCGGGTTTCCGCCTTGGCTTTTGACGTTTTGCAAAAAGAGTTCCCGCGGCTTCCCGCTTTCCAGCGCCTGCTCGCAGAGCCTGCGGCCTTCTTGCGGGGTGCTTGCCTTGCCCCCAAGCACCACCATGCGGGCTGCCAGTTCCAGCGTTACTTCCATTAGGTCTTCCGGCCCGCGGCCTTCAAGGCAGTCAAGGCTTTCTTCTACTTCAAGAAAATTACCGACCTTGTTTCCCAAGGGCTCGTCCATGTCCGTAAGCAGGGCCGAAACGGTAAGCCCCAAGGCAGCGCCTGTGTCAACAAGAGATCGGGCCAGTTCTTCGCCCTTGGACGCTTCTTTCATGAAAGCGCCGGCTCCGTATTTTACATCCAGCACAAGGGCCTGTGTTCCCTCGGCGGCTTTTTTTGAAAGTATGCTCGCGGTGATAAGGGGGATGGACTCCACTGTCGCGGTAACGTCCCGCAGAGCATACAGCAGTTTGTCCGCCGGAACAATCTCCGCTGTCTGCCCGGTCATGGCAAAGCCGTCCCTGCGAAGAATGTCCCGGAACTCGTCCGCGGAAAGGGAGGTGCGGTAGCCGGGAATCGCTTCCAGCTTGTCCAGCGTGCCGCCGGTATGCCCCAACGCCCGGCCCGACATCATGGGGTCTTTAATGCCCAGCGCGGCAACCAAGGGGGCAAGGACAAGGCTTGTCTTGTCGCCGACGCCGCCGGTTGAATGCTTGTCTACAAAGGGGCCGGGAATGCCCGACAGGTCGATGGTCTTTCCCGAACGGAGCATTGCTTCTGTAAGAGAGGCGGTCTCCCGCGCTGTCATGCCGTTAAAGAAAACCGCCATTGCCCACGCGGAAACCTGATAGTCAGGAATTTCCCCGGTAACATAGCCTGCAACAAGAAAGGCGATTTCCTCCCCACAGAGTTCACCACCGTCCCTTTTTTTCGCTATTATGTCTACCGCGCGCATATCTTTATCATAGAGTGTTTGGCGGGTTTTATCAATGCGCGAATTGCTGGTATATTCAATGCTGGCTTGGGTACAAGGAAGGCTTTGAAGTTACAAAAGCCGCCATTTTACCACTTTAGCCTTCCATCCGCTCTTTTTTGTTTACTTCCTGCTGGCCTTTGGCACTAAGCATAGCACAAATTACCCAAAAAATTGCCAAAGCGAAGAAGTGTGCGCTGGCTTTGGGTTTTTAAGTGAATCATATTGACAATATTTAAAATCAATACCATTATGATGATGAGGTGATTGTGATGAGACCAGAAATATCAGACTTATTGATAGGGTTTAACCCAACTACTGCTGAAAAGAAACATTTATTTTGGAAGCGATATGATGAGCAAAAAAAGGACATAGAACGCGGTAGATATGCTGGTATGCCTTATGATTGGCAAGAAAGGTTTGAAAACATTCTTAAGGATTGGCGAAGCCCCGTTTACCATTCGCTACGTTCTTTGCCCCAAGAACTTTATATATATTTAAAAACAGAAAGGAACCATTCAGAGCCATATCCAGAACCTATTCCATATTGTTTATTTTTTACATTTAAAGATAATGAAGAAGCAGAGAAAAAGAGATGGCTTGGTGATCTGGCAGACAAATGGCTAAAAGATGTGTTTAGCGGCGAATCGTTTTATGAACAAAATAAAGAATATTTTTCAAGGTCTGAAGTTAAACATTTTTTAACTTGTGAGTGGCAAAAGCTGGAAATTGAAAAGAATTATTTTTCGCCAAGCACGTGTTTTGGGTTGATTATTCATTATTTTAATGCAAAAATTGAAGCAAACGGATTAAAAATGTCGGCTCATGCTTTTGTTGATGATCTTGAAGATTGTTGTTCATTTGAAATGGCTATAGAATATTTTAATTTTATTTGTAACAACAAAAAATATATTAAAGATACTAATTTTATAGATGTTATTAGCAAATATGTCAAAAGTGAATATATTAAGCTTAAAAAGAATATTGATTTTAATGCCATCACCTATCAAGGCTTAAAACTTTTGAGTGATGAATGGCATATTTTAGGTATCTTAAAATATAAATTCAATGATTATTGTGAAAAACGCAGTATCAGTATAACTAAATATTTTTATAGTTTAACGGTTGAAGGTTATTTTCATTTTATATTAAAGAATATTAAAAAAATTGAAGATAGAGGAGAAATATCCGATATTTCTGATTATTTAAAACATGAATATATTGATACCGGTATTGATTTTGATTTTAATAACCGTACATGGCAAAGTATAAAACGTCTTAGTGATGAGTGGCATTTGCAAAACAGAATAGAAAAAGAACCTCATTTGAAGAAGCTTATAGACACAGAATGGAAAAAATCTTCAGTAAGGGATTTTTCTCATGAGAAAGATGGGGAAATATGGGTAATTCAGGAAATTACATCCGGGAAACTATTATATGAAGAGAGCCAATCTATGCATCATTGTTGCTTTTCGTACATAGAAAAATGCATTCGTGGGCAATGTATTATATTCTCAGTAAAATGTAAAAGCAATGATGAAAAAAACGAAAAAAGGATTGCTACAGTGGAGGTTTCCAAAAACATGGAAATTATACAGGCCAGAGGAGAATATAATAGACACGTAGGAAAAAAAACTGAAGATATAATTAAACAATGGGCAAGTGAAAATGAAATAAATTTTAATTATATCTCATCAAGAAATATAGATTTCAATTGAGAATGATAATTAGTCAAGGAGAAAGAAATGGAAAATATTAAATATGTAGAAATTAATGGATATAACCAAAAAAATGCTATAAAATTTAAATCCATCGAAGATTTTGAATATTTTGTTAGCGATAATCAAATAAAAACAATATTTTATGGTGCGCGTTGTATTACAGAAGATTATTATGCAGAAAAACGCTATATAAATTGTTTTTTTGCAATATTTGAGTCATTTATATGCTTGTTTGAATATAAATTAGAAGAAGGGTACTATAAAACTATACAAGATTACAAAGATGGTAAGTCAAAAGGATTTACGAGCGGTGAAGACTATTATTTTTCAATTCAAAATGGACTGAAAGACCAAGAAGCAGTAAATTATTATAAAAAGACATATTTTTTATCTGGGAAAGATTATAGAGATGCATTAAAACATGGTTTTATTCAAAATAAATTAGTTAAAGAGCATGGTTATCTTATGCCTATTATGGGCTTGATTAAAAAAAAGGCATTAGAAAATAATATACATTAGACTTGTTCGGCAACCCATTATTTCAACCGTCTCTCAAAATTAATTATTCCACAGATGAGTGACATTCTTAGTAAATGTCTTCTGCGACGGTTTCTATATGGATAAGCCATAATTT
>WQUW01000108.1 GCA_009781915.1 Treponema sp. | reverse complement strand
TATACGGTTTAAGAAGCCATTTGCATGGTATCTCCGCGAAGGAGACCGTGGCTCCGTAGCGGGTTCCCCATGCGGGATTCTTAAACCGTATATCCTCCCCTGCCGGAGCTTTTGGCGGGAATGCTTGGCTCACGCGCGGCGGGGGGGCGAGGCAGTTTACAAGAAGCCCGCCTGACATTATCATAAAGAACTATGAAGCTTGATCCTATTCTGACCAAGGCAGTCCGCTCTGCCCGCAAGGGCAAATACGATGAGGCGATAAAAACTCTGGAGGTCGAGGCAAACCGCTATTACGGTTCCTACACGTACTACTACCTGCTTGGCGTTTCTTACCTGTATTCGAACATTTTTGGCATGGCCTTGACCTACCTTCGCCTCGCCTCGGAACAGAAGAAAAAAAGAGACCCGCAGGCCCTGCTTGGCCTTGCCGCGCTGTACCTGAACCACGGAGACACCGACAAGGCCGTTGACCTTTACCTTGAAATCCAGTCGATTGACAGGTCAAACAAAATCGCCGCAAGGGCGCTTGCCATAATCAAAAAGCACCCGTCCCCGGAAAACATATCCGCGTGGATCGATTCCGGCAAACTCCACACGCTTTTCCCGCTTTTTCCCAAGGCGGACGCCGCCCGTTCTACTGTTGTCCTTAGCATAGCCTCCGTAGCGGCCGGGGTACTCCTTGCCTTGGGAATTAGCCTACAGGCGGGCTTTCTTTTTTGGCCCACGGGCGCAGGCCAGCGGGCGCTTCCCGCCGAATTTGAACTTTCCGCCGAAGAACGGAACTTCCCGCTTCAAACCGGAGGCGGCTACCGTTTTACGCTGACCGCGCATCAGGTGCTGGAGCATTATGAAGAAGCCCGCAGGCTCTTTCTCGCGTACCGGGATGAGGCCGCGCGGGTAAGCCTGAACCGCATTCTGGAATCGAATGCCTCAGAGCCCGTAAAAAATAGGGCAAGGATTCTTATCGCCTACATGGAAGTTCCGGGCTTTAATACCATTCACGCAAGCGACCGCTTTACCTACACCCAAGTGGTGCAGGAGCCGCTTCTTTTTCAGAACTGCCATGTAATCTGGCGGGGTACGATAAGCAACCTTGATGCCGGGCATAACCATACCACCTTCGACCTTCTTGTGGGCAATGAAGTGCGGCGGCTGGAAGGCATTGTTCAGGTGGATTACAATTTCGCCATTGCCATAAACCCTGAACGCCCGGTCGAAATCCTTGGCCGGGTAATTCCTGTTTACGGCGAAAGAAGAATCAGGATACAGGGGATTGATTTTCATCAGGCCGCTCACTTGGGCTTTAACTAAGCGCGCGTCCGGCAGAAAAGCCCCGACAGGAGTTTTGTGAAAACGGTAATTCAACGGGTAAGAAACGCCTCGGTAACGGTTGACGGTGTTGTAACGGGCGCAATCCCCTGCGGCCTTTTGGTGTATCTGGGGGTTGCGGCGGACGACACCGAAAAAGACGCGCAGTGGCTGGCGGAGAAAATCGCCAATCTCAGGGTTTTTCAGGATGCCGAAGGAAAGATGAACCTTTCGCTGTTGGACATTGTAGGCTCAGGCAGCGATGCTGGGGTTTTGGCGGTTTCCCAGTTTACCCTCTTGGGCGACGCCCGCAAAGGCCGAAGGCCCTCTTACGGCACAGCCGCCGTCCCGGAAAAGGCCAACGCCCTGTACGAGCATTTCATGGATAAAGTCAGGGCGCAGGGGCTTGTCTGCCAGGCCGGGGTCTTTCAGGCCCACATGGATGTCTGCTACATCAACGACGGCCCGGTAACGATACTGCTTGACTCGCGGGGTTAGCTGTACAGTTAGCGGGGGTGTCAACATATCCCGCTTGCCCCGCAACACCGCCACCGCAATTACACAAATTGCGTGAATACAGCTTTCGTGTTACAATAGCGTTAATATGATTACACTTTTGAAAACCGGGGCATATCTAATTAACGGTTCCGTTATCGTTCCAGATGACGAGCAGGCGCAGGCAAGGTTAAAGCAGGAGTTCGGCATTGACACTTCCCGCGAAGAAGCCATGAAGGGCACTATTGCCTACTCCATTTTATCGGCCCACAACAGTGGGGACGGCAAAAACCTGAAACTCAGATTCGATTCCCTGACATCGCACGACATCACATATGTCGGCATTATTCAAACAGCGCGGGCCAGCGGAATGGAGCGCTTCCCCGTTCCGTTTGTCATGACGAACTGCCACAACAGCCTTTGCGCGGTTGGCGGGACAATCAATCAGGACGACCATATGTTTGCGCTTTCCGCCGCGAAAAAATACGGAGGCATATATGTCCCGCCGCATCTGGCGGTTATCCACTCGTACAACCGGGAAAAAATGGCCGGCTGCGGCAAAATGATTTTAGGGTCGGACAGCCACACCCGCTACGGCGCGCTTGGCACGATGGCCGTGGGCGAAGGCGGCGGGGAACTCGCAAAACAGTTGGTGGGCAGAACCTACGAATTTCCGTATCCCGGCGTAGTTGGGGTCTTTCTGACCGGCAGCCCCGGAAAAGGCGTGGGCCCGCACGATGTTGCCCTTTCTATCATTGGCGCGGTGTTCGAGAACGGGTATGTCCAGAACAAGGTGATGGAGTTTTCCGGCGACGGGCTGGAACACCTTTCCGTGGATTACCGCAACGGCATTGACGTTATGACAACAGAGGCCGCAAGCTGGAGCACCATCTGGAAGACAGATGACGCCGTCCGCGACTACCTTACCACACACGGGCGGGGGCACGACTACAAAGCCCTTGCTCCCCAAAATGCCGCATACTACGACGGAATGATCTGTGTAGACCTCTCTAAAATCGAGCCAAGCATAGCGATGCCGTTTCACCCAAGCAATGTGTATACCATACGGGAATTCCGGAAAAACGCTCCAGACATCCTTGCCAAAATAGAAGAGGACAGCGTAAAAACTATCGGGGCTGCCGGGCCGGAATTCAAGTTAAAAAACAAGCTTAAAGGCGGGGAGCTTTTTGTTGATCAAGCCGTCATAGCAGGCTGTGCCGGGGGTATTTTTGAAAACATTATGGCAGCCGCCGATATTTTGGACAGTGTTGCAGCGAGCGGCGCTTCCGTGGGCAACGGCACATTCTCTTTCAGCGTGTATCCGGAAAGCCAGCCCTCGTATCTGGAACTGGTTAAAAACGGCGCTATCGCCAAGCTTATGAGCGCCGGGGTTGTGGTGCGATCAGCGTTTTGCGGGCCCTGTTTCGGGGCCGGGGACACGCCCGCGCACGAAGAATTTTCCATCCGCCACGTTACGCGCAATTTTCCGAACCGGGAAGGCTCAAAGCCGGGCGAAAGGCAGATCGCGTCGGTGGCTCTAATGGACGCGCGCTCCATTGCCGCGACTGCCGCAAGGGGCGGCAGATTAACCGCCGCCAGCGAACTTGATGTCAATTACTCAAGGCCGAACTATTTTTTTGACAATGGAATTTACGAAAAGCGGGTGTACGATGGAACGGGAAAACCCCAGCCGCAGGTCAGTTTGACATTTGGGCCCAATATCAGGGACTGGCCGCCCATCCCTTCCCTTGCGGATAACCTGCTGGCCGGAGTTGCGAGCTACATAACTGACGCTGTTACAACCACTGATGAACTAATACCGTCCGGGGAGACATCCTCGTACCGCTCTAACCCGGAGCGCTTGGCGGAATTTACGTTAAGCCGCAAAGACCCTCTGTATCTGGGAAGGGCCAAAAAGCTGCGGGCCATCGAAGAAGAACGGAAAGAGGGAATACTTCCGCAGGCAAAAGCGGAACTTGCGGGCGTTTACAGGAAAATTTCGGCAATACCCGGATGCTCCGGCATTGCTCCCGAAACAATTGCCATCGGCAGCGCGATATACGCGCGCAAGCCGGGGGACGGGTCGGCAAGAGAACAGGCCGCCTCCTGCCAAAGAATCCTTGGAGCGTGCGCGAGTCTGGCGCGGGAATATGCAACCAAACGTTACCGGGCCAATCTAATTAACTGGGGGATTCTGCCGTTTCTGATTACGGACGAAACACAGTTTGAGCTTGGCGATTATATTTTCTTCCCGCAGATTAAAAAGGCCATACAGGATGGCATCGCCGAAATCAAAGGGTACGTTATTAAAGAAAATGGAGAAAAAGCGGAAGATATTTGCGTGTCGGTGGGAAGCCTGACGGAAGACGAGCGCAGCATACTTGTGGACGGTTGCCTTATCAACCACTACAGGAGGCAGGGGTAAGGCCGTTACAAGGCAATCTGTATAACCCGCGAAAAAAAATGTTGAAATAGATTCAAAACGCTGTTATACTGGTAGCGAAGTATATTTTATTATTTCAGGAGGAAACGTATGAACGTTAAAAGAGCGCTTATTGGCGCAGTCTGTATCATTGCCGTAATGGCGCTGGTTTCGTGCGAGGAAAGGGAATTTCCATCCCGTACGGTTGAGTTGCTGGTTCCGTTTGGCGCGGGCGGCGGCGCAGATACCACTGCCAGAGCCATTCAGCCCCTGCTGGCGCAAGAGCTGGATGTAGCGGTGCGGGTTACCAACGTACCCGGCGGAGCGTCTGCGGTAGGTACTATTCAGGCATTCTCCCAGCCGGCGGATGGCTATACCATTCTTGTGGTAACTCAATCTACGACCTTGGTTGATGTTTTTGACAGAATGCCGTTCAGGTTTATCGACGAGTTTGTCCCCCTGGCCCGTGTGCAGACCGAGATTGCCGCGCTTTGGGCCGCTCCGGGCGGAAGGTTTCAGACCATTCAGCAAGTTATTGATTACGCCAGAGCGGGCGGAATGATAACGGTTACCGGGTCTTCCCCCGGCGGTCTTGACGAAGCCCTTATCGAAGCCTTCAACTTCAGCGCCGGCATCGACCTGACGCTTGTGCCGCTTCAGACAATTGGCGAAAGAATGGCGTCCGTTATAGGCGGTCATGTCGACCTTATTGTCGAATATCCCAGTGCCTTGATGGATATGGCGGCAATCGGCGGTATCGTTCCGCTGGTGTTTTTGAGCGATGACCCAATTGATTTTCCCTTGTTTGCGCACGTACCGTACTCCGGGCAGGTTGGCGTAACCGGCATGAACCCCTTACGGCTCTGGCGTATTCTGACCGTCAGAAGAGACACGCCTCAGGAGATTCGGGACCTTCTGGTCGCCGCTCTTTACAATGTAGTGTATAGCCCGACGTATCAGGCATGGGAAGAGATAAACGGGATGGACATGATGCCTAGCTGGCTGGGCCCAGAAGAGACGTCTGAGCTTTTAGTGTACACTGAAAATCAGTTGACCGACATTTTCAGAGCGCTTGGACGCCTGTAACTCTTATTTAGCGGCCAGTTTGAAAAAATTGGCCGCGGAGGTAATGCAATGATCGGACAAATTATTGTTCACGCGGTTATCTTTTTCGGGATGCTGTTTTTGTACGTTACGTCCCTTTCGCTTCCCGCAACTACCATTGATCCCCTTGGCTCCGCGTGGTGGCCCCAGATTGTGCTGACAATCGGGATGGTGTTGACCGCTATATCCGGTTTTTTGAGTGTCAGAAAGCAACTTTCCTCCGGTAAAAAAGCGGGAGTAAAGATTACGGCAAAAGAAGCAATCAGTGTCGGCGCTTCGTCAGGCGTGTTGATAGTAACTCTTCTTCTTATCGGAAGGCTGGGGTTTATTTTAACCATACCCATTCTGATATCCGGCTTTATGTTTCTGCTTGGATGCCGTAAACTGTCGAGCTTCGTTCTGGCATCGGTAATCGGCAGTTTCGCGTTTACCATAGTCTTCGGCAGATTTATGGAAGTTTCCCTCCCCCGCGGGGAAGGGATATTGCGCTTTCTTTCATTCTATCTTTATTAAGGGCGGGCGGATATGGACGTAATTATTCAAGGATTTATCTATTCATTTGCTCCTGCCCATTTGGCTCTTGTTATACTTGGGGCGTTTATCGGCATTCTTATGGGCGCGCTGCCCGGAATTAGTTCCGCTATGGGCATTGTGCTACTTCTGCCGTTTACCTTCGCCATGGACGGCATTACCGCAATAGCGTTTCTGATAGCCAGTATGTGCGGCGCTACCTTTGGCGGGTCGATTACATCAATACTTTTCGCCACGCCCGGAACGCCGGACTCCGTTATGACAGTGCTGGACGGCTATCCCATGCACAAGCAGGGTAAGGGCGGGAAAGCGCTGGGCCTTGCGGTAAGCGCGTCAGTCATTGGCGGCCTGGTTAGCTGTGTTTTCATGCTTTTCCTAAGCCTTCCGCTTTCAAGGGCGGCCCTGCAATTTGCCTCTGCCGAATACGCGGCGCTGGCGGTGCTTGGCATAGCGGCGATTTCGGGCCTTGGCTCTTCCGGGTCGCAGATAAAAACCCTTATAAGCGGCTGTATAGGAATAACCCTTGCCATGGTTGGCTCCGATGCCGTTGCGGGCATTCTACGCTTCGACTTTGGATCGATGGTGCTTCTTACCGGCATTCACTTTGTCCCGGTCATGATCGGCGCGTTCGCCCTGTCGGAAGTGTTTTCAAAAGCAACCGAAAAAGCCAACAAAACGCAGGATATGTCAGTTACTAAAACCGTGAAAGTTGAGTTCATGAAATGGGCCGAGTTCTGGCGGTATAAGTGGGTGATGCTGCGCGCTTCCATAATCGGCATGGGCATCGGCATTCTTCCGGGCGTGGGTTCGACGATATCCTCGGTACTGGCCTATGGCGATGCGGTGCGTTCTTCAAAGACACCGGAGAAATTCGGGTCGGGAATGTCGGAAGGCGTTATCGCTCCGGAATTGGCAACCAGCGCGTCCATTGGCGGCTCTTTGATACCGACCATGACTTTAGGGATTCCCGGCGGCGGTACTACGGCTGTCATTCTGGGGGCGTTTGTCCTGCACGGGATGCGGCCGGGCCCCATGCTTCTGACGTTGCAACCAACACTGTTGTACATCGTGTTTATTTCCATGTTCATTGCCAATGTTCTGCTTTTTGTCGGCGGTATTTACGGCGTTAAGCTGTTCGCGCAGGTTTCAAGGCTACCGTACTACATTCAGGGTTCCATAATCATTACCCTGTGTTTTGTAGGCACGTTCGCCCAGGGGAACAACCTTAACAATGTGTGGATAATGCTGGTGGCTGGCATTTTTGGGTACTTCATGAAGAAGTACGGCTTCTCTGTGGCGGGACTGGTGCTTGGCATAATACTCGGCCCCCTTATCGAACAAAGTTTCCGCCAGATGCTTATCATTACCGGGGGCAGTTGGTCGGGGGTGTTCTTCCGCCCCATAGCAGGCCCGATTTTCCTTGCCGGTTTTGTCCTCCTTCTTTTTCCGCAGATCAAGGCCCTTTACGGAACCTTTTCCGGGAAAAAGGGCAAAGAGGCTAATTGATTTCACTTGAAAAGGCTGTCCGGGAAGTGAGTTTCCGGACAGCCTTTTTTGTTTTTCCGGTGCGTATATCGTGGCATACTTAGTTTTGATACATGCCGTCGGGCTGACAGGAGCCTTGCTCTTTAGGCGGTTGCGTGTGCCCGCGGGCGCGTTGCTTGGCGCTATGGTGTTCGTAACAGCGCTTAATATTGTTACCGCTAGCGGCTATGTTTATCCCGCCGACCTCAGACGGCTCGTGCAGGTGGTATCCGGGGCCGTCATTGGTCTAAGTTTCACGCGCGCCGATTTATCCATGTTTCGCCGCCTTTTACGGCCCGCCCTAACCCTCCTTGCCATGATGCTTGGCTTTAATGTGCTGTTCGCGTACATTTTATCCCGGCTCACGGTGCTTGACCTTATCACCGCACTGTTTGCGGCTGCGCCCGGCGGCATTTCCGACATTGCCCTTATCGCCGTGGACTTCGGCGCTAACCTTCATCAAGTAGCCATATTGCAGATATTCCGTTTCGTGCTTATCGTGTCGCTGTTTCCGTTCATAGTGCGAAGGCTGTTGGAGCCAGCGGGCCGGAACCCCACGCTGACCGAGGCAGGGGCAGAGCAGAAAGAGCATCAGCCGGATGCCGGAAGGCCAATGCGCAACGCGGAAAAATGGGCCAGAAGTTTTGCGACGCTTCTTGTGGCCACATCGGGGGCGGCCTTGGCGCGCTGGCTGGGGCTGCCTGCGGGCGTAATAATCGGCGCGCTTACAGCCACTGTTGTGATGGGAACGGTGTTTCAGGCGGCCTATCTTCCCAAAGGGGCAAGGCCTGTTGTCCAAGCCCTCGCAGGCTGTTTTATCGGCAGTCAAATCACGCTGGCAACGTTATCATACCTGTACCAATTGCTTTTGCCCTTGGCGCTGGCCTTTGTCCAACTGTTGATTATGACGTTTAGCACGGCATGGGTACTGCACCGCTTTTGCCGCATGGAGCGCGCTACAAGTTTGTTCTCCAGCATTCCCGGCGGCATTGTCGAAATGAGCACTATCGCCCAAGAGATGAAGCTCCGTGTTCCGGAAATCGTGCTTATGAGTACCTGCCGGATAATCGGCGTTATATGCGTACTGCCCTTGCTGTTGTTTCTGCTGATGCGGTATGTGCCGTAAGCGCCCTATATCCCCTGGCCCACGTATACTCTAGGTACTCGCTTGCTGATTCTACAGAGAATATCGTAAGGGATGGTGTTAAGCTGCTCCGCGATCCCGGCGGCGGTGGTAAAACCGGGGCCGAAAATAGTCGCCTCGTCCCATCGCTCTACTTCTGTTGCGGGCCCCAGGTTAACCATGCACTGATCCATGCAAATCCGGCCCGCCACCGGATACGCCCGGCCCCGGATGCGTATGGAAAAATTGTTGGAAAGGGGCCGTGGTATCCCGTCGGCATATCCGGCCGGAATGGTTGCAATAAAGGTGTCCTCTGGGGCAATCCATGTGCGCCCGTAGGAAATGGCCTCTCCCTTTCGCGCTTTCTTGATAAAAGCCACGGCGCTCCGCAGTTCCATTACCGGTTGCGCCGGAAGCCTTTCCTGATTTGGGGAATAGCCGTAAAGGAAAATGCCCGGACGCACCATATCAAAAAACGAGTCTTCGTGAAGCGCCAGCGCCCCGGAGTTGGCGGCGTGAACGATGCCGGGCTCGATGCCGGCCTTCCGTATCGAGTCCACGGCTTCCCGGAACTGGTGGAGCTGCCCCTTGGTATAGGCAATATCGCCCGGCTCTAGCGAATCTGACACCGAAAGATGGGTGGCTACTCCCCCCAAACTAAGCCATTTATAGCCAAGAATTTTCGCCGCCAGTTCGGGAGCGTCTTGCGGACGGCAGCCCAAACGCCCCATGCCGGTATCCACTTTAAGGTGGACGACAAGCCGCTTCTTGGCAAGCTCCGCCGCGCGGGCCGCTTCTTCGACAAACTCCCCGTCAGAAACCATCGGGATTAGTTCCTTTAAAACAATGTCCGGCAGTTCTTCTGGCAGGGCCTGTGAAAAAAGCAGAACCGGGGCGGCAATTCCGGCGCTCCTAAGCTCAGCCCCCTCGCAGGCGTCCGCCACCGCCAGATACTCCGCCCCGGCCTCCAGCGCATAGCGGGACATGGCGACAGCGCCGTGACCGTAGGCATCGGCCTTGACCGGGACGCATATCTTGGGATGGGGGCCGGCCCTCTTGCGGGCCGCAAGAATGTTTTCGCGGAAATTATCAATGTGCAGTATCGCCCTAGTCGCGCGCATACCAAGACCTCCCACTACTCAAAACGCATTTCCCCGGCAGCATCGGGTTGAATCATACAAAAAGGCTGGCGGATCGTCTAGCCCCGCCCATCCTTGCCGGAATGGAGCAGGCTTGTTCCACGCTTAAGAATCGCTGGATATTCGCGCTTTACGTCTTGCATTATTTTACGGTCTGTGGTAGCATTGCGTAATGAGGTTGAGCCAAAGAGCGCTTTCTCGCTTTTTCTGTAAAAAAATTCCCGAATTAAGCAAAGTTGGCACGGTTTTTGCTGTCAAGTCCTAAAATAGGTTGACACATTTTATGCCGCAGTCCCATGCGTTTTTTCTGGTGTCTCATAATCAAGCGACTTATGCGGGCGGCGCGTGTTGTATAAATACACGGCCTGTTTCAC
>WQUW01000107.1 GCA_009781915.1 Treponema sp. | reverse complement strand
TTCCCTTCTGCGATGCCTGACCGGGGTGTGGGCGGGAAAAATGGAAAATTTTGGGTAAATTTTTTTAGGTGTTTATAGTAAGGTGGCGAATGTGTGTGTGTGTGTGTGTGTGTGTGTGTGTGTGTGTGTGTGTGTTAATGGAAGGAAATGTGCCAAATTAGGTGAATTCGGGCAAAAGCCGCTTGAATTCGGGAAATAGTTTCGGCTGTTGGCAATTACACCACGCATCATAGAGCAATACTAGCACGGCAACGCAGGTTGTGTCAACCCTCCTACGGAGGGTTGGCTCATGCGCGGCGGGGGACGGGCGCACTACACCAGCTTGTACTCCCTGGCGGCGAGGTTCAGCGTATTGCCCCAGCGGGACAGCGTAAGGAATGTCCGCCGTGTTTTCATATCGTCGATTTTGCCCGCCCGGCGCTGAAGCCGTTTGTAGGCCATGCTTACCACCATGTTCGTGTCTATATGCTCCGCGTCTGTGTCATGGAGCATACAGTACCATGCGTAGAAATAGAACGCGTCATTGGGGTCGGTGTCGGGCAACAGTTCATCCCTCATAAAACGCTGCATACTGCCCAGTATCCCGGCTTTCGCCTCTCTGGACGGGTGAAGGGCGCAGTGGGCCATTGCCCGGTAAATCCACGCTATTCTTGCCCCTTGCGTTTTTCCGCTAAAAAGAATATCTTCGCACTGGGCAAAGCCGCTTCTCCAGTCGGGCTGTTCGGTAAAAAGAAAATCTTTTCCGGAATACAGTTCCTGCGCCTTTTCGTCCGGAAGTGAAAGAAAGCGCTCCGCTAAAGTTTTCGCCCTTTCGTAATCGGCGGCAAAGTACGCGGCCTCTATTTCAAAAAGCTTTCCGTCATTCCCTGTTAAGGCAAGATCTCCGGGGGGAGGAAAGCGGCCAATAAAAACTTTCGCCCGGTATATCCACGCTCTTACCGTGGCGGACATTAGCGGAGGGCAGGGAATAACTCCGGCGGTAATAGTATCGTGAAGGGATTCAAAAATTTCCAAGGCATCGCTGTAGCGGCCAATTTCAAAGCAGATTTTTCCCCGGAGAAACGTTGCCCGCATGGCCCATCCTGCCTGCCCAAACGCCACGGCGGTTTCTTCGGCTTTCATGGCAAGCCGCTGTGCCCTGGATAAATTGCCGTGAAGAAAACTGATAGAGGACGCGAAATAGCAGGTAAGAGCCAGCTCCTCGTTCTGTTCCATTGTCTCGGCCTGTTCCAGCGCGAAGGAGATATATTCCTGAGCGTCATCAATGCGCTGTTGGGAAAGATGCACCAGAGAAAAAAGCCGGTTCGCCGGAACCGCGTTCTTCCCCAAATCCCGGTTAAGAAACATGGCCTTGCGCACAGCCTCCGATGCGGCGGCGCTGCTGCGGGTTCCGATATAAAAAGCGGCGAGATTTATCTGCGCTTGCGCTTGATAAGCCTCGTACCATGACTTGGTATCCTTGCGCGTCATCGAGGGAACCGGCTCACCAAAAGCTTCCTGTATGTCGTCCTTCTCACCGGCGGCGAGGGCTCTGAGCGTCTTGTAAATGTACGTCAAGACCGGGACATTCCAGTCCCCCACAAGGGAGACAAAACGTTCCTTCCGTATGGATTTTTCAATTCCCTCCGGGGTTCCGTTAAGCACGTCGGCCCTAATGGCTCTAAGGATAAGATCATCGGTGGCCCGCCCTCCCAGTTCCACAAGTACGTTAAGAAGGTTAAAACAGGGGCGCAGCCTTCCTGCCTCTACCCACGCGAGAATTATGTTTCGCACCGCCGTTCGTATTTTCTCTTTGCGGGCGCCAAGAGCTTTTTCGTCCCGAAAGGTTAGGGCTGGCATCACAGACGTTGAATGCCCTCCGGCAAGCATTCCCAGCGAGCGCAGCATGGTCAAAGACCGGGAATACATTTCCCGGTTAAGCCCCTGTTCTTCAAACAGTTGCGGGAAAAGATAGTCCGGAAAATACTGCCCCAGAATAAGGATGTTATATGATACTTCAAGAATTTCCCTTGGGATAATTTCCCTGCTTAATTCAACTTTTTTGGATAACGGGGAATTGTCATAGGCGTTGATTATGGTTTGGTTTAAGACACCGCCCCAGTTTTTAAGGCTCTTCGCCGTGGAATTGCCGGCAGCCAAAACAAGAAACTTTTTTTTCTCCCCAAGGGAAGCGTACACTTCCCTGAAATTTTTGGCGGCGGCGGCATCGGCTAGATGCAAGGCTTCCATAACTATTGTTCCACGGGCTGATTTGGCCCTAACCGCGGCGATATAGGCGGTTAAAAGTGAGCGGATAAAACGCTTTGTCCGTTCCATCACGTAGACGGGCAATTCCTGCCGCAAACGCTCCCTGAAAAGCAGGGAATGCGCCATATCCAGTTCTTCTATAGTGTCTTTAGAAACAGCGCCGGCAATGAAAGGCCGTATTTGAGGGGTATAGGCGTCGGCGAAACAAAGGAGCGCGCAGCCGGCAGCGCCGAAACGAACATTCAGCACGGGGGTGTCAGTAAAAATTTTCGCGCTGTAATCGCGCGCGGGGGGCTTTTTCTTTTCGTCAAAAGTCCGCCATTCCTGCAGCTCCCGGTATCTTTCTGAGTCCGGCGGTTCGCCCTCATCCCCCGTCTGCGAGGGCCTTGGGCAGAGCGTTCCGCCTGAGCCAAACACCACGTAGTAGCCCAGCGCCCTGCAAACCTCCTGCGAACACCAGATGCCCGTGCCCCGGCGCGCGCCCCTTTCCGGCGGGGGGCGGCAGAGCTTCACGATAGACGCTTCAGGAATGTCCCGCCCCAGCGCAAGGACATAGCCGTAAAGCTCAAGTGAAGCTTCTTCCAGCGCCTTGGCAACCCTTTCAAGAAAGATAACCATGTCCAGCCAAAAGCCCATCCGGTTTTCGTCAAACGAAGCTGTAAGAACCTTGCGCCCTGTTTCCGTACTGCCCCCGGCGGCGGAAGCGGCACGGACAACTTCTCCCTCCAAGGCCGCGATAAGTTCCGGCCTTGTACGGCGAAGCTGAGACTTGAACCGGATATAAAACGCCATTTGCACCATGCAATATTAAGATTACACTAATGTCAAAGAAAAAGTAACTATGGCTCTGGGCGGGATCGGCAGAATGTGGTGGAGACTGTTGGGCCTGTGGTAGAATGACAGTGGTTTTCAAGAATTAGAATATTAGGGTTATAAAAAAGGCCGTCTAGAAAACTTTCCGGACGGCCTTTGTGTTTGTTAAAACATCAGAACGGGAAGAAGATTGGCAGCAGAACTATCGATATGATAAAAACGATGCCGATGACGGGTAAGCCGTTTTTCACATAGTCGGTGAACTTATATCCGCCAATGCTGTACACCATTGTGTTGGGAGGAGTCGCTATTGGGGAAGCGTAGGAAAGCGTACTTCCGATTGCTATTGCCATTAAGGCGGAGCGCGGGTCAATTCCCATTCGCAGCGCGATTGCCAGCACGACAGGCGAAAGAACGGCGGCCGTGGCGGTATTTGACATAAATTGCGTTAAAATGGCGGTAAGCACAATCAACCCAATCAAAAGCACTATTGGCCTGGGGTCAGCGCCAAGCAGCGAAATAAATTGTGTGGCAAAAAGCGCTCCGGCTCCGCTTGTGTCTACTGCGGCCGCAAGCGCCAGGGTTCCGGCAAACAGGAAAATTGTCGGCCAGTCTACGGCCTTATACGCTTCTTTTTCTGTCATAAGCCGCAGCAATACCGCAAGGACTGCGCCAATGGAACTTGCCACGTGTACGGGTACGCCAATCTGCTCTGAAAGCACGATAGCGGCTGTTGTCGCAAGCAACAAAACTACGGATGCGGTTCTTTTCCAGTTTGGGATGTGGCTGTAGTCTACCGCTTGATATTTTGACTCGTCTATATCATCGTATTTTGTTATGCGGGGCAGCCGCTTATAGCCTATAAACGCGAAGAACAAGATGCCAAGTATTGCGCGGGGTATTGTTACTACTGCGAAGTCAAAAAAGTTAAAGCCGCTTCCTGTCGCTTCGTACAAAACGGAATGGACTATCAGGTTTGGAGGCGTGGACACCAGTGTCATTCCCCCTGCCATTGATGTTGCGAAGGCCATTGGCATAAACAGTACCGAGCGGGGTATTTTGCTTTCTTTCGCGATGGCAAACACGATAGGAATAAAAATCGCCGCTACCGCAGTATTGGCGACAAATGTTGAAACAGAACCGGCGGCAATCATAAGTAAAACAATGGTTTGGCGTTCTGTTTTGGCGAATTTTGTTACAAAGCGCCCGATTTGGGACGCTGCGCCTGTTGTAGCAAGCGCGCCGCCGACGATAAACATCCCAAAGAACAGCACCACACTGCCGTTGACAAAACCTGAAAACCCCTGGGCGGGCGTAAGTACGCCTGTTACTATTAGTACCACTATGCCAATTACGGCGGTCAAAGCCAGGGGAATCTTTTCTAGTATAAAGCTGACAACGACAAAAACCAAAACCAAAACGGTGATAATAATATCACTACTCATAAAAAACCTCCTACATTTGTAAATTTGCGGGGAAAAACGGTTCGACTTCCTCGGCCTTCCATTCTACTCCCATCGGGGGGAATGGTCAACAACCTGCGCTGACCTCTACACCAAGAACCCCAGCCAGAGGCATACGGCATACGGCACGGCGATTGCCAGAAAGTTAAGTATCACCGTGAAAAACGTCCAGCTTTTATCCTGAACCGCCGTAAAGCGGGCAACGTTTTTTCTTACCGGTATGCAGGTTAGAAGCGTTACAAGAGTGAATACCGGAACAATCCGCAAAACCGATCCCGCGGCGATAAATAGATACGCCGCTATGTATAAAAGCCGGTACAGCAAAAGCGATTGTTTTACCCCGATATAAAAAGGCAGCGTGTATCTTTTTACACGAGCGTCCTCTTCAACATCGCATATGTTGTTGGCAAGCATAATGGCGGCAATACAGCACACAAGCGGCATAACAACAACACCAAAGGCAAGCAGTTCCAGCCAGTCCGTGGTAATCATAACGCGGCTAGAGCCATACAGGGCAATATCAACAATGGGATTGTTTATCTGCACAACAATAAACGGAATACCAGCGCCCATCACAACACCTGAACACAGTTCCCCAAACGGCGTGCGTGCGACAGGAAGGGGGCCATAGCTGTACGCGACACCCGCCGCGAAACAGACAATGCCCATGAACAAAATGACAATGCCGGACATGGACACCAGGTAAACGCCAAGCATGGCTGCCGTAAGGCCCATGACAAGAATAATCGCCACAGACATCGCGCCGGAATAATGGGGAACACGGCCCGTCTGACGGTGACCAACATGGTTGTTGATCGCAGTAGTTGTCATATCGAACAACAGCATTGCCGCGAAAAACACAAGCGTCTGCTTTGGCTGTAGCGAACCATACCTGTACAGCGTGTATCCCGCGCCAACAAGAAACGAAAGAACGCTCGCCGTCTTTGTGCTGATCTCAACATAGTTCAAAAAATGCCTTACGTGTTTCATTGCCTGCTTCACCAACTATTGATCTTTACCCCTTGATGCGATTATCATGACGTGATTATACTGCCTTTGCGGTAGTTTTGATACGCTTCCAGCGCCGAAGAGGAGTCTTTAGTGAAGAAATTTTTTCTGTTGTGCTGTTGCCTCGCGCTGTCCTCTTTTTCCTTGCAAGCGGGGGCGCAGCGTGACACTGGCGCTCCGCTTGAGTTTGGCATAGTAACAGCGGTCGATTCCCTGCCCATTATGGTCGCGCGGGATATGGGCTTTTTCCAGGAGGAAGGAGTCAACGTAAACATAACTCTTTTCCCCAACCCTCTGGAGCGTGACGCGGCAATTCAGGCGGGACGGCTGGACGGAGCGGTCAACGACCTGCTCGCGGCGGCCTTCTTTGCCGTAGCCGGGTTCGACTTCAGAATCACCAGCATGACCAACGGGCGCTTTGGCATTGTCGCCTCTCCCCAGTCGGGGATTACGAGCCTCGCGGAACTGCGGGGCGGGCGTGTCGGTCTTTTCACAAACACAATGACCCAATTCATTGCCGATTCCCTTTTACAGACGGCCGGCGTGCCGGCAGATGAATACTACGCTGTCGCTGTCCCAAACATACTTCTGCGTCTTGAAATGGTCTTGAGCGGCCTTGTTGACGCGGCAGTCCTTCCCGAACCGCTTTTGACGGCGGCGGTGGCTCAAGGGGCGGCCCTTCTTTCCACCACGGACAATACGGGGCTGGAAGCGGGGTTGCTGTTTTTTTCGCGGCGGGCGCTGGACACCCGGCTGGATGAGGTCAGGGCTTTTCACCGGGCATATTACCGGGCAGCCATGAAAATAAACGCAAACCCCGATGCCTTCCGGGATTTTCTGGTGGATCAGGCGGGCTTTCCGGCGGCGGTACGGGATACCTTCCAGTTTGTCGCCTACACACAGCCGGCGCTGCCGCATGAACAGGATGTCAGCCGTGCCCTTTACTGGCTTAGGGCAAGAGGGCTCTTGCGGGCGGAGATTTCACGCGAAGATTTAATCGACCACCGGGCAATCGGCGAATGGTTAGACTAAGCGGGCTGTCCCTTTCGTATCCGCTGGAAGGCAAAGGAAGGGCGGACGCTTTGCGGGGAGTGAGCGCCCAGTTTGAAGAAGGGAAATTCTCCGCGATTATCGGCCCTTCGGGCTGCGGCAAGACAAGCCTTATCAAAATAATGGCGGGCCTTGTTCCCCCAAGCGAAGGAACGGTTTCTGTGGATGGCAGTCTGCTTACAGGAGCGCGGGAGCGAACGGCGGTGATTTTTCAGGATTACGGCCTTTTGCCGTGGAAAACAGTCAGGGCCAACGCCGAACTCCCCTTGCGGATTAGGGGCGGACTCAAGGGCGGCGGCAGGCAAAAAGTCCAGTCCCTGCTTGCCGAGTTCGGCCTTGACCCCTTTGCCAGCCGCTACCCCCATCAGCTTTCCGGCGGCATGAAACAGCGCCTTGCCATAGTCCGGGCTCTGACTGCCAACCCCGAACTCCTTTTAATGGACGAGCCGTTTTCCAGCCTTGACTCCCTTACAAGGGAGGACGCGCAGGATTTTCTTCTTGCGGTGCGTAAAGATCGCCGCCTGACTGTCATCATGGTAACCCACTCGATAGAGGAGGCCGTGTACCTTGCCGATTTTGTCTATGTTATGAGTGGCGTTAGTCCCGGCTCAATAACCGGGCGGGTAACGATTTCCCGCGGCGAACCGTGGCCCCGCGCCGGTTTCAGGGAAGATGCCCGCTTTCAGGAGTACTGCGGCGTTTTACGGCGGGCGTGCCGGGGCGGGCGCGCGGGTCATGCTAGCTGCGCCACCGGAGATGCCCCGTGAAAAAATACCTTGGGGTTATTCTCGCGCTTGCGGCGTTTCTTGTCCTGTGGCATATACTTTCGGCGCTTCTGGGCCGCCCTTTTTTGCCCGGCCCGGCGGAGGTTACCGGGGCGCTGGTACGCCTTGCCGCCGAAGGCAGACTGTGGGGGCACGTGGGGGTAAGCCTTTCACGGGTTGCCTTGGCTCTTGTTGCCAGCGGCATACCAGCCGTAGCCCTTGGACTGGCGGCAGGCCGTTCGCCCCGGCTTAACCTGCTGATTTCCCCCGTCATATACCTGCTTCATCCATTGCCCAAGGCGGCCTTCCTGCCAGTGATCCTGCTTTTCTTCGGAATCGGAGAGGCGGCGAAAATCTTTCTTGTGGCCTTTATCATTTTTAGCCACATGCTGGTTACGGTTCGGGACGCCGCAAAACAGGTTGCCGGGGAATATCTGGATGTTGTCCGTTCTCTTGGCGCGGGAAGAATCGGCGCTTTCAGGCACGTGATACTCCCGGCGGTTCTGCCCGGTTTTTTTACGGGCTTTAGAATATGCCTTGGCACTGCCGTGGCGGTTTTGTTCATCGCCGAAACCTTTGTTTCCGCAAGCGGCCTTGGACACCTTATCCTTGACGCATGGATACGCATCGCCTTCGCCGAAATGTACGCCGCCATCATGGCCCTGAGCATACTCGGCCTTTTACTCTTTGCCGCTACCGACGCGCTTGAGTTTTTCCTTTGCCCTTGGCGGGATAAGTAGGCGGCAATGGACACCGGTTACCGGAAACGCTCCTCTTCGCTGTAAATGCAGCCGCAGTACTTCTGCATATAATACCCGGCCTCCCTCGCCTGATTTTGGCCCCGGCGGAAATGGGGGCGAAAATCCCGGTAGAAAAATACAAGGCCGTAACGGGCCGCCAGTTCTTCCCCGATCTCCCGGATAAGATCGTGCTTTTGATACGGGCTTATAAGAAGGCTTGTGGAAAAGGCGTCGTATCCCCTTTCCACCGCCAGCCAAGCTGTCTTTTCCAGCCGGAGCCGGTAGCAGAAAGCGCAGCGGGGGGTATGGTCAAGGGCATTAGCCGCGCCAACGAAAGAGCGCAGCCCGTATTCATCGTCCATGACAAGGGGGAATCCGGCGGATTCGGCAAACGCGCGAAGCGAGTCCCGGCGGGAGCGGTACTCGGTGTAGGGGTGGATGTTGGGATTGTACCAATAAAAATCCGGACGGAGCCCCCCGGCGGCGAGGGCTTGGGCGCATTGAACCGAACAGGGGGCACAGCAGACATGGAGCAGCAATTTCATTGATTTCCTCTGACACCAGCATTATAGTTTATAAGAGCTTAAGAGAAGCTCGCATTAAAAACAAGCGGAGAGAATTATGAATCGTGGATTGTGTGGCTTTCTTTGGCAGCTTGCGGCTATTCTGTATCTTTTAGCCAACGGAGCGATGGGGCTCCAAAAAACGTCCGGCGGGATATTTTGGGAAATCCTTAGCCGGATTGGATTTCGCGGCGATGCGCTAGACTTGCTTGTGATCGTTTTAAGCGCGGTGGCCCTTGCCGCCGGAATTGCTGTTCTGCTGGACTTGTTTTCCGTGGAGCTTCCCTTCCTGAATATACTGGTATTCATTGTTACCGTTGTCTGGGTTGTGTATATTGTTGTCGCACTTGTTTCATGGTGGGTTACGGGCGGCGCGGGGGAATTCTTCCGGGAATTGGCGGCGCTGGCGGTTAACGGCATGGTTCTTGCCTCTTTGCTGTCGGCAAGCAAGCGGTTTGAGTGAATGTTGGCTCATGTACAGCGGCATTGTTCAAGTCAAGCTGAGTTGCCAAAAGACTTGCGTTGAAAGAAAAGTTTTAAGGTGCAATCCAACATTTCATTTGATTTGGAATACCGCTTGGTTCGGCGATTGAAACGGGCGAGGTTGTCACGGATTGAACTGTTGGTCGCTTCAATCATGTGTGTCTGGCTTTTGCCCTTCGCAACAATGTGCGTTTCGGGGATCTTTTGGGTTTCATGAAACGCTTGGCGATAGCAGTAATTTCCGTCGGTGTATATCTGTTTGATCTCGCCCACCTCCCGCTTCACTTTTTGATATAGTTCAAAAGCGTAGCTCTGGTTCATCGCGCCTATTACATACGCCACAATTTTTCCGTTAAGTCTGGAATACGCTGTCCAAACTATGACCCTGTTTTCTTTTTTTTTACTTTTGTGAATATCTCGTCCATCTCAACCACATCGCCGTTCTGTGAATGATCGGCGGTTTTCGCATATTTCGCGAACTCTTTAACCCATAACAAAATCATGTACGGAGAGCAGTTCATGAACCTTGCTGTTTTTCTGACCCCGCAATTGTTCAGATACATTTCCACCGCTCTTTCTTTATCGCCGAAAGTAAATTTTCTGGGCTTGTCGCTGAAGTATCTTTTGCAGTCCTTGCAACGGTACCTTTGTACACCGCCCTTTGTTCCGTTCAGTTGGTATTTTTGGCTACCGCAATGTAAACATTTGGGTTTCACAGGTTTGTTATAACATCATTTTCTTCTCTTTGTCTATCCTGTCAGTTTTAGTTGAACAATGCCATGCATGGCTTAATCGTAAGCCGAGCCGGCATAAAACCGAAGACCGGCATCTGCTTGGTTTAATAGTCAAGATATTTCAGGAGCACAAAGGCCGCTACGGCAGCCCTCGTATCTGGCGCGAGC
>WQUW01000106.1 GCA_009781915.1 Treponema sp. | reverse complement strand
CAGAACTCAACCGCAGATTCCTTGAACTCACTCGTGTAACTTTTTCTTCGTTTCCTCATGATTTACTCTCCTTAGGTTTATCATGAGCTTAACTTTGTGTCCACTCAAACGGGGGAAGTTCAGCTAACGATTTTTACCAGAAATGATTGAAAAATTGAGTTTTTGCGCAGTCTGCGCGAAGGAGACCGTGGCTCCGCAGCGGGTTCCCCATGCGGGATTCTTAAACCGTATATCCTCCCCTGCCGGGGCTTTTGGCGGAAATGCTCACACCACGCACAGCGGACAACCCAGTTGACACAAAAGCCACTTGCGTAGTATGGTGTCCGTAATCACTGGTACGTCAAAAAACCGGACCGCTAGCTCAGCTGGTAGAGCAGCAGACTCTTAATCTGCGGGTCGAAGGTTCGATCCCTTCGCGGTTCAAAGGCTATATGTCGTCATACCCATACACAAGGGCGTTTATGGCGTTAAAGGCCCGGCGGGGCACTTTAAGAAACTTGACGTGCAGAATCGTCCCCCCACCTGACCCGGACCGGTTGGTTCTTATTACCTGTCCCAAAAGGTGGATAAAGTGCCTGTCCTCGTAGTCAACGGAGATTTTAAGGCGGGAACCCGCCGGGATTGCCGCTGACGCTTTCAGGGCGCAGCCCCCCGCGGATATATCCAGAACAGTGCCGGAGAACTTTCTGGAATCGACAACCATTCTGGGGGCCTTTTTTCCTTCCATAGAGTCAACAAGGTTTACAAGAAAAAGGTCGCACTTCATGGAAACATTTTTGCGGCGGTACATTCTTCTTACCAAGGGTTTAAGCTTCCCCGTGTGGCTGATTTGGAGTCCGGGCCCCCGGTCGGTTTCCAAAACGCCGGCAACATTGCCCGAAAGGGAAAAGCCCTCGCTTGATTTTGTAAAGAACGACAAGGTAACATTCGCCCCCTTCCCAATGCGGATGGGGCTTCCCAGCGTGTTTCTGGGCACATCCACCACCACCGTATGGCCCCGTGTCGAAATAACTTTTACGGGGAAGTTATCCTTTTCAATCATTAGGATGGCGGCTGTGTTTTTCAAAAGACGGGGAGGAGAAGCGCCGCCCGCACTTGACGCCGCCTCGATGGTATTCCGCAGGGAAAAAAGGTTAACAAGGCGTTCCTGAGCGGCTTCTTCGGACTCCGACCTTCTTTCAATCGTTCTGTACGCCCGCCTAAAGTGGCGATCCAAAAGCAGCGTATTATTCATAACCCGTTCAGGATCGGAAACGGCGTCATTGCGGAACACGAACTCAAGGAGCTTAGACTGCTTGCGGTCAAGGCCATACGAAGAAGCGATGCGGCGAAGGGTAAAGCCGTTGAATTTTCTGGGGGCTACCATCGTTCTGCTTCCGGCCTTCCCGGCGATGGCAGGGCTGACGCCCCCGCGAATGGCGCGAACAACCAGCGCGATGGCTATAATCCCTCCAAGGATAGCAAGAACAATAAGCGCCTGCATGGGGTCGTCTTCCCTGAAGTACGTGTACGGTACCTGCGCGATCTGAAACAGGGAAAAAGATATTCCGTGGAACATTCCAAGCATTCTTACCCCCTTGTTATGCCTTTAAAAAATCAGGGCCCCGGCGCGGACGAAACGGCAGCGTTGTCGAAAGAAACTTCGGAAAAATGCTTCAGCGCGAAGAAAAAATTCAAAAGCCTCGGTGCTAGTTCGTATTCGGAAAGGTCGCCCACCAGTACGGTATCCTTGTTTTCATAAGCGGCGGAGATTTCGGTTAAGGCGGCGTTGAATTCTTCCATGAACGTCCGAAACGGAACCCCGTCAACGGCAAACGTGTCCGGGGAAAGCCCCTGCGATTTAAGGATAAAAAAAATGCGGAAAAGCTTTTCCCCGGTTTTGGCGAAATGCTGTATCGTCTCGGCGGCCCGCTGATCCTTGCCGGTCTGTACGTCCAGGGGAAGTTCTTCCATCCTGCCAATCGTGTGCTTTACCAGAGCCTCGCAGCCGGCGATTTCCTGCTCCGGGCCGGTGATTTCCCGCAAACGCTCATGAACAATGCCGGAAAGGACATCGGCGGCAAGGCCTTCCCCGGAAAAAGCCCGGCCCGCGAGATCGTACAGGTCGGGAATGTCCGACTGCAAAAACCGGGCCGCCGCGCTCTGTCCCCACGCTGCGGCGATACGGGGGCGTTCTTCAAACTGGACATCTTGGTATATCTGGCAGGTCTGGGAAAGGACGCTTAACGCCTCGGCGGCAAGTTCCCGGTAGGCTGACACGGTAATGTCCAGCTTTTCGATGCCCTGTACATCCCTGTCAAACGCGCCGGAAAGGGCGTCATCCTCCAGAAGCTGGCCATCGGCGGCAATCGCGCGGACACGGCTTCCCGTTAACGAAACCCAGTGTTCCACGCCGGACAACACATCCCCAAGGGTTTTTTCCGTATCAAGGGTAATGTCCGCCAGACAGCCGTTAATGTAAATATTCATCGCCTACCTGTTGTTCTGCTGCTGAAACCTGTCCAGTGAATTGGTCATCTGTTCCATGCGCCTGAAAGCGTCCTCCATCTGGGCGTACTGCCTTCTAAGGTCAATTTCCCTTTGGGCAAGCTGGCGATCCATGTTCTCTATCCGCCGGTTTTCCTGAGCGATGCGGGTGTTTATGCTTCCGGTAGTGGCGGAAAGAATGCCGCCGGTTTGGGTGAAGGGCCCGGTTAGAGCGTCAACGTCAAAGGCTACCCCGGTATCGACAAGGCGGTTTCCGGTGGTATCCGAGCCAAAAAGTTCCCTCACGGCGGTCAGCCGGGTGGCGATGGCGTTGTCCAGCACCCTTTCGTCAATTTCCAGATAGCCCCGGAGCCGGGAAACGTCAATGCCGCCCCCGCTGGCAGCGCCGCCCCAGCGCACATCAGTGCCTATGCCAATTTGGGAAAGCAGGGCAAGTTCCCGCCCGTCCGATGTCGGAAAGGGATTGCTGGTAATACGCATAAGGGTGTTCCGCATATGCATAAGGGTAGAATTCCCGGCAAGAGCGCCTAGCCGCTCCAGGGCTTCCGCCCGTTCATCGTTGGTAAGAAAGGTAAGCTCATCAACAAGCCGGGTATCGTTGCGGGTAAGGATATTTATTTCAGCCATAAGGCGGTTGTAATTGCCCACGAAAGAGATAATGGCGTCCTTTACCGCCTCCCGATCCGGCTCGACCTGAAGGGTAACCGGGGTGTCGGAAGCTCTGCGGGCGGTTATGGTAACTCCGGGGAGCAGGTCGTCAATCTCGTTACCGGGGCGGCGTATCTCAATTCCCTCCATAGAGATAATGGCGTCCTGAGCGGTGGATACGGGGTTAAGGGCCCGTATGCCCCCCAGAAGATTGGGATCGAAGATTTGGACATTCTGTATCTGTATGTCCCGGTGAGTGTTGTCATTGACAAGGTTCATGGAAACAATGGCCCTGCCCTGAGCCAGCTCGCCAAGGTTAAACTCGTGAGCGCTAAAACCCGGCGAATCGGCGATGGGGGAAAGCTGGGCGCTTGTGCCGTCAGAAAACGTAACGGAAAGAACGCTCATGTTATCCACGCGCGCGGGCGGCTGCGGGGGAGTCCACACGGGAAGCTGGACGGTGCTTGAATCGTTCTGAATAACGATGCCCCCGTGCGAAATGGCCCCGGTTTCCGGGATCGAGGGCCCCGGAGGGGGCTGAGGAACGACCCACGGCTGTTCCGGGCGCAGATTGGTGGAGGTCTCGAACCGCAAGACCCAGTCTCCGGTGGCGGGCGCTTGAAAATTCATGGGGATTCGCGAGGACGATCCGGCGTTTACACTTACAACGCCGCTGGAAAAATCGACACGGGAATCGTTAACACGGCTTGCCATGCCTATCTGCTCGCCCAATGTTATGGCGGCCCCGGAAAAATTAAGGCGGTTTTCTTCCCCGGTAACTCTGGATTCGATAAGCAGGGATGTTGTGCCCGGACGCACGGTTATCTGGCTTGCCCGCAGCAAATCCCCGCCCCGGCGGTTAAGGGCCTCGGTAAAATCGCCAAGGCTGCCGCCCCGGAACTCAAAGCTTATCTCTTCTTCCCCTACAGAGAAGGTAAATGTGCCGCCTTCTACCCTGAAATCCGTTTCCAGAGGGCTGGAAAGGAAGCGATCCGCCTGAGCGATTTGCCGTATCGTAAAGCTCCGTTCCTGCTCCAGCGCTCCCCGTATGGCTGTGCCGGAAATTACCGAGGAATCGCTTGAAAAGACAATCCGGTCGTTAAAGGGGTTTTGGAACGAGAAAAGATGCCGGGCGCTGTCCCTAAGCGAGTTGGTGCGGCGGCCTATTTCCTGCCAGAAGGCTCTGTGATCTTCGAGGCGTTCAACGTTTCTTTCGGCGCGATCCCGCGGGATGCGCTCAAGCCTCATAAGGTCTTGAACGAGCTGGTCAGTGTTAAACCGGCTGTTAATACCGGGTATAAAAATTTCAGACATATCTACCGGCTCCTTCCTTACACTCTACGGTATTCTTTCCAAAATAACCAGCCTCCGTATTGTTAGGCAGGCGTTATACCGACCTATCAAACAGAACGCCCATGTTTTCCCCGCCCCTATTGCCAAGCCGCTGCAGTTCTTCGGGCGGAAGTTCCTTGATCACTGTATCGGTCTCATTATCTATGACCTTTACGGTAATTTCGCTGGACTGTTGATCCACAACGAACTGAAGCCTGCGGTTAAACGCAGGGCTTATACGATCAATATTAGAGGAAGGTGTTCTTGCATCCACAGAGCCGGACTCCCGGCTGCCGCCCGGTAAAGGCGGCTCGGCCTGAACGCGAGGCGTATTTTGTTCCGCAGGCACGGGCATCCTTTTCTCCCGGCTTTGATCCGGCAAAGAGGCAAGGGCGCTTTTTCCCGCAGTCAGATTCGTAATCTGCATATCCATACTTCACCTCCGTGTGTGAATAATGGTTGAAAAAATCCCGTCATCCTTGACAGGAATCCGGCATCCGGCGGCGAAACACCGCCGGATGCCGGTAAAAAGGACAAAGGCAGGGGGCGGCGCGAATTCCCCTGCCCCGCATCGCAAAAGACAACGTCCAGAAGTCTCTTTGAATGCTGAAAACAAAAATCGTTAACTAGCCAAGAAGCTGAAGGACTCCCTGGTTGCGCACATTGGCCTGAGCCAACATCGCGACACCCGCCTGACTTAAGATTGCCGCTCTGGTGTACTGAACCATTTCTGTCGCCATGTTTGTATCCCTGATGCGAGACTCGGCGGCTTGCATGTTCTCCGCCGCGACAGCAACGCTTTGGGCGGCCATCTCGAAGCGGTTTTGATACGCGCCAAGGTCTGCCCGCTGCCGGGAAACTATCTGCAAAGCGGCATCCAGAGCGCCGATGGCCTGATTGGCCGATTCGGGGGTAGCCATGGAAATGATTCCGTTGATACCCTGAGCGTCCTGTATGCCAAGAGCCGCAGCCGTCATGGTTCCGACAAAAATCCGTTCGTTCTGATCCATGTTGGCCCCGACCTGAAGCTGCATGACCCTGCCTACGGCGGAATCAAAGGCAAAAGCGCCTGTCAGAAGATTCATACCGTTAAATTGAGCATGGCTCGCAATACGGTTTACTTCGTCAACCAGCTGGGAAACCTCTACCTGAATCTGCATCCGGTCTTCATCGGAGAAGATACCGTTCGCGGCCTGTACCGCGAGTTCCCTAAGGCGGTGCAGAATGTCCTGTGATCCCTGAAGATAGCCTTCTGCTGTCTGAATAAAGGACACACCATTCTGAATGTTCTGCTCCGCCTGGTTAAGACCCCTAATCTGGCTTCTTAGCCTTTCAGAGACCGCAAGCCCGGAGGCGTCATCGCCGGCACGGTTGATCCGCAAGCCGGAACTTAACCTTTCAATGCTTCTCGTTACGTCTACCTGGACAATCCCAAGGTTGCGATTCGCATTCAAGGCGCTCATGTTGTGATTGATAATCATCTATAACCTTCCTTGTACCGAAATATCCGGACATCCTTGCCCGGTGTACCGCACAGCCGGAAAAACAATGAACAGGTTCGCGCCATACGTTCAAGGTCTTTCCGATACGGTACGAAACGGTTATCACAAAAAAGAGCTCTAAGCCCCTGTAATAACCGTTTCGTACCGCTGTGCGTCAAGCGTCACCGCCGCCGGCAGAAAGGTGTTTGTCAAAGATCGCCAAAAAACCTGAAACGGATTTCAGGCTTTTTTGAATGGGCCGCGCAAGCGGAACAGCCGGGCAATCCCCGGCCCCTCCGCCCGCGCATACGCCATTTTACAACACTACATAAGAATTTGCAATACCGCAGCTGACCTCTGGTTAGCCTGAGCCAGCATCGCGACACCGGCCTGAAGAAGTATCTGATCCCTGGTGTAGCTGACCATTTGGTTAGCCATGTTGGTATCACGGATACGGGACTCCGCGGCCTGCATATTCTCGGCCCCGACATCAAGGCCCCGGACAGCGTGCTCTAAGCGGTTTTGATACGCGCCAAGGTCTGCCCTTTGCTTGTTAATAATCCGCAAAGCCTCGTCCAGCGTGCCAATCGCCTGATTAGCGCCGTCCGGGGTCGCCAGGGAGATAAAACCTTCATCCCCCATGTTGCGGATTCCAATGCCTCTGGCGCTCATGTCGCCGATAAACACCTGCACCCTCTGATCCATGTTCGCTCCGATATGGAACCACATGGAAGCGGTGGGCATATTCTGCCCGTCCATTCTGGAAAAGCGCCCGGTAAGCAGGTTCATGCCGTTAAACTGGGCATGGCTGGCTATGCGGTCAACTTCCGACACTAATGCGGAAACTTCCACCTGAATGTACAGCCGGTCTTCATCGGAGAAGATGCCGTTCGAGGCCTGAACCGCGAGCTCCCTGAGGCGCTGGATAATATCCTGACTCTGCTGAAGGTAGCCTTCGGTAACCTGGATAAAAGAAATGCCGTTGGAAGCGTTTGTAGAAGCCTGATTCAAGCCCCGGATTTGGCTGCGCATTTTCTCGGAAACTGCAAGCCCCGAAGCATCATCGCCGGCACGGTTGATCCGCAAGCCGGATGAAAGCCTCTCCATTCCCCGTGATAGTCTGTTGTCGACAACACCGAGGGACCTGTCCGCGAACATGGCGGACAGATTGTGGTTGATGATCATAGTCATCCTCCTTGATAGTCATCGCGGGCATCCTTGCCCGCGCGGAGTACTTTTTTGCCATAGCGGAAAGCCGCGGACAACCCGCCGGCGCAAAATAGAATACTCCAGTCATATTTTCGGCACGGCGGAAGGGAAACTTTAGCTTTTTTTAAGTGTTTTAGGTGTTTTTTTTACGTTCGGCTTGGGCTTCCAGAGTTTCCGTAAGGGCAAGGCCGGCGGCTTGTATGTTCTATCCCTGTTTAATTTTTTTCTGCTCATGGTACGACAGAATGCCTTCAAGCATATCCTTCAAAACCGCAACAATCGGTATTGCCGCGATCATGCCTAGAATGCCGGCAATCGCTCCGCCAATGGTTATGCTGATAATGATTAAAAGCGGGCTTAGCGAAAAGGAGCCGCCCATCAGTTTTGGCTGGATGATGTTTCCGTCAATCTGTTGCGTAACCAAAAGCAGCACGGCAGCTATAGCCGCAACTCCAAGTCCCTGCGTGAACGCGACTATAACAATGGCAAAGAGCGTCCCAATGATCGAGCCGAAATAGGGTATGTAGTTTATTATCCCAAGGATAAGCCCTAAGATAAGGGCATACGGGGAACGCAGAAGAAGAAGCTGCAGTGTAACAATAGCGCCGAGGATCAGGCCGTCTACAGTCTGAACGTAGATGTACCGCTTAAAGTTATGGTTGAGCCTCTGACCATACTTCATTATGGCATTGTGGGCATTGGTTGGGACAAAGGCTAATGACAGCCTGCAAAGGAAGGCCTTAAATTTGTCCTTTTCGATAAGGATGTAAATCGCCGAGATAAAGGCCAAAACCGCGGTAAATATTGCCATTGGGACACCAAGCAAGGCGTTTATCGGCGCCGCAAGGTTTTCAAGGCTTATGTTTTGAAGCCTTTCATGAAGAAAGGCCAAGATTCCCTCCGTGCTTATACTGATGCCGAACAGCTCAAGGTTGGCCAGCGTTTCCAGATTATCCAGTTGGCTAAAGTATTGCTGAACCCTCCCAAGGTACACCGGCAGGTTTGTTATGAAGAAGGAAGCCATCCCATGCACATAGGGGACAAGCAGGCGCAGGATCAAAAAAAGCAGAAGCGAGAAAAACATGAGTGTAAGGATGCCGCCGCACAGCTTTTTTTTCCTGCCGATAAAGGCGACCCCCGATTTTTGCAACAGGTGCTGTATGCCGCTGTACGGGACGTTTATGATGTATGCCAGTAAAAACCCGTAAAAGAACGGCGTAACGATGGCCCAAACCACGCCGACGGCAGCGGCAAGAAAACCGGTCTCGGTTATGACTCTGTACGCAATTATAACCGCTATTGCAAACAGGAAATACGGCAAAAGCGGCTTGAACTTGGACTTAATTGTTTCTGGCATACCTTGGATTCCCCTCTCGCGTCTCAAAGTATACCCTATTTTTTTAAGCCTGTCTTGCCTGCGGCTGCCACTGGTTTTCCTTGCGGCTTATGGGGTATCATTACCCCATGCCTACAGTAGACGACAAGAAAGTTATTTATTCCATGCACCGGGTCTCGAAAAAACACGGGACAAAGCAGGTTCTTAAAGACATTAACCTCTCGTATTTTTACGGTGCGAAGATCGGCGTTCTTGGCCTTAACGGCTCCGGAAAATCCAGCCTTTTAAAAATCCTTGCTGGAGTGGACACGGAATTTTCGGGCGAAACCTCGGTAAGCCCCGGCTACACCATCGGTTACATGGAGCAGGAGCCGTATCTGGAGCCCGGAAAAACGGTGAAAGAAATAGTATCCGAAGGCGTTCGGGAGATGGTGGAGCTTCTGGCGGAGTTCGACACAGTAAGCGAGGCTTTCGCCGACCCTGACGCTGACTACGACAAGCTGGGGGCTAGGCAGGCCGAGCTGCAGGAAAAGATCGAGGCCGCTGACGGCTGGAATCTGGACAGCCGCCTTGATCTTGCTATGGAAGCCCTGCGCTGTCCGCCTTCCGACGAGCTTGTCGATCACCTGTCAGGCGGCGAAAAGCGCCGGGTCGCTCTGTGCAGGCTGCTTCTTAAAAAGCCCGACATCCTTCTTCTTGACGAGCCTACAAACCATCTTGACGCTGAAACCGTCGCGTGGCTTGAACGCCACCTGCGGGATTACGCCGGAACGATTATCGCCGTTACCCACGACCGCTACTTTCTGGACAACGTGGCCGGCTGGATTCTGGAACTCGACCGCGGCGAAGGCATTCCCTGGAAGGGGAACTATTCGTCGTGGCTCCAGCAAAAAGAACAGCGCCTTGCCCTGGAGGAAAAGGGCGAGAGCGACAGGCGCAAGCAGCTTCAGCGGGAACTTGAGTGGGTGCGGATGAGCCCCAAAGGCCGCCACGCCAAGAGCAAGGCCCGCATTGCCCAGTACGAAAAACTCTTTTTGGACGACGAGCGGGAAAAAATCCGGGAAAGCCGGATCACCATTCCGGCTGGGCCGCGGCTGGGGCAGCTTGTTATCGAGGCAAAGGGCCTTACGAAAGCTTACGGCGACCGGCTCCTTTTCGAAAACGTGGAATTCACCGTACCCCCCGGAGCCTGTGTGGGCATTATCGGCCCCAACGGCGCGGGCAAGACCACGCTTTTCAAAATAATCACCGGACGGGAAAGCGCCAGCGCCGGGACGCTCAGGCTTGGCGACAGCGTAAAGCTCGCGTGGGCGGATCAGATGCGGGAAAAACTGGACAGCGATAAAACCGTGTGGGAGCAGCTTTCAGACGGCCTTGATGTCGTAAAACTTGGCGGCAAGGAAGTCAATTCCCGCGCCTACTGCGCGTGGTACAACTTTTCCGGCGGCGACCAGCAGAAAAAGGTGGGCGTGCTTTCCGGCGGCGAGCGGAACCGGCTTAACTTGGCGCTCATGCTGAAAGAGGGCGCTAACGTGCTTCTGCTGGACGAGCCCACCAACGACTTGGACGTAAATACATTGCGGGCGCTGGAGGATGCTATAGACACATTCGCCGGGGCCAGCCTTGTTATAAGCCACGACCGCTGGTTTCTGGATCGGGTTGTAACCCACATACTGGCCTTTGAGGACGGCGAGGTTGTATGGCACGACGGCAACTGGTCAGAGTACGCCGAGTGGCGGCGTGAAAAGCTGGGAGCCGTTGCCGACAGGCCCCACCGCCATGTGTACCGCAGGCTGGAGCGTTAGCGGCGCGCGCACAAAACAAGGGACAAGCAAAAAAACTGGAGTTCCCCCGATTTTTTGGACAGTGAATTAAGCCGCTAAATTATTTGTTAATGCTAAAGGTGTAGCATATCCGATTGCCGAATGTCTACGGCGTCTGTTGTAATACATTTCGATGT
>WQUW01000105.1 GCA_009781915.1 Treponema sp. | reverse complement strand
CTTCAGCAGAAGATCCATCTGCACGAAACGGCTTTTGCGCTCAACTGTCACAAGTATTGCCGACTTGTGTCCCTTCCCGATTATCAGGTCTCCTTCCCAGTGCCCGCCGGCTTCTCGGGTTCCAATCTCTGGTGGACGCTCGTCTATCAGCGTCATTTCGGGTATCTTTCCGCGTTTTTCCTCGCTTCCAGCCTTTTTACGCTTCTTCCCGCGCTGCCGAAGGTCTTCAACAGCAAGCCTCTTAAGCTCGCCCTTCATGTGGTATGTTATGTAATTTCGTATAGTTTTCGCACTCATAGCATGTTCAGGGTATTCCTTTTTAAGCCACTCGGCTATCTGTTCGGGAGACCAACGCTTCTCCAGTTTGGGTTCTGCAAGTTCCCATGCCTGTTTTGTCATTTTCAGTGAGCCGCACTGCCGCTTCCTGGCCTTGGCATTTTCAGCATCCGCATACAATGGGTTGTACGTACCATTGTCCGTTCCTCGTTCAATTGCGCGCGTTATGCTTGATGCGCTGCGACCAAGTTTCTGTGCTATCTGCGATGCTGTCTGCTGTTAGCCATACAGCATCCTGAAAATGTCCATCCTCTGCTGGATATCTATCCTTCGGTAACCCATCCTTTCCTCCTAACACATTATATCTCTTTGCGTTAGGAATTACCGAGTGCCTAGCCATAATCATTCTCCTTCAGTATGTGTTATTCTAACTCTACACCATATTGAAGAAAAGCGAGATGCTAGACAAATGGAATTCATAGTATCATATGTGCGCAAGTTGTGTCAAGCGCCAGTTTACAGCCGCGCCATTCTATAGTACCATAACCTAGGAGGCTAGTATGAGCTTAAAAGGAAAAGCGGCGCTTGTTACCGGCGGCGGCACAGGTCTTGGGCGGGCGATAACGTTACAGCTTGCCCGCGAAGGAGTTAACGTGGCGGTTAACTATTCCCGCTCCGCCGGGGACGCGGAGAAAACGGCAGCCGAAGCGAGCGCCCTTGGCGTAAAGGCCGTGCCGGTAAAGGCCGACGTGTCCAGCCCGGAAGAAGCGGAGCGCCTTGTCGCCACGTCCGCCGAATTGCTTGGGGGCTTGGATATCCTTATCAACAACGCCGGGACAACCAAGTTCGCCCCTTTTCAGGACTTGGACGGTCTTAACCCGGAGGATTTTACGCACCTGTTCCAGACCAACGCGATGTCAATTTACTTTGCCAGCCGCGCGGCGGCGAAAATTATGAACAGCCGGGGGGGCGGGCATATCGTCAGCACCGTGTCAATAGCGGGCTTTAGGCCCACCGGGAGCAGCATCGCCTATGCCGTGTCCAAGGCCGCGGGGATACACATGACCAAGTGCCTTGCCGTGGCGCTGGCTCCTTCAATCAAGGTGAACGCGGTAGCGCCGGGGCTTCTAATGACCCGCTGGGTAGCGGGGTTCAATGACGAGCACATCAAAAAGATGGAACAGCAGACCCTGTTAAAGCGCACCGCCGATGTAGAAGAATGCGCCTCGGTGTTCCTGAACCTCGTCAAGAACAACAGCATAACCGGGCAGATACTCTCTGTGGATTGCGGGCAGTCGGTCTAAAACACGCCCGTTATTATGACATCGCCCCACAGGGACGAGTAGGACTCCAGTGTCGGGGACGCTTCTTCCCAGAGGTTCTGGAAAGAGAACTCCCGGGCGCGCTGGACGGTTCTTCCGTTTGGGGTCATTTGGAAAAGGGAATGTTCCCCGCGGGAAAAGGCTATGCGCTGGTTGTCCATGCTGCCAAAGTAAAACCCGGCGTGGTCTTCGCGCAGGGCAAATTCCGCCGGAGCCGCCCCCGCTCCAAGCGCCGGGTCAACGGGTATCCAGCCGAAGCCGTCAAGCCAGAACTCGGCCCAGTAATGCCGGGTTGTGCCGTGCAGGTTGTTGATAAGCACCCCCGCCACCGGAACAGCCGGAATGCCCGAAGCGCGGGCAAGGGCGCAGAACAAGAGGGCGGCGCGGTAACTGTCGGCTATCCTTTCCGCGTAGGCTTCAAGCGCCCCTCCTGAAAGGGGCTGAGCCTGAATGCCCGCGGACGAAAGGAGCCATTCGTATATTCTGCGGGCCATGACATAGGGGCGGCGGTCTGTTCCGGTTATTCCGGCGGCAAGCGCCACAATCCCGCTGTCGCCGGACGGGACAAGGGCGCTCGCGTTGGTATGCGCCGCCCTGACAGGCGAAGGCGAGTTCAGGCTAACCGGGTTCAGGTTCGTTATCGCCGTTTCCACAGCGTACACATCCACCACGTAGGACAGGCTGACCCTCAGGCTCGTCTGGGCGGCGATGTCGGCGAACCGGAAAAGGGAAGTGCCCCGGTGGTTTTCCACAAAGGGCTCGATGCTGCGCTCTACGATTCTGGCGTTGCGCTGAGAGCCGGATACCGCGGGCTGGGGCATCCAGATGTAAAGGGCGTTGGGAAGCGCCGCCTGATCTACCCGCACATCCACCATGTAGGTAAAGACATAACTGCGCCTGTCCCGGAAAATTTTCGTCCCCGGCTTTCCGGCAACCTGAAAGAACACCGGCTGCGAGGCCCCTCTGTCCGTTCTTACTTCCAGATTTCCCGCCGACGCCCCGTGGGGAACCCGCACACGGATTTCCCGGTCGCTCCAGAACTCATAGCCGAACTCAACCCCGGAAACTTCCACAAAGTCTGTGGCTTGGGCTCCTGACACCGTGGACGGGATTGAGTTCCACGAAAAGAACACCGCGCCGTTTTCCCGTGACGCCCCAAAATTGTTCCCCTGAATGGTGATAAGGGAGCCCACAGGCCCGGACGCCGGCTCTATCGAGGTAATCCGGGGGCTGGTTCCAACATCAACCCCGGCCCGCACACGCTCCGGCAAGGCCGCCTCGTTTGCGAACAGGACGGGATTGCTTATGCTTCTACCCCGGTGAACCCGCACCAGCCCCGCTCCCCCGAATTCGGGAACCCGCAGGACAATCTGGTCGTCGCTCCACGATATGTAGGCGGAACTTGTGGGCGGGACTCCGGCTATGGTTACGTAGGATTCGCTTCTTTCGTTTCCGAACCTGCTGCCAAAGATGGTAAGGGGCTCCCCCATCCGGCCTATGCTAGGATATACGGCGATAATATGGGGCGATCTTTCCGCGCAGGAAGCCAAAAGCCCCATGCAAAGGATAAGCCCGCAATACAACGGGAACACGCTTTGCGCGGCTGTTCTTGTCATGGAGAACCCGGAGAGCCGATGCTCCCCCATCTGCGGGGAGGGGGTTCGCCTCCGGCACCGGAGTCCAGTTCCGGCCGGGGTTCCCGGCCCTGCCCGCGTCCGGCGAAGGCTTGCGAGTACGGTTCAACCACAAGCTGAATCTCTATCACCGCCTCGTCCCGCGCCTGCATTGATCCAAGGGGGAAAAAGAAAATCTGCTCGTTGAATTCCAAGGGTATGGTCTGTATCGTGGTATGGTAGCGCATCCCCTCGCCGGGGACGTTTATCCATATCTGCCCCTGCGCCACAAGGACGTGCTGGCCCTGATCCCGCAAAACGGGCGTAAACTGAACGGTTACCACCAGGTTCGTTCCCACCAGCTTAAGACCCACGGGCCTGCCGGGAAGGGTAACGCGCGAGTTTTCCGAGTTCCAGACCACCTGCTGGTTTTCTTCCACAATCCGGGAAACGATGCGCATAACCACGGCCCGCTCTTTCAGATACGGGTGTTCCTCCAGCAGGGTTTCCTGAGCGCCGGCGGCGGTACTGGCGGCCGCGCCAAGGGTCAAAGCAAGGACGCCTTTAAGGAAGGCGGTTCTTAATCGGCACAACAGGGCGTTAGTAGCGGTAGCCGTCATCGGCGGAAATCTCTCCTTGCCATGGAATAATCTGCCGCGTTAATAAGGACAGGCTGTTCGGTGCGGGAAAACCTTCTGTGTTCGGGAAGGCGGATAACCATGAAATCCATGTTGTCTTGAATGGGAATATGGCGCAAAACATCGTTTATGTCGTGAATGGGTATCACGGCGTAGTCGTCAAAACCTATGTGCAGGGGGGGAATAGCCGCCGACGGATGCTGCGGAGGCATGACCTGGCCCGCTCCCCGTATGCCAAAGGCGGCAAAGAACACAACAAAGGCAAGGACAGCCGCCGCCGCCGGAAGCGGCAGGGTAACACGCTGGTTCCAGACCCTCTTCGCGGCCCGCTGCCGCCGGGACAGCGGTTTTTTCCCGGAGCTTGCGCCTGCCCCCCCGGTAATCAGTTCCGGCGCGGTGATTTTTTTCCACACCCGGTCTTGAGCTATCCCGACCGCCTCGCCGCGGGGCCCTTCGAGGACTCCCCCAAGGCCACGGTAACTAGCAAGGACATTCCGGCACTCAGGGCAACCCGACAAATGGGTTTCCATTTTTTCTTTCCAAGGGGAAGGAAGTTCCCCGTCGAAATACAGGGAAGCAATCTGACGATCAGGACACATGCGCACCATCCTTAAAAGTCTCAGCGTTCAGGATTCCGGTAAGGCGTTCCCGCGCCCGGAAAACCCGGACTTTAACGTTTCCCTCGCTTATGCCCAGGGAGCGGCCTATTTCCTTGTAATTAAGTTCGCCGTACTCTTTCAAAATTAACACAATCCGTAAATTTTCCGGCAGCTTATCCAGCGCTTCCAAAACTTCCTGCCGGGTTTCCTTTTTCAGCAAAATGCTTTCCCCGGTTTCTTCTTTCCTTGTGTCTTCCCGAAACGCCCGCTGGTAGGCTCTCCGCTCCCGGACTTTGCGCTTAGCATAGTTCAGGGCGGCGTTTTTTACTACCCGTATAAGCCAGTACTTGGCCTCGTCGGGGCTCGGAAAAACCATATTTTTCTCGTGGAGGCGAAAGAAAGCTTCCTGGCAAAGATCCTCGGCCGCTTCTTCGCTGGAGGTGATGCGGTACGCCACTCTGAACAGAATGGGAAACACCGTCTCATAGAGCCTGCGAAACTCCCCTATGGACACCCCCGTCCGGGCGCTATCGTCCCGTGACACCCCGTCATTCATATTAAAGAACAAATCGTCTCCTTAATCGTTACAGGGCAAGTCATGTCCTTCTCCACGATGTTCCGGCGGGGGAATCTTCGAGCGTTACCCCTTTTTCCCCCAATTGCCGCCTTATTTCATCCGCCAGCGCGTAGTTTTTCGCGGCTTTGGCATCCTTTCGCGCTTCAATAAGGCGCTGGACTTCCGCCGCGAAGCCGGGGTCTTCGGCGGGGCTGGGCAGCGCCTGCGCCCGTATATTTAGCCCCAAAACGCCGTCCATGTCAAAGGCCGCCGCCAAAGCGCTCGCGGGGCGCAGAGCGGGGTCTTTTAGTAGGCCCCACAGACTCGCCAAAGCCCGCGGCGTGGAAAGATCGTCCACCAGCGCGCGGTCGAATTCGGCAAGGTATCCTGAGGCTTCCTCGTCCCGCGCGGTTTCCGTGCCGGCCGTCTGCCCGGCCTGGGCCGCCAGCGCGCGGATTTTGTCGCCTAGGGACTTGCGGGCGTTTCTGGCCCCGTCCAGGGCGGCGTAAGAAAACTGAAGCTGGCTGCGGTAATGGCCCCCCAGAAGGAAGTAGCGGTAATCCAGAGGATCGTAGCCGTCATCAATAAGGGTTTGAAGGGTCAGAAAGCCGCCTGACGATTTGGACATTTTGCCCTTGTCCATAACAAGGAATTCGTTGTGAAGCCAATACTTGACCCACGGATGCCTTCCGCTCGCCGCCTCGCTTTGGGCGATTTCGTTTGTGTGATGAACCGGAATATGATCGATTCCCCCGGCATGGATGTCAAACGCCTCCCCCAGATACTTGACGCTCATGGCGGAACATTCGATATGCCAGCCCGGATAGCCCCGCCCCCAAGGGCTGTCCCAGACAAGGGCCTGGTTTTCAAACTTGCTTTTGGTAAACCAAAGCACAAAATCCCCCGGATTCCGCTTGTTTTCGTCAGCGCCGGTACGGGCCCCCGCTTTCAGTTCGTCCAGCCGCAACAGGCCCAAGTCCCCGTAGCGGGGAAACAGAGAAATGTCGAAGTAAAGGTTGCCCCCGGCAAGGTAGGTAAAGCCGCGTTCCTGTATGCGCTGTATCAACGCTATCATTTCCGGAATATGCTCTGTGGCCTTGCAGACTACCGTTGGCCGGGCAATGCCGAGCCGGTCTGTGTCCTTGAAAAACGCCTGAGTGTAGTAGTCGGCGATTTCAAGGACGGTTTTGCCCCGCTCGGCGGCGGAGGCGACCATTTTGTCCTCGCCCTCGTCGTTGTCGCCGGACAGGTGTCCCACGTCGGTAATGTTCATCACGTGATTTACGTCATAGCCCAGCCGCCGGAGGGTGCGCACCAGCACGTCGTGGGTAACGTATGCCCTCAGGTTCCCGATATGGGCGTAGTTATACACGGTGGGGCCGCATCCGTAAAAGCCGGCCTTGCCCGCAACCAAAGGCTCGAAGGTTTGCGTCTTGCGGCCAAGGGTGTTGTAAAGGGTAAGCTCTGGCGGTAATTCTTTGGAACGATTTTCCATTCTGGAATCTCCGGGTTAAAATATGGTACAATTACGCTGGTCATGCTAAACCTACGCAAATTTATGGAAAAAATCAATACCGGGGCGGGGAACCGGGGCGAACGGACGGGGGCCGCCCGAAAATCTTTGCCTACGGTCAGGTACGACGAGCCGATGTCCCGGCACACCACCTTTAAGGTAGGCGGAAAGGCCGATGTGTGGGTTAGGCCGCCGAAGGATATGTTTCCCGACTACGCGGCGCGGCTTTTACAGGCCGCCGGGGAAGAGGGAATTCCGGTGTTTATTCTGGGAGCCGGAGCCAATACCGTGGTTGGCGACATGGGCATCCGGGGCATAGTGCTGGATACCGGGGCGTTCCGGGGCGTGGGAAAGCGCGAGGACAGAAAGGCCACCACAGAGGAAACGCCCGGCGAGGCGAAGGACTTTGAAAGCCTGAAATTCCGGCGAAGGCACGCCTTTTTTTCCGTATCGGTTCTAAGCGGCACTTCCGTGGACGGGCTGGCCTTCCGTCTTGCCGAGCGGGGGCTTTCGGGGCTGGAATTCCTCGCGGGTATGCCCGGCTCCACCGGCGGCGCGCTGTGGATGAACGCCCGCTGTTACGAGAAATCCGTCTCCGACACGCTTATTGAAACGGAAATACTGGACGAAAATTTTCAAAGGCAGGTTATCCCCTTCCGGGCGGAGGATTTTTCGTACAAAAAAAGCCCCTTCCAGAACCGGAATGTCCTGATTCTTTCCGCCCGCTTTGCCGTAGAGTTCCGTCAATCGTCCGAGATTCACAGGGAAATAGCCTCGTACCGCCGGGATCGCACGGACAAGGGGCATTACCGCTTTCCCTCGGCGGGTTCGGCCTTTAAGAACAACCGAGGCTTCGGCAGCCCCACCGGCAAAATTATCGACCAGCTTGGCCTGCGGGGCCTGAGCATGGGCGGCGCTCAGGTCGCCCCCTGGCACGGCAACATTGTTATTAACACCGGAAACGCCACCGCCAAAGACATCAAGGTTCTTATGACCGAGGTTGCCCGGCGTGTCAAGCAAGAGCGCGGCTTTGATCTAGAAAGCGAAATTCTTTTTGTGGGGGAATTTGGGTGATGTTTGGGGCGTTAGGGGTACCAAAGCCCGCAATGCGCGCGACATACTACAATACAAACGGCCGGATATGCAAAAGGTAAACCGCCGTTTTATCGCCTTTCTTGGTTTTTTTATCGTGTTCTCCGGTGTTGTCGCGCTTGTTACATGGCCTTTTATCAGGGAACTTCAGAGCCCGGAGTACCGGGAGGCGTTTAGCGCGTGGATTACGGGACTGGGATTCAAGGGAGTGTTTGTCCTTTTCGCCATCCACGTTCTGGTGGTTGTGGCAGCGCCGGTTCCCGGAGGGCCCGTGCAAATCTTTGCCGGGGCCGCCTATGGCGTCTGGGGGGGGCTTTTTATTATACTGGCGGCCTGCGTTGCTGCCACGGCGCTGATTTTTTCGCTGGTCAGGCGGTTCGGCCTTCCCCTTGTCAGGCGTATTTTGGGGGACAACGCGATAAACACGTGGAGCTTTCTGTCAAACGAAAAAAGAACGTCCATCGTTGTCTTTATCCTTTTTCTGATTCCGGGAACCCCAAAAAGTTTTCTTGTGTATCTGGGGCCGCTGACTAGGCTTTCCACCGTTCAGTTTACGCTGGTTTCCGTCTTTGGCCGCTTTCCCGCCATTCTTTCGTCCACCGCGATGGGATACGCGGCGATGCAGGGAAACTGGGTCTTGTTCTCTGTTGTGTTTGGCCTTACCGCACTTTTCGGCATCTTGGGAATACAATTCAAAGAGCGGATACTGTGCCTGTTTAGGGAGTAATGTCCGTCTGGCGTAATTTTTCCAGCTCTTTAAGGGGAAGGCTTTGCAGGTGCTTGTTCAGGGCTTCCCGCTCTCCTTCGGGGAAAGAAAAAAACTCAAGCGAGACGATGCGCCCCATTTTGTTGATGCGGCAAACCGGGGAAAGTATCGAGTCGCCCGCCCGCAGGGAACAGTCTTTCAGTTCCGTGTCCGGGGCTATGTCGTTAAGGAGCGGCGGTCTGTCCGGCAGGAACGAAAGGCCGCCGGGCGAAATGTTTTTTACCGCCCCGGTTATCAGGGCATAGCTGCCCGGATGAATAAAGACAAAGCCAAACCTCTGCCACGGCTCCGTGTAAAAACGGCGGAACTTGCGCTTTTCCCCTGCCGGTATACAGCGGCCAAGGATTTCCTGAAGCCGGTTTATTTCCGCCGAATCTTCCAGCGTTTCGGCGATAATGCCGTTCACCCCAAGAAAGGAAGCCTTGGATGCGTCTTCGACAGGGAAATCTTTTCCCCTTAGAATAATGATAGGGCAGGCGTCTTTGTCCCGCTCGTCCCGGACAAACCGTGTAATGATTTTCCAGTGCCGGGGAAAATCCCTGGCGCTTATGATGATTGCGCGCGGGTCTATTTCATCAATATTATCCATAGCTTTCAGGACATGGGTGTAGCGTATAAGTTCAAAGCCCAAAGGCCTGACGTGGCTGGCTACACGTTCCTGCGTTTCATCATCGCCCAATATTAGTAGCAGCTTCATAATCTGTCCTGTCTACCGGTCTACCAGCCGCCGCCAGCGCTGCCGGGCAAACTGTCAACCGCCCCAAGCAGGGAAACTGAAAAATCAACAACCGTCCAAATCTCGTCCCTTCTTTCCAGATACCACACGTACCGCTTCCGTTGGATAAACATTCCCTCCCTGAAATATTGGGTTGCGATAACACGGCCTTCGCGGGCGGTGTACTCGGTGCGCTCTATCACGTAATACAGGGGGATAAGCGATATGGCTCCGTCGACTTCGGCGTTCTGCAAATCCAGCCTGTAGCGGGCAAGCATTCGTCTGCGGCCTTCTTCGGACTCGGCGAGCCACTGACGTCTGCGATACCCGTCACGGGTCAGCATGGCTTCCAAGTCGAGGTAAAGGAAGAAGCGTTCCCAGTGGCCCAACTGCCGGGCCCTAATGATGTAGCTTACAACTTCGTCCGGGGGCAGACGTTCCCTGACCAGCACCGCGTGGGCGGCTACGTCCAGTTCCAGCGGGATGCCGTCCGGGCCGATTACGGGCTGGGGCCTAATGGTAAGGGCCAAGCGGTTTGAGCCAAGGGGCTGGCCGGAGGCGGCAACGAGCGCGCCGGGGTTGATGCCGGGGCCGCCTGTCACGCCGCCGCTTTGCCAGACAACCTCGGACTGCGCTGCTGCGGGGTTAATTAGCTGCGGGAAGAGCCGCGCTTGCACCACGAAAGAGCCTGCCTGCGTAAAGGCCGCATAGTCCCTTAAATCCTCTATAAAGGAGAACGATTCCCCGGTTGAAAGGGAAACTTCCCGGAAAAACACCTGCCGGCTCTGGCCCCGCAAGCGGACAAGGCTGGCGGCGGCTTCTACGGGGCGGTTGGCGGCGGTTCTGACATCAAAATCGACCGAAAAGGCCCGCTCGTTAGCCAGCTTAAACCGGAAGGGGGCGGGGCTGTTGTTGGTAATGGTCAACTGAACAAGGATGGGGCCGCAGTCAACGTGGTATACCCGCCTGTCAAAATACCGGATACTAAATTCAATGCCACTTTCCGCCCCGGCAAGCTGCGGGAGCCCCATTAAAATTAGCGCTAGGGTTACCATGATATATCGTTGGCGCATCGTTTACTCCGTTTGAAATCCGGGCCCAACTATACTGGCGGTAGAGTCTAAGCCCACTTCTATACTATAGTAATCGGTACACAAGCGGGAATACCTTATTGTTTCCTTATGGAAGGGCGGGGTTATGGGGCTTGCCGGGGCGGGGAAAGAGAGGAGTTTTATGAAGAGAATTGCCGGAGTGGAGTTCCCCCGATTTTTTGGACAGTGAATTAAGCCGCTAAATTATTTGTTAATGCTAAAGGTGTAGCATATCCGATTGCCGAATGTCTACGGCGTCTGTTGTAATACATTTCGATGTAT
>WQUW01000104.1 GCA_009781915.1 Treponema sp. | reverse complement strand
CAACCCCCACCTCATTTTTCTCCCCCCTATATCCCCCCCTCCTGCGCGGTTTTTTGGTGAACCCTCCCCCCCCCCCCCCCCCCCATGTAACTCCTTATCCTGTAACGACTTACGACACTTTTTGTTCACGTTAGGCGCAATAAACATAGCGCCTAACAGTATACAACATCCCGCACACACCTTAGTACTACACCACAGAAGGGACATTTTCTTCTCTGGAATAACAGGCTCAGCGCAGGCTCACAGTTTGCGCCGCCTTTTATTTTTGTGTCCCGTTGGGGCGCTTCCGCCAAAAGGCGGCTAATTTGTCCGGACGCTAGTCCGCGCGATTACCCGCCGTAAGGAAGCGGGGATCGCTGAAAGAGGTGTATTTATGAAAAGAGTTACAAAAGTTTTGGGCGGCATTGTCCTTGCCGCACTGGTTGGGCTTTCGGTTACGTCCTGCGACACGGGCGGCCCGGCAAGCGGCGGCGGCCATGTTCCCCCGACAGAAGGGCTTGAGTTTTCCCCGATTGAGGGGGGGCTCGCGGTAACGGGCCTTGTGGGTACGGAGACGGATATCATTATACCCGCCGCCCACAATGACCTGCCAGTTCTTTCCATTGCCAATAGTGCGCTTGCGAACCGCGAACTAACCAGCATTGTCATTCCCAGCAGCGTTGCCACCATCGGTGCTTCGGCATTTTCGAACAACGAACTGACCAGCGTAACCATTGGCAACAACGTTACCAGCATTGGCAATTTGGCATTTGCGGGCAACGAACTGACCAGCGTAACGATTGGCTCAGGCGTTACCAGCATTGGGCAAAATGCGTTCGGGAGCAACCCGCAACTGACCAGCATAACCGTGGGCATGGCTAGCATTGGCGCAAGTTTGTTTGCTCCCAATGTTGCCGCCAGCGCCATTAACACCCCGCTAACCAGCGTAACACTGCTGGACAGCGTTACCAGCATTGCCAATAGCGCATTTGCGGGCAACCCGCTTACCACCATTGCCATTGGAAGCGATGTGAACATTGGCAACGGCAATTCTTTGGGTACGCACGGCGCGGCTTTTGTAAGTTTTTACAATGTCATGGACAGGGTGGCTGGAATTTACACCTTTGTCAGCGGCGGCTGGACGCGCGCGGAGGGAACCGTGTTTACATTTAGCCGGATCGACGCGGGGTACGAGGTAACAGGCATTTTGAGCGGGGAAAGAGAGATAGACATACCCGCCGAACATAACGGCATTCCGGTTGTTTCCATTGGAAATAACGCATTCCAGAACCGCCAGCTTACCAGCGTTACTATACCCGACAGCGTTACCCACATCGGCAATTCGGCATTTGCGGGCAATACGCAAGGTACGAGTAACCGCCTGACCAGCGTTGTCATTCCCAACAGTGTTACCAGCATCGGCAATAACGCATTTCAGTGGAACCGACTGACCAGCGTTACCATAGGCAATAGCGTTACCCACATCGGCAATTCGGCATTTGCGGGCAGTCCGCAAGGTACGAGTAACCGCCTGACCAGCGTTGTCATACCCAACAGTGTTACCAGCATCGGCAATGACGCATTTCAGCACAACCAACTGACCAGCGTTACCATCGGCAACGACGTTACCAGCATCGGCAATAACGCATTTCGGTGGAACCAACTGACCAGCGTTACCATCGGCAACGGCGTTACCAGCATCGGCAATTCGGTATTTGAGGGCAACCAGCTTACCAGTATTACCATCCCCGACAGCGTTACCAGCATCGGCGATTCGGCATTTGCGAGCAACCAACTGACCAGCGTTACCATACCCAACAGTGTTACCAGCATTGGCAGTTTAGCGTTTGGCAACAACCCGCAACTGACCAGGATAACCGTGGGAATGGCTACCATTGGGAATGATTGGTTTAACCCTACTCCGGGATCTTTCATAAACCCCAGCCCCAGAGTTATTACCACCCCGCTCACCAGCGTAACGCTTCTGGATAGCGTTACCAGCATCGGCAATAACGCATTTCGGTGGAACCAACTGACCAGCGTTACCATCGGCAACGGCGTTACCAGCATCGGATGGAGTGCATTTGCTAACAACCAACTGACCAGCGTTACCATTGGCAACAGCGTAACTTTGATCGGCGGTTCGGCATTTGCCAGCAACCCGCAACTGACCAGGATAACCGTGGGCATGGCTACCATTGGGAATGATTGGTTTAACCTTGCTACATGGAATACCGCCAGAGTTATTACCACCCCGCTAACTAGCGTAACACTTCAAGGTAGCGTTCGTAGCATTGGCACTGGTGCGTTTGCGAACAACCAACTGACCAGCATTGCCATCCCAAACAGCGTTACCAGCATCGGCAGTTCGGCATTTGCGAACAACCAATTAACCAGCGTTACCATACCCAACAGTGTTACCACCATTGACGGTTCGGCATTTTCGGGCAACCAACTGACCAGCGTTACCATAGGAAGCGGTGTTACCGGCATCGGCGGGGGGGCATTTGCGGACAACCGGCTGACCAGTGTTACCATACCCAACAGTGTTAGAAGCATCGACGGTGGTGCATTTAATGGAAACCCGCAACTGGCAGTAATACATGTTGCCCCCGGCAATCCAAGCTTTAGTTCAATAGACGGGGTTCTGTACAACAGCAATGCTACCGCTCTGGTTCGGTGGCCAGTAGGAAGACAGGGCGCGGTAATCATTCCCGGTAGTGTTACCAGCATTGGCGCTTCAGCATTTTATGGCAACCAACTGACCAGCATTACCATTCCCGGTAGTGTTACCAGCATTGGCAATTCGGCATTTGCGAACAACCAACTGACCAGCGTTACCATACCCGACAGCGTTACCAGCATTGGCGGTTGGGCATTTTGGAACAACCAACTGGCCAGCGTTACCATAGGAAGCGGTGTTACCAGCATTGGCAGTAATGCATTTGCCAGCAACCCGCAACTGACCAGCATAACCGTGGGAATGGCTACTGTTGGCGTAAATTTGTTTAACCCCAATGATGCCTTTAGCGCCATTAACACCCCGCTCACCAGCGTAACGCTTCTGGCCAGCGTTGCCAGAATTGGCAGTACAGCATTTTCGAGCAACCAACTGACCAGTGTTGTTATTCCCAATAGCGTTACCGATATCGGTAATAATGCATTTTCGAACAACCAATTGACTAGCGTTACCATTGGAAGCGGCGTTACCAGCCTTGCTACCAATGCATTTGCCAACAACCCGCTTACTAGCGTAACCATTGGCATGGCTAACATCCCGAATATCCTGTTTGCGCAACGGGGGCTAACCAGCGTAACGCTTCTGCCCGGTGTAATCAGCATCGGCAATTCGGTATTTGAGGGCAACCAGCTTACCAGTATTACCATCCCCGACAGCGTTACCAGCATCGGGGACAGAGCATTTTTTAGTAACGCCCTGACCAGCATTGCCATCGGAAGCGGGGTGCTTATTACTCAATATTCAACCGCTTCGCCCTCAATGGGCACACACGGCGCTGTCTTCCTGACGCTATACAACCACGAGACCGACGGCGGCGGTTTCCGGCAGGCTGGCAGGTACACCTTCGCTGGCGGCGTTTGGACACGCCAGCCCTAAGCCTCCGCCCGCTTCGCCCAGCCTTCCCGGTGGAACCGGGAGGGCTGCTGGGGGCAATGGCTGGGGCTAACGCCTCTCCCCCCCACCAATGCCCCCGCCGCGCGTGAGCCTCTGGCCTAATGCCCGGCAGGGGAGGATATACGGTTTAAGAATCCATTTGCATGGTGTTTCCGCGAAGGAGACCGTGGCTCCGTAGCGGGTTCCCCATGCGGGATTCTTAAACCGTATATCCTCCCCTGCCGGAGCTTTTGGCGGAAATGCATGGCTCACACGCGGCGGGGGGTCGTAGCCAGAAGCCCCCTAGCCTGATAGAATACAGCGGTGCTTAAAGATTTAAGGAACTTCATTAACGGCTCGGTCTACGGCATGACCCTTATCATCCCCGGCGTCAGCGCGACCCTGTTCGCCATTATCCTTAAGTTCTACGATGAACTCATACAAGCCGTAAACCATTTCCGCGAGGATTACCGAGGGAACTCAAGACGGCTCTTGGTATTTCTGCTTGGCGTTATCGTAGGCTCCGTGGTTTTCAGTTCCCTTGTAGTGTATCTTTTGCAGGCGTTTCCGCTTCCCGCCATGCTGTTTTTCACGGGGCTTTTGACCGGCATGGTTCCGCTTATCGCCTCGAAAGCCGCGGGGCCGCGCCCCGGAATAACGCCCCGCAGGATCGCTCTGGCGGCGTTTTCGCTTACCGCGCTGGTCGCCGCCTCCCGCGCCGTGGCGGTAACCGGAATATATCCGGAACAGGCCGCCGCCGCCATGACCGTGCCTTTGGCGCTGTACGTTTTTCTGGCGGGAATTATAAACGGCGCGACCTTGGTTATTCCGGGATTAAGCGGCGCTTTCCTACTGCTTGTCATGGGCCTGTATCCCCTGATACTCTACGCCATTTCGTCCATCGGCTACTTTTTTCTGGACATGACGAACACTCTGCCGCTGCGGCATAGCGCTGTGGTGCTATTGCCCTTCGGCGCGGGAGCGGCTATTGGCTTTCTTTGCATGGCGCGGCTCATGGAAAAACTGTTGCGTGAGACTCCACAGGCCGTCTACGCCGTCATTCTGGGCCTTCTTCTGGGCTCTGTAATCACGCTGGCCCTAGATCAACTGCGCGTCCACTTAAACGCGCCGCCATTACACCTTGCCGCCGGAGCGCTGACCTTCTGCGCCGGTTGCGCCGTGGCGTATATGCTGGGGAAAAGGCATTAGCGGACAGCCTTTAGTAGGAGGCTTTTCCACCGCCACGTTACAGGGCCTTCTTTGACGCGGCTTTCCATCAGGCTGTGGATTTCGGAAAACCCCTTTTCCCCAAGAAAGGAGGCGATAAAGGCCCCCCAGCTTGATTTTTCCCGGTCAAACCAGAGAGAAAGGTCTTTGGGCAGGACAAGGCGTTCTTCCTTCTGATCCAAGCTGGCGATGTGAACGCTAAAACCCGCCCCGTGAAAACTCTGTTCCAGCGTTTTGCCGTCCCATGCCCAGCGCGCGCTGGAAGCCTCCCTGCTGAAAAACTCCTCCTCCGCTTTTTTGAGTTTTTCGCAAAGGGCAGGGCCGGCCCCGCACTCCGTGGCGAGTATCCCTGAAAGCCGCTGTCCAAGGCGGGGCGGAGTCTGTAGGAGTGAAACATTCCCCCCCACGGCAAGCAGGGCGGACGCGGCGCGGGCAAATGCGTCAAAGGCTGGCTGACCGCCGCCCGCTTGCTGGCCCACGGCCTTGCGCCAAGGCTCCCGCGCGATGATATGGTCAAACACGGCGCAGGAAAGGGCCTCTTCCGCCTGCTGCACAGAAAGCAACAGCCCGCCGGGGCTTACCGCCACAACGGGAACTGAGTCCCCTTCCTTCTGTCCAAGGGCGGCGGAGAATTTCCGCAGGGTTTCCCCGGCCTCCGGTGAATCGACAAGGGCCGCGGTAAGACCCTCCGGGGTACGGCGCAGGCTTTCCCACAATAACAGGCCATCATTGGCGGCGGCTACAAGGACGCGGTGGTGGCGGGCGATGGCGCACTGGCCCAAAACGCGATCCCGGTCGGCAAGAAGCAGGGCGCTCCGGTTCGATTCAAGACGCTTAAACCATCCTTCCCTGCCCTTGGACTGAGCCGACCAGGTAAGCACTTCGCTTTCCGGCATCTGGGCATAGTCGCCAAGCAGGGCCGCCGCCTGAATCTCCCGCTTGCGCAGCACTTCGTCACGGATACGGCCTTCGCTGCCGCTAAGGGACGGCGTGTAAAATATCCTGCCCCGCAGGGAGCCGGGCAGATACTGCTGGGCCGCCCAGTGATCCCGGTAGGCGTGGGGGTAGATGTAGCCCTCCCCGTGGCCGAAGCTTTCGGCGTCCCGGTTCGCGTCCCGCAAGTGGGAGGGAACCTCGGCGTCCTCTTTTTCCACTTCCTTTAGGGCGTCAAAGAAGGCCATCGTGGTGTTCGATTTCGGGGCCGTGGCAAGGCAAAGGCAGGCTTGGGAAAGGGCGAAGTTCCCTTCGGGAAAACCGATGCGGTCAAAGGCTTGAGCGCAGGAAACGACCGTGGTAACGGCTGAAGGGTCGGCAAGGCCCACGTCCTCCATCGCCAGAATTATCATGCGGCGAAAGATAAACGCCGGGTCTTCCCCGGCCCGCACCATTTTGGCCAGCCAGTACAGGGCGGCGTCAGGATCGCTTCCCCTGACGCTTTTTATGAAGGCGCTCGCGGTGTCAAAATGATAATCCCCGTCCCGGTCGTACAACAGAGCCCGGCGCTGGATGCTTTCTTCGGCGGCTTTAAGGCTGACACGGATTTCCGCGCCTTCTGGCGGCGGCCAGCGCCCCCCGGTTTTCGCTGTAGGGCTTGTTTCCACCGCCAGTTCTAGGGCGTTAAGAAGGCTACGGGCATCCCCGCCGGCTACTTCCACAAGGTGTTCCAGCGCCCCTTCCTCAAAAACAACGTTCCATTTGCCGTAGCCCCGCTCCTTGTCGGCAAGGCTGCGCCGGGCGGCGTTTAAGAGGTCTTTGTGTTCCAGCGATGTTAGCTGAAAAACCCGGCTGCGGCTTACAAGCGCCCGGTTTACCTCGAAAAAGGGGTTTTCCGTGGTCGCCCCGATAAGGATAACCGTGCCGTTTTCCACCCAAGGCAAAAGAGCGTCCTGCTGGGCCTTGTTCCAGCGGTGAACCTCGTCAACAAAGAGGATGGTTCTGCGGCCGTAAAGCCTGCGCCGCTCGTCCGAGCGGTCAATGGCCTCGCGGATGTCCTTGACCCCGGCAAGCACGGCGTTAAGGCTTTCAAAAACGCTGCTGGTGGTGTTGGCGATTACCCGCGCAAGGCTGGTTTTCCCGGTTCCCGGCGGGCCGTAAAAGATAAGCGAGGAGAGCCTGTCCGCCTGTATCGCCCGCCGCAGAAGGCGGCCCGGCCCGACAATGTGATCCTGGCCGATGATGTCGTCCAGAACCCTCGGCCTCATGCGATCGGCGAGGGGGCTTTCCCCGGCGGCGGCTTCGGGAGCGCTGAAAAGCCCGTCCACCGGCTACCAGCTTCTGCGGTTGTCCTCTTCGCCCCACCGGTCGGTTGAGCTGTCGTACACCCACAGGCCGTTTATGGAGGTAGAAGCGAAAATGGGCGGCTGCCAGCCCGCATTCCCCTCCACAGTCATGTCCGGGAAGAGGCTGACAGGCTCTTCCCCGGCATTGGTATCATAGAGGGGGGGGGCTTGGCGGATATGCCGCACCGAGCGATGCCTGATGCTGCCCCTGTATAGCGTGACGCTGTTCACGCTGGAGTCAGCGCCCAGAGAGCCGGGCTCCCATAGTATGGGTGAAGGCGCGACATTCCCATTGGGGAGCAGTTCTATTTCCCGGTAGCCGTGAAAACGCCCGTTCGTGCGTACTCCCAACAATAGCAGGGCGGGCTGCCAGCCACTGGCGGCAGCGTGCCGCCGCCACACGCCCATGCCCCCGTTAAAAAACTCAGAATGGTGGGAAATCTCAGGCGGCGAACCAAGGCCGCCCCGGAAGATATGCAGCGCGCCGCCATTTGCCGTAGCGCCCGCCACAACAATATCATCACCTGTGGCGATAATGCCGGTTACGACAAAGGCGGGCGGGGCGGCGTCAGGAGTCCGCTCGGTAAGGAGTCCCTCATAGAGCCCCTCGTCAAACCTGAAAATCCCGGCCCGTTCCGTGGCAAGGTAAATGTCGCCCCCGGCTGTTTCCGTCACGCCGCTAAGGGCGATGGTGTAATTCCCCTGTTTTATAACGGGATCGGGATGGCTAGAATGAGTGGGGTCAAAAGACAGGATGTAGTGATGGTTAAGATCGGTTCTGCGATAGGCGGCGGCGAAAAGCCTGTCCCCCGCGTAATGGAGGCTTTGGATAGCGAAATGGGGATTGCTGAAGACCGGATCCCAACGGCTGTAAGCGGTGTTGTACCTTATAATGCTGGACGAGCCGGGGGGGATGCTTACGTCGGAATACACCAGCGCGAAAAGGTCGTTCCCAACGGCGGCAAGCCCGCCAAGGTGTTCCCCCGGACGCGGCAATGCGCCCCAGCGCCAGCCCTGTCCCTCGTGAAAGCCGAAGAACCAGACATCCCTGCCCCGGCGCGTCCACGCGTACAGCCTGTCCGCCTGAGCCGTAACGACCATGTTTCCGGGGCTTCCGGGTATAATGTTGCTCCTGGGCGCTGACTGCGTGGAAATTTCGTGAAAGACGGGGTCAAAGCTGCAAGAAGCCGCCACGAGGCCCGCAAGCAAAAGAGAAAACCCGGCGCATATCCGCCCTGTAAAACCAAACCACCGTGAATTTTTCATAAGCTCCCGCATACCTTAAAAGTGATACCTGAAGGACAGCGTTACGGTCATAAAATTTCCGTAAACGGCCGGCCGTTCACTGGGAAACTGGGGGACAAACCACCAGACGGCGTTCAACCCGAACGACCAGTCCGGGTTAAAGCGCCAAAACAACGAAGCGCCGGGCTTCAGAATGGGCCCGAAATACGACGCGTCCCCAATCATCTGGTTCGCCATGCCAGCCATAAGGCTTATGGGGACTTCAAAGCGCTGGAACACAAACTGATAGCCCAGCCGTACGCCGAAGGGAACCATAAAAAGCATACTCTCGCGGGCCAGCGTGGGGGCAAACGTGCCGGAAATCTGACCGCCAAAGAAGATATTGGGGGTCAGAAAGCGGTCGAACACGAGCGATCCGGTTCCCCCAAGCGACAGGTTGTGCCGCTGCCCGTACTGCGGATCGTCATACAAGTCGCCCCAAAACACCGTGGGGAAAATCACGCCCAATTTAATGGTAAAGGCCATATCCCCCGGACTGTACGGGGTCGCTTCGAAATCGAACCATTCTTCGGCCTCGATTGGGGGAGGCTCCTGCTGGGCGAACAGGACCGGAGCGGCGAAAAGCAAAAAAAACGTGAGTACAGCGGGCGGGAAAAAAGACCACGTCCTTAGCGGCATACAATAAACTCCTACTGGTAACTATAGCTGATACGGCGGTCTTGTTCAACCGGATACTTCAAGAACAATCGACCCCGGCGGCGGGTTACCACGGTGCGGGTTACCACCGCGGCGCGTTGCCACAGCAGCGCGTTATCACGGCGGCGGGAAACCTCTTTCCAGCGCCAAAAAATTAAGCAGTACCGGATACCGTGTCAACAGTTCGCCGTACCGGGCAAGCTCATCCAGCCTAAGGTTCATATTCACCCGCGCCTGCGCTTCCCCCGCCAAGTCCGGGCTGAGCGCGGCGCTCAGAAGAATCATGTATTCCCGGTGGAGTTCCCGCAGCGAGCGGTAAAGGGCGTAATCGGGAAAGCGGACGACCCGAATCACGCACATCAGGTTCTGGATTTCGGGGAAGGCGCTTTGTATTTCGCCGTCCAGTTCGGGAAGGGAGCCGGTAAGCCGGATGGTTTCCATCGCCTGCCCATCTTCCCTGTCCGCGTAGGCCCGCAGGCGCTGAATGGCGAAACTTTCGATCCTTTGGGCAAGGCGCTCCTCGGCCCTTCGCAAATCTTCGTCATTTGCAAGGCTTTCCCTGGCGGCAAGGTCTGGCAGGGCTTCGGGCCGTATGCTGAAGGAAAGTTCACCTGATATTTCCCATGAAAAATCCGCCTCCAGCCCGGCGAGGGCGGCGTAGATGTCCCCTGAGGCAAGCGTTCCCGAACTGGCGATGGGGCGTATGACTGGGCCCACGGTAAAGGTTGAAACGGTGACGTTTGTGGGGATTAGCTTGTACCAGTACCAGCGGAACTCTCCTTCCCGTATGACGTAGGGGGAAAGGCCGTGGGTCTTGGATCGCATTACCCCATAGGAGCCGGGGGGAACTGTCAAATGGGCCCAGCCGAAGAAAAAGCCGGCCCCTCCAAGGATTGCCAAAAACAGTAAAAAAAACAGAAATTTTTTCATGCGTCCTTCTTGTGTTTATTGTAGCCGTTACACTCGTATATAGGCTATAATACTGTAATAACGCCCATACGGCAAGCTTTAAGGAAGCAGGCTTTGATTTTTTCCGTGTACCTGAAAGAGAAGTTCCTCCCCATTTTGACGAACAGGACGGCGATCTTCTTTTTTGTCATGTGCCTTTTTACCCTGTTTCTGTACGCCGCCGGAACGGTTCAGGGTTTTGTTGACTCTACCCAGTTCGCGCTAATCCGGCTTTACATTGTCCTGGGCATTTTTCTTACGGTTGTCTCCGGCTGCGGGATGTTCCTTGATCTGGGGCGGCTTTTTAGGCTTAAAAAGTTCCGCTATCTTTTCCGGGCGGGCGGGTATATCTTTCTGGTGATTTTTGGCACGGTAACGGTTCTGGCGGCGATGTTTGTTCTGGCGATGACCGAGGGCAATGTGTAGTGCGCCCCCCGCCGCGCGTGAGGTGAGCATTCCCACCAAAAGCCTCGGCAGGGGAGGATATACGGTTTAAGAATCCCGCATGGGGAACCCGCTCCGGAGCCACGGTCTCCTACGCGGAGAGTCCATGCAAATGGCTTCTTAAACCGTATATCCTCCCCTGCCGGGCAT
>WQUW01000103.1 GCA_009781915.1 Treponema sp. | reverse complement strand
TTCCCTTCTGCGATGCCTGACCGGGGTGTGGGCGGGAAAAATGGAAAATTTTGGGTAAATTTTTTTAGGTGTTTATAGTAAGGTGGCGAATGTGTGTGTGTGTGTGTGTGTGTGTGTGTGTGTTTGATGAAAGAAAACGTGCCAAATTAGGCGAATTCGGGCAAAAGTCGCTCAAATTCGAGAAATAGCCTTGGCTGTTCGCAGTTACACCACGCATCATGGGGTAATGCTAGCACAGTAATGTAAGTTATGTCAAGCCTCCTACGGAGGGTTGGCGTGAGTTTTTTCCAGAAATGCCGGGCATTGTACCGATGGCTCACGCGCGGCGGGGGGCTGAGTGCTGTGCGAGACTGCCGGAAAAGGCTGCTCCAAAATCTAATGTTTGGAGCAGCCTTAACCTCAATTTCCGATTCTTATGGAAAACCAAGCGTCAGTGTAGTATACAATGGCAGGGCCTACGTCGTCCTGAATCTCGCCGGTCAGGGCCATGTCTTCGACCGTGTACCAAGGGGTTACCTGTGTAAACTGCCGGGCCGGAATGTTGACCGTGGCAGGAAGGCCGAACTCGTCGACAAACATTGCATAAATGTCCGGGCGGTGGATAAAGTTGATAAACTTGTGGGCCAGCTCAACGTTCCGGGAGCCCCTAAGAATAACCATGTTGTCGGTAAAAGAGGAAGCGCCCGGAGGAATAAAGAACTCCGTGTTTCTCATAAGCTGCTCGTTTCCGGCAATTTCGGCAAAAACCGTTTCGGCCCAAGCTTGCACCACCCAGAATTCGCCGTTGGCAAAACCCGTGCCAAAAGTTTCGGCATCAAACCTTACAAGGTTGGGCCTCCAGTGGGTGTTAATGTGATCCCGCGCGGCGGCAATTTCCTGAGGGTTTCTGGAATTTACCGAAAAGCCCAAATAGTTTAAAGCATCGCCGATAACTTGGCGCGGGTCGTCCAGCATGGTCATCCAGCCCCGAAGATCGCTGCGGGCGAAAATGCTTATGTCCCTTTCAAATTCGGGAACCATAGCGGTATTCACCACGACCCCCGCGGCCCCAAAAAAATAAGGAACCGAATATTCCATGTTGGGATCGTAAAGAGCCCTTGCCACTACCTCTGGATCAATGTTCGCAAGATTGGGCAGAAGGGAGTGATCCAGCCGTTCCAGCATCCCTTGACGGATCATAATGGCGACATAATCCCCGGAAGGAAACACAATGTCAAAGCCCCGCCCGCCGCCGGCCATGAGCCGCGCGAACATTTCTTCGTTACTGGTAAACTCGCTGTAGACTACCCTAACGCCGTACTCTCTTTCAAACGCTTCGATAACCGATTGGGGGGTATACACCGCCCAGTTGAAGATGTGGAGCCGTTCTCCACCACAGCTAGTAAATAAACTGGCGGAGGCAAAAACCGCCGCCGTTACCGCAAGAAAGACAATGATTCGCTTCATTTCCTTCCTCCTTAGAGCTAACTCTCTATAGAATGAAACCCCCCAAGGGGTCTATTTTGCCGCAATGTGTTTCAAAAAATTTCTAAGCAAAATCGCCAGAATTACCGTGCCGATAATCATTACCACAGAAAGAGCGCTGATGAGCGGGGTTATCCCTCCCCTGCGGGTAATGGCCGAAAAAATAAAAACCGGTAGGGTGGACGCTCCCGGCCCGGCTACAAAGAACGTTACGACAAAGTCTTCAAGCGAAAGGGTAATTGCCGTCAGAAATCCGGCAAGGATGCCCGGCATACAAAAGGGAAGCGTTACCTTAAAAAGCGTTTGCCGCTCAGTAGCGCCTAGATCGTGGGCGGCCTCGATAATCGAAAAATCAAACTCGTCCAGCCGGGCTGTTACCAAAAGGAACACAAACGGCAGGTTGAATGTGGTGTGGGCGATAAAGACTGTTGTAAGGCCAAGCGGGATACCCACTCCGGCGAAAAATATCGCGAGGGACACGCCAAGGATAATGTCGGGCAGTACCATTGGAAGAAAGGAAATTGTCCTGACATAACCGCGCGCGCGGAAACGGTAAAAGCTGACCCCGATAGCGGCGATGGTTCCGATAATTGTGGCGGCAGTCGCCGAGCTTATCGCTATGAAGATGCTGTTCCAAAAGCTGATCCACAATTGCCGTTCGGTCAAGAGCCGCTGATACCACCTAAGGGAAAAGCCCGTCCACCTCATGCTGGCGGAGTCGTTAAACGAAGAAATTACCAGGACAACCAGGGGCAGAAAAAGAAATACTAAGGCGATAAAAAAAACCAGTTTGGAAAAAGAAAACTTTTTCCTGCTTGCCCGCCGCCGCGCGTGCCGCGCCGCTTCGCCGCCTGAGTTCTGCCCCGGCTTGGCGCTAAAGACGCTGCGGGCCGCCATGCCCTTAAAGATCATACCAGCGCCTCCGCTTCGGCGCCCCGCCCCGCACCGGAAAAGCGGGAAGCGCTCGTACCAAGGCGGGCCGCCTCCCGGCGCTGCAGGACAAGCATTACAATGACTCCCACCGTGCTGATCGTGGTAAGCACGATGGTAATCGCCGAGGCAAAGGGCCAGTTCCTTGCCCTAAGGAGCTGGTCCGCAATGATATTCCCCAGCATATACGAATGCATCCCGCCCACGAGCTGCGGCACGGCGTAGGCTCCAAAGGTGGGAATAAAGGTAAACAGTACCGCCGTAAAAATGCCGCCCTTGATATTCGGAAGAAGCACCTTCGCTATCGAAACAATATTGCTGGCCCCCAAATCCCTTCCGGCTTCAAGAAGGGAAAAATCGAACTTGTCTATGGTAGCGAACAGGGGGAGTATAGCGTAGGGCAGGTACATATAAATCAGCACCAGAATAACCGCCCCCTGATTGTGCATTAAGGGCAGGGGCTGGCTAATAATGCTAAAGCGCAAAAGAAACTCGTTGACAAAGCCTGAGTTCCCCAGAATATTCATCCACGCGAAAACCCTAATAAGGAAATTTGTCCAAAAGGGGATGATGATTAAAAGAAGCAGCGTAGTCTGGTGCTTACTCCGGGCCATGTAGTAGCCGCAGGGAAGCGCAATCAGGATTGTTATCGCCGTAGCGATTACCGAAATAATGAGCGTTCTAAGCGCTATCCTTAAGACACCCGGCGTTACAAGGCTGCGGTAAGCGGCAAGCGAGAACTCCCATTCCACGCCGCCGTATATCCCCCTTCCAAGAAAGCTGAACACCAGAATGATGAAGATCGGCGCAAGGAAGAAAACCGTAAACCACGCGCCAATGGGCAGGGAATACGCCGGCCCGTAATTTTTCCTGCCCGCGCCAGGGGGCTCCTTGTGTTCGACGGAGGCGCTCACTGCCGTACCTCCACAATGTAGCCGACATGGGCGCTCCACGAAAGGTAGACACTGTCTTTCCACACGATGTCCGGCCCTTCGTCAGAGTATTTGGCGTGCTGTTTAATAACCCCTATAAGGGTGTCCGCGTTTGTCTTGACGTAGAACTTGGTCTGAAAGCCGGAGTAAATGGGTTCGTCCACTTCGCCCTGAAAAAGATTGATGTCGTCCCGCTTGGTGGCGGGCTTTTCTTTGGAGATAACAATTTTTTCCGGACGTATGGTAAAACTCACTTTCTGTCCGGGCTGTACTTCGTCTACAGTGGTTACCTTGATCCGCCCCAGTTCCGGAATGTCCAGTTCTGCCATGTATTCGCCTTCTCCGGGCCTAACGGAGAAAACGGTCGCGTCAAAAAGGTTGGTTTCCCCTATAAAGCGGGCCACAAAGTCGGTGGCCGGGCTTTCGTAAATGTCGTGAGGAGTACCCACCTGCAGCACATTTCCGTGATCCATCACGGCGATCCGGTCAGAAACGGAAAGCGCTTCCCCCTGATCGTGGGTAACGTAAATAAAGGTAATCCCGATTTTGTCGTGAATGGTATCAAGTTCTATGAGCATATGGTGGCGGAGCTTGGCGTCAAGGGCGGAAAGGGGCTCGTCCAGAAGAAGAACGCTGGGCTCGTTGATAAGCGCTCTGGCAATGGCGACCCGCTGTTTTTGCCCCCCGGAAAGCTGGTTTGGCTTCTTGTGGGCGTGGCTTTCGAGCTGCACCAGTTTAAGGTAGTCGTCTACCTTGGCGTTGACTTCGCCCTTGGACAGTTTTTTAAGCCGCAGGGAAAAGGCAACGTTTTCAAAAACGGTAAGGTGGGGAAACAGGGCATAGCTCTGGAAAACCGTGTTGGCTTGCCTGCGGTTGGGGGGTATGGGAAGGACATCGGTCCCGTCAAAAGTAACCAGCCCGTAATCCGGGGTTTCAAACCCGGCGATGATCCGCAAAAGGGTTGTTTTGCCGCAACCCGAAGGCCCCAAAAGGGAAAAAAACTCGCCCTTCTTGATAGCCAGATCAACGTTGTTCAAGACCTTAAAGCTGCCGAAGGATTTGGAAACCCCTTCGATAGCCACATCGCTCCCTTTCAATTCTTTTCTTCCTGCCTCCCGGAAAATAGTCTGGAAGTCTACAATGCGGAATTTGCGTTTTAATGTCAATAGGGCGTGTTCCACCGGAAACCGCCGGCAAAAAGATTGACGCTTTTTACGAAAAATGGTATAAATACCCTAATTACGGATTTATCCATGCTCGTCGTCTGGCGGCAGGATTATTTCACACGTTAATACCCGGAGGTATACAAATGACAACAAGAAAACTGCTGATTCTTTTGGGGGCAGGTATCCTGCTTTCAACGCTCTTTCTGGCCTGCGAAACGGGCCCCGCGGCTCCCCTTACCAACGCCAGGGGAGAACTCGCCAACGGAACGGCAACGGGCACTGCCCCCAGCTATGGCGGGCCGGCATCGGTAACCCTTACAGTGGTAGACGGGCTTATCACACAAGTTGTGGCGGCAGCCCCTCACGACACCGCCATGTTCTCCGCCGGAGTTCTCGCGCGGGCTCATTCCGACATGGTCAGGTTTAACACTCCAAGGATAGATAATGTTTCCGGGGCAACGGTAACCTCGATGGCCATTAACGAGGCCGCTCAGAACGCCCTGAACCAAATCCTGGCGGAGTAGTACATTTTGGCGATTGGGGCTGTCCGGACGGCGGCCCCTTTTAGCCAAACAACCCCGCCGCTTCCGCCAAGTCAGTGCATTGCCGCCAGACGGTCGCGCAGACTTCGGGGGGCGGCTCCACTAAATCCTTTACAAAAACCGAGCGCATCCCCGCCGTGTGAAGCCCCTGAAGGCCCGCCGGGGAGTCCTCGAACCCAACGCAGTCGCATGGGGCCTTGCCCAGTCTTTCCGCGGCCAGGAGAAAGATGTCGGGGGCCGGCTTCCCGTTGAGTATCTCGTCTCCGCAGGCCAGGACGGCGAATCGATCCAGAATACCGGCTATCCTGAGCTTCCACACCGCCCTTTCCCGGCTGGTAGATGTCGCGACAGCCAAAGGTATCCGGAGGGAAGCCAGCCGGTCCAGCAGAACGACTAGTCCGGGCTTGTGGGCAATTCCTTTCTCGAACTCCTGATGGATAAGGCGGTTAAACTCATCCCTAATGCCGTCATAAGGAAAACTGGGGCCATATTCCCGCAGAAAAAGCGCGCGCATATCATTGCCATTTATCCCTATGGTGCGGAGTACCATTTCCGGGGGAATATCCCAGCCAAAGGGCTTTGTCGCCCACGGCCAAAGCGGGAGTAGCGGCCGCTCCGTATCCAGCATAAGGCCGTCCATGTCAAAGATAACCCCCGCGGGGCGCAGTACAGCGGCTTCGTTCATGCTTGATAGTATCACACTACTGTTCCAGTTCCAGTTTCAGCGTCTTGGTGGGCTGGTCGCAAACCTCCGCCGGGCCGAAGTACTGAATCGCCCCCGGATAATGGAACATGGTTTTTACCGCCCACGTATCCCGTGCGGCGTCAAACGCCTTAAAGGGGCCGCCTTCAAGGTCTACAAGCGCCTTTTTGATAACCGGCTTTTTACTGCCGTGCCGCTGTTCCATGTTCATCATCATTGTCAGGGGAACCCCGCCGGCAATCCATTCGCTGGCGGGGGCCGCCAGATTTTTCACGCTGGCGATATAGCCCGTAAGGCCGGACGCGATAAGCACAAAGGCGCTGTAGCCAAGGGAATAGCAGTAGTCGGCGTCAAAATTTGTGGGGAACGCGCAGCGGCCCTCGTACCCAAAGAAATGCCCCAGCGGGGAGAATTTTCCCTTGTAGATACCTTCCTCTTTAAGCCGCGCCAGACGGCTTTCCACCATGCCCATAAGGAGCTTTTCGGTGTCGATCCGGGAAACCATCACATTTCCGTGGGGGTCTCTGTCCAAAAGGAGCTGCCCGGCGATTTGCGGCGGCAGGGTTTCAAGGAGCTTGTAGGATACCGGGGAGATTTTCCGGCTTAGCCATCGGAGCTGCCCGGCGAAGGAAGTGATTTTGGAAAACTCATCTTCCTTGGCGGCCATAACATCGTTTAACTCGGAAATGAGTTTTTTCATCTCCGGTATGAACTCCACAAGACCCTCCGGAATCAGGATAACCCCAAAGTTCTCCCTGTTATCCGCCCGCTTTACAACCGAATTGCAGATGTCCTCCACCAGTTGGGTAAGGGATATTTCCTTTTCCTCCACCTCCTCGGAAATGACGCACATATTGGGCCGGGTCTGAAGGGCGCATTCCAGCGCGATGTGGCTCGCGGCGCGCCCCATAAGCCGTATAAAGTGCCAGTACTTTTTGGCGCTGTTCGCGTCCCTTTGTATGTTCCCGATAAGTTCGCTGAACGTTTTGCAGGCGGTGTCAAAGCCAAAGGACGTTTCGATATGCTCGTTTTTAAGGTCGCCGTCAATAGTCTTGGGGCAGCCGATAACCTGAATGGATGCCCCCCTTTCCAGAAAATACTCGGCAAGAAGCGCCGCGTTGGTGTTGGAGTCGTCCCCGCCGATAATGACTAGCGCGTCAAGCATGAGTTTTTTCGCCGTTTGAAGGGAGGCGGCGAACTGCTGCGGGGTTTCGATTTTGGTGCGGCCCGAACCGATAATGTCAAAGCCGCCGGTATTCCGGTACGGCTCGATTTTGCCGGCTGTCAGTTCCACGGCTTTGTTATCCACAAGACCGCCGGGGCCTCCCAAGAACCCGTACAGTTTTGAAGAAGGGTTCCCTTTTTTAAGGCCGTCAAAAAGCCCGGCTATGACGTTATGCCCGCCCGGAGCCTGCCCGCCGGAAAGGATAACCCCCACCTTCAGTTCCCGCCCGATGGCCTCGTTCCTGCCCCGGCCAAAAACCGCCACGGGCTTTCCGTAGGAACGCTTGAAAATTTCCTTTAGGGCATCCCTGTCCGCAATCGCCTCGGTGGGCTGCCCGAACTCAACCAAAATATCCGCGATCTCCCCCTCAAGAATGGAGGGAATTTTGGGCGTGTACCCGTACCGTACTTTTTGCAAAACGGAAATGTCCATTGATGCGCTCCTTCGCGGCCCCGGCTTCTATAGCGTGTTCGACAGTTCCCGGAGCCTGTCGATGATGTTGATGTGCTGAGTACAGGCTTTTTCGCATTGCCCGCAGGCCGTACAGTCTTTGGCTTTTTTCCCGTCTATCCACCAGTGCCATTGTACCCTGTTTTTGATGGTTGAAGCGCTCGCTTCTTTGTCCAGCAGTTTCTGGTTGTAGACATCCATGAACTCCGGGATGGGAATCCCCGCCGGGCAGTCGTTACAGTACGCGCATCCGGTGCAAATGCCTTCAAGAGACCCCGGCGAGGCGGCTTTGAGGGTTTCCAGTTCCCGCCCGCTTCTGGGTTTGTAGGCGCGCACGGCATCCAGAGTCTCTTTGACCTGAGCCTCGGTCTGAAAACCGACAAGGGCGACCGTGATGTCTGTATGATCCCAAAGGAAAGACAGGGCCGCCGGAACAATGCCTTCATCGCCCCTTTTCAGGAAGGCGAAGCGCTCAGGGTTCTGCGGAATGACGCCGCCGCCAAGGGGGTTCATGATCACCGCCCCCAGCTTTTTGTCCTTAACGGCCTTGAAGGCGGCTTCTCTGGTTTTGTAGTTATAGGCCGAATAGCCGAACAGCACGCCTTCAAAAATCCCTTCGCTGTCCAAAAGAAGTTCGTTTAGCTCGTCCCCAAGCAAATGGCTTGAAATGCAGACGTGTTTTACAAGGCCTTCGTCCTTTAGTTTTCTGAATGTCGAAAGAACGCCGCCCTTTTTCCGCTCCCGCCAGTTTTCTAAACTTGTTATGCACCAGATATGGTAGAAGTCAATGGCCGGAACGTCCAGCCGCTTTAACTGCGCGTCAAGTTCACGGCGTATGTTGTCTTCGGCTGACTCAAATGTCTTGGTGGCGCAAAAGTAGGGCAGCCCGCGCCGCCTGAGTTCGGCAAGGCCCTTGCCGAAAACCGTTTCACTTTTGATCCCGAAGTATTCCGGCGCGGTGTCGAAATAGTTTATGCCCCCTTCAGCCGCCGTAACCATCATCTTGACGCAGGCATCGTGGTCGTCGATAGCGCCAAAGCGCATTCCCCCGAAGCCCAAAATGGACATCTTTTTTCCTGTGGCTCCGTATTCCCGGTATAACATAATCGCTCCTTATTAAGATATGGTTGTACCCGTAAAAGGTTTTCCCAGCAGTATGTTCTCTAAATTGGCAAGGTCTTTCCCGGCGGCGCAGATTACTTTTAGGCTTATTCTGGCGGCGTGTTTGCTTGCCACGGGGTCAAAGGGCACGTTTTTGCCCGGAACCCATTCGTCCCCCACCATTGCGCAGAAATCCGCCCAAGAAATGGCGTCAATGGGTTTCGCGCCGGGGTTCTTTTTGGGGTCGTCCGTGTAGACTTTTTCGATGTTGGAAAGGTTTATTACGGCATTGGCCTGAAAGCGCTCGGCAAGAAGCACCGCATCATAATCGGAGGAGAATCCCGGTTTCCAGCCCGCCGCCACCAGAACCCGCCCCATGAGGGGTTCTACCTGAGTGGGATCGTACACTACGTCCTGAGTACACCATTCGCCCATGATGCCCCGGACGAGTTCGGCGTTAAGCCGTGTCGCCATTATACCGATCCAGTCGGCCTGTTCGTCAACCGGCGAGGGGCACACGGCGCGGTACGCCTTTTGCCACGCTCTGGCCGGCCCGCCGCCGCCTACCACGATAATAAAGCGCCGCTTGTCATCGCGGGCAAGCTGTTCCCCGACAAGGGAGGTAAAATCTTTTAAAAAACCTTCGTCCACTCCGTCCGGGGCGACTATGGATCCTCCCAGAGAAATTACGGTTACCATACGTGATTATACCAGTGGCGGCGGTGTTTTGCCTACCATCTGTGGCGGTGGGGGGCTTGACCCGTCCGCCCGCGCTAGCGGGCAATCAATCCATTCCTTGAAAGAGCCAACCCTCCGTAGGAGGGTTGACACGACCTGCATTACCGTGCTAGCATTACCCCATGATGCGTGGTGTAACTGCGAACAGCCGAAGCTATTTCCCGAATGTGGGCGACTTTTGCCCGAATTCGCCTAATTTGGCACATTTTCTTCCATTAACACACACACATGAATTCACCAAATACCTAAAAGAATTTACCCAAAATTTTCCATTTTTCCCACCTACACCCCAGTCAGGCAGCGCAGAAGGGAATCTGAGCCTGTTCCAAAATCTGACATTTTGGAGCAGCTACGGTCTTCTCTTTGGAATAACAGGCGGCGAGCCTCCGGTTCGTGCGCCTTTTATTTTGCCCCGTTGGGGTAACGCCGCTTAAAAAGCGGGTATATCTTTGTGATTACCCGCACAAAGGAAAGCGGGGTTCACAAAAGAGGTGTTTTGTGAAAAACGTTGTTAGAGTTTTAGGCGGCATTATTCTTGCCGTGCTGGTTGGTCTTTCTGTTACGGCCTGCGACACGGGCGGCCCAAGCGGCGGCGGTGGCGGCGGGTTCCTGACCGTGGGCGCCACCGAAGGGCGTTTAACAATTACCGGGATTGAAGCAGCGCATAGCGGCTGGCGGGTTATCGCGTTTGGCGTACACAACGGCTATAACGGCTATAACGGCTATGAATTTATCGCTGCCGCTCAAAGTATTAGTAGCCATGCTGTGTATACCGGCGGCATGATTGCGGACGGAGAAGTTGAGCTTAATGTATGGGCCTCTGTTGACGACTATACCAGCCCCGCATACGTCAACTGGAGTTCCCCCGATTTTTTGGACAGTGAATTAAGCCGCTAAATTATTTGTTAATGCTAAAGGTGTGGCATATCCGATTGCCGAATGTCTACGGCATCTGTTGTAATAAATTTCGATGTATTCAAATACCCCTGTTTTTACCTCCTTTTTCGTATGCTTCCCATCGAGAATGTCCAGTTCCCGTTTGAGTGTTTTGAAAAAACTTTCCGCACAGGCATTTTCCCAGACGTTGCTTTTACGACTCATGCTCTGTCGCATAGACGGACAAATGACGGATAACTGCTGACGAAAAAGTTTACAGCATGGAGTTCCCCCGATTTTTTGGACAGTGAATTAAGCCGCTAAATTATTTGTTAATGCTAAAGGAGTAGCATATCCGATTGCCGAATGTCTACGGCGTCTGTTGTAATACATTTCGATGTATTCAAATACCCCTGTTTTTACCTCCTTTTTACTATGCTTCCCATCGAGAATGTCCAGTTCCCGTTTG
>WQUW01000102.1 GCA_009781915.1 Treponema sp. | reverse complement strand
CAGGGGAGGATATACGGTTTAAGAAGCCATTTGCCCAGGCTCTTTAGCGTAGGAGACCGTGGCTCCGGAGCGGGTTCCCTGGGCGGGATTCTTAAACCGTATATCCTCCCCTGCCGGAGCTTTTGGCGGGAATGTTGGCTCATGCGCGGCGGGGGTGCGGGCGTGCCTTGCCAATTTCGCGGATATTGTGCTATAGTACCAGCACTGTAGTATGGAGGTAAACAGTGTTGACCAGTTTTTCCAAAGAAAAAATTGTATCGCTTCTTGACAGTCATTCCCTGTGGGGCAAGCGGGCCTGTAAGGAAATACTTCGGAGGAAAGACGATTTTATCCCCCTGCTTATTGGCGTTCTTGACGAGGCCGTAAATGACCCCGATCCGTTTATGCATGACGACAAAAACAGCCATATTCCGGCGGCAATGCTCCTTGCCCAGATGCGGGTTCCAGAGGCATACCCCCGGCTGGTAAGCCTTATCAGCTACGAAGAAGAAGATGTTGACTATCTATGGGGCGATATATTAACCGAACAGTATGCGTCGATGCTTCGCGATACCTTTAACGGAGAGGCGTTTCTATTGCCAAAACTTATTGAAGACCGTTCTGTTTCGCCGTGGTCACGGGCAATGGCTTTAACGGCATGGGGAATGCACTATTTTGACGGCTGCCTGAGCCGGGAGGAAATAACCGGATGTTTCCGCCATCTTATCCACAAAGTATACATAGGAAAACTGGATAACGATGATAAGACAGTGCTGAGCTATATCGCGGACACTATCAGGGAACAGCAGCTTGAGGAATTAATAGATGATGTAAAAAGCGTGTACGCAAGGGATGGCATTGATATACATCTCTGCGGCGACTGTGAATAGTATGCGGCGGAATTCAACGACCCCGAATATAAAGCGGATATTAGGCATATCGAGGACGCGATACGGGAGCTGGAAAAATGGAAATGGTTCGAAGCGAAAGATTCCAAAGGCAAAACAGGCTCTAATGATGGTGACTACGATAGTGATGGCGAGCCGCAGGATGGCTCAGGGAAAAAAGATAAAACAGGAAGAAACGAGCCGTGCCCCTGCGGCAGCGGAGGTAAATTCAAACACTGCTGTTTAGGTGTTTAAGCCCCAACTAACGCCCACCGTCCGGGCTTTCCGGTTTTTCGCAAATATGTTACTATAAGGCCATGCGTTACTACAGCACTAGGGACAAAAACCAAGCGGCAAGTTTTGCCGTTGCGGCCCTTGCCGGGCTTGCCCCTGACGGCGGCCTTTACATCCCCGAAGAAATCCCCCGCTATTCTGCCGCGGCGAAGGCTTCCCTTGGAAGCATGGCGTACACGGACATCGCCTTTGAAACCATCCGTCCTTGGGTAGAAAAAGATATTCCCGGCCCCATTCTGCAAGAGATGATTCATTCGGCCTATCCCTTTGCGGCCCCGTTGGTTAAGGCCGGGGACAGGCTTGTGCTGGAACTTTTTCACGGGCCCACCGCGGCGTTCAAGGATTTCGGGGCCCGCTTCATGGCCCGCGCGTTTTCGTATCTGCGCCGGGGCGAGGAAAAGCCGCTTAAAATTCTTGTCGCCACTTCTGGCGATACCGGCGGGGCCGTGGCTGACGGCTTTTACAAGGTAGAGGGAATCTCCGTTACCGTCCTTTATCCCAAGGGCCGGGTTTCCCCCCTGCAAGAGCGCCAGATTGCCGGCCTTAAAGAAAACATTTGCGCCCTTGCGGTAGACGGCAGCTTTGATGATTGCCAGCGCCTTGTAAAGCAGGCCTTTGGCGACAGTGATTTGAACAAGCGCATGGTTCTTTCCTCGGCGAATTCTATCAACATTTCCCGGCTCATACCCCAAGCGGTTTACTACGCTGCCGGCGCGGGGAAGGCTTCGGATGTTGTCTTTAGCGTCCCATCGGGGAACTTTGGCAACCTTACCGCCGGGCTTTACGCATGGAAAATGGGCGCGCCAATCAAACGGTTCATTGCCGCTGCCAACATCAACAAAACCGTGCCGGATTACCTTGAAAGCGGAAACTACGAACCCCGGCCTTCTCATGCCACTCTTTCTAACGCGATGGACGTAGGGGCCCCCAGCAACTTTGAACGTATTGCGGCGCACTTTTCATGGCAGGAACTGCGGCAGCTCGTCCTTGGCGCATCGGTTACCGATAACGAAACCCGCGACACAATCTCCGAAGTACATTCACGCTGGGGCTATTACTTGGATCCCCACACCGCAGTAGGATGGCGGGCCGCCAGTACGCTTAAAGAGGCCGGCCTTCTTGCCGGGGAAAGCGCCCTTGGAATTCTTTCTACCGCGCATCCTGCTAAATTCGCCGAAACCGTGGAACCCATCACCGGGCCTGTGCCGGTTCCGCTTTCACTGCAAAAAGCCATGCAGCGTAGTGTCCAAGTCCAAACCATCCCGGCAGAACTTGAAGCCTTAAAGGAGTGTCTATGAAACCATGTCCCTGCAATTCTAGCTTTGCCTACGGAGAGTGCTGCGAGCCCTACATCACCGGTGCGAGAAACGCCCCCACTGCCGAAGCCCTGATGCGCAGCCGTTATACGGCCTATGTCGAACAGGCCATTGACTACATCATTGATACCTGCATACACGACGATGACGACAAAATTGACTTTAAGCAAACAAAGAACTGGAGCGAAAAATCCAAGTGGCTAGGGCTTACAATTTTGTCCACCGAAAAGGGCGGCCCCGACGACACGGAAGGAAGCGTGGAATTCGAAGCGTCATACGAAATGGAAGGCCTTAAAGATACTCACCACGAAAATGCCCGGTTCAAAAAAAAGGACGGCCGCTGGCTTTACGATGAAGGCACTGTTGTTCCCAAAACCATGATCCGCACCGGGCCCAAGGTGGGCCGGAACGAGCCCTGCCCCTGCGGGTCGGGGAAAAAGTACAAGCACTGCTGCGGGAAGTAGCGCTGGCTAACTGTACAGCTAACGGGCCGCACAACAATGCAAGCTGAAATACCCTTTGCCTACGCTACCGTTTAACCCTGCCCGAAGCGTCCCCTTTCATCAGGGTAAGCACTTCTTCCTTGGTGCTGTAATTGAAGTCGCCGTACACAGAATGGCACAGGCAGGAAGCTGCGACAGCAAAGGTAAGGCTTTCCTCGTCTGATTTTCCTTCAAGGGAGCAGTAGATAAGACCGGCGGTAAAAGAGTCGCCGCCGCCTATTCTGTCAACAATGCTGCGGATTTCGTAGGGTCTATACTGCCCTTCGACATTCGGGGCAAAATGGCACGTGTCCCGCGCGGCATTGTACAGCATCGCGCCCCAGTTGTTGTGGGTGGCGGAAATGCTTTCGCGCAATGTTGTGGCGACTTTTTTAATGTTGGGATACTTTTTTACAATTTCCCTGGCGACAGACGGATACCTTTCAATGTCGAGCTTGCCAAGGGTAACATCGGTGTCCCCGGCTTTAATGCCCAGCACATCTTCCGCGTCTTCCTCGTTGCCGACAAGAACATCAACATAGGGAAGCAGTCCGCCCATCACTTTCGCGGCAAGCTCCTTGGCGGGAACGCCGGGCTGCCAGTCCCAAAGCTTTTTTCTAAAGTTAAGATCGCAGGAGACCGTTAGGCCCATATCACGGGCGGCTTTTGCCGCGAGCATGACCGCATCGGCGGCCAATTGGGAAAGCGCCGGAGTAATGCCGGTAAAATGAAACCACTTCGCCCCCTGAAAAATGTTCTTCCAGTCATACAGTGACGGGTCTACAGACGCTATGGCTGCTCCCGCCCTGTCATAAATTACCGTGCTGGGGCGCTGGTTCGCGCCCGTCTCGACAAAGTAGATGCCGATCCTTCCCTGATCAACCATGCGTATGCAGCTTGTGTCAACTCCAACATTACGCAGAGCGCCAAGGCAGGCGTCCGCCACGCTGTGCCCAGGCAATGCCGTTACGAACTTCGCCGGACAGCCAAGCATACTTAGCGAGGCGGCGACATTCGCCTCGGCCCCGGCAAATGTTACATCCACATGGCCCGGCAAAGATTGCCTGAATTTAAGAAAGCCCAATGACGCGACGCGAAGCATGATTTCTCCGAATGTTACGACTGTTGCTTGTTGCATACTATTTATTCCTCCTTATGGTATCCCAAACTTCTTTGGCGGCTTTCGCCCCTTTGGTTATTTCGCCCCAGTTGGCGGACTTGATGAGTTCCTTGCTTGCGATCCAACTGCCCCCAATTGCCAGTATCTGGCTTGTGTTCGCGTAATCGGCAAGGTTGCTTTGGGAAATCCCGCCAAGGGGGATGTATTTTACCCCAAGGTGCTTGTAGGGGGCATCCATGCTTTTAAGAAATGAAAGACCGCCCATGCCTTCGGCGGGGAAAAACTTTACAACTCTGCACCCCAAAGACAGGGCCAGTTCCAGCTCGCTGGGGGTGGCTATTCCGGGGGCAAACGGCAGTTCGCAGGAAATGGCCTCGCTTACAATCGCGGGGTTTATGCCGGGGGAAACAGCGAACCCTACGCCCCGGTATCTCTTTACGCGCGATGCCTGACCGCTTTCGATAATCGTGCCAACGCCGACCATCATCTGCGGAAATTGTTCTGTGATCAAAGCGATTGAAGGCTCCGCCGCAGGGGTGCGCAGGGCAAGCTCAACGGCGCTTACCCCCCCTTCCAAAAGCGCCCGCGCGACCGGAACGGCGTCTGACTCTCTCTCGATTTCAAGGACGGCGATAATGCCCTTTTCTTCCAGCGCCTGAATTACGCTGGCGGGCATTGCCAAGTTTTTTACCATGCTCTACTCCTTTGTATATTTTTCCATCACCACGTCCATTATCCGGCAGAAAGAGGATTTTTGCAATAGCGCTTTCTAAAATAATTCCAGTTGTTTAGCTGTGTATCCCCGTTTATAATCAATAACAATGTCCTTCATTTCGTAGCGCAATTCCTGCCGCCGGCATTCGCTGGTAAAAACATTCCACAGGCTTTTTACCCGTGGCACAGTACAGTTGTAGCGCTCACCGTATCTTTTGATATATTTTTCTTTTACTCCCGGAAAGTGTTCGTCCAGTTTTTCGTAGTAGTATTCCCGGTTTCCGGCGCGCAGCGTCATGCCCATAGACGGATATACAAACCGTGCCCCGTGCTCTTTGGCTTTGCGCACAATGTTTACGACATTTTCTTCGGCGTCCCCGATAAACGGCAATAAAGGCATCATGAGTACGCCTGCGTATATGCCGCCGCCGCTTAATGTTTTTATCGCCGAAAAGCGCGCGCTTGATACCGGCGCGTTGGGTTCAATAACGCGGCACAGAGCGTCATCATCTATTGTTATGGTCATTTTAACAAGCACAGGAGAGTGAACCTGTATATCCCGCAATATGCTTACATCCCGGCAAACAAGCGGGCTTTTTGTTGTGATTGCCGCCCCAAAACGATAGGCGTTTAATAATTCAAGGGCGTTCCTTGTGAGTTTATGTTTTTCTTCCAAAGGATTGTAGGGATCGCTCATCGCCCCCGAAGCGACCACGCCCCTGCGCCGCTTTCTTATAAGGTCGTCCCGGATGATCCGCAAGGCATCCTGTTTTGCCCGGACTGTATCAAAATGTTCTATCCGGTAACAGTGGCTGCGGCTGTCGCAATATATACAGCCATGAGAGCATCCCCGGTACATATTCATGTTGTAATCGACACCAAACCAATCGTGCTTTTTTACCTGAGCTACAATGGTTTTTGCCGGAATAAAATCCATACGTCAATTCATTCCCGCTCTTTTATGGTAACGCGAACGCTGTCGCCCGGCTGTTTGCCGATTTTCGCGCGGATGCTTTTCAGAACACCAATGACATAACACACCGAGCCGTCGGTGTTTTTCACACCCATGTTGACAACGCTGCCGTCATACGGTTCGCCGTCAAAGGCGGCGTGGACTTTCACCCTGCCTTTTCCAAACTCCGCGCGGACATCATACGGAAACGGAACATACGCGCCGCCCGGTGTCCCGGCGCGTTGAATTACCGCGTTGTATTCATAGATTTTTTCGCTCATTTCGTTTTGGCTTCTTTTTCAACACAGGATACCAGCCACCTTGTGATGTCCGCTATCAATTCAAAATCAATGGGCTTATCGTAAGGAAGCTGAATCGCGCCCTTTGATGTTTTGTACGAAGAAATCCTGTCCGCAAAGGGAAGCCGCTCCAGCTCTCCGGGGTAAAGGCCCAGATGCTTTTTGTGGGCGAAAAATTGTATGAGGTTTCCGTCCTGCCAGAATGTCGGCATTTGCCACGAAATTTTTTCCGTGGCGTTCGGGGCGGCGTTGCGTATTACCGCGCGGACTTGCCGCAGAATGGGCTGAACCTCCGCAGGCTGTCCGGCTATGTACTCGTCAATCGTGCCGGTTTTGCCGCAGTAGTGATTTTGGTTTGTGTTTTTGAAATCCCTGCCGCACTTTGGACATTGCCACATAAAATCCTCCTTAACAGTTCCGGTTTTTTTCCCGCCATGTATTTCCTTCCCTAACTCCGCAATGGCTTAAAGCAAAATCACAAAAGCCATATACCCCAAATATACCATTACCATAGCAAGTCCTTCAAGGCGGACAATCCGCTTGCCGGAGCGGGCAAACAGAAACAGGAGGAGCGTCCCTGCCGTTAGAAGCGCCAAATCAAACACTACGCCGCTTTCAACGGTAAGGGGGGTGATAAGCCCCGCAAGCCCGGGCACGAACATAATGTTGAAAATACTTGAGCCGATGATAAAGCCCAGGGCGAACTCGCCTTCTTTTTTGCGGGCGGCGATTAAGGTGGTTACAAGCTCCGGCAGAGACGTGCCCATTGCCACTACCGTAAGCCCTATCACCCGCTCCGTGATGCCTATAGCCAAGGCAATGTCTACCGCGCTTAAAACTGTAAGCTGCCCCCCCGCTACTATGGCGGCGGCGCTTAAAACCGCAAAGAGTACGCTTAGCGCAAGGGGTCTGGCTTTGCCGCCGCTTTGCCGCGCGTCGTCGTCCTCGGGTTTGGTTTTTAACGTAAACCGCACCAATAAAGCCATGTATGTCAGAAATCCGGCAAGAAGGATAAAACTGCCCAAGCGGGGGATGGTATCGCCTGACACAATTACCATTGCGAAAAACAAAACAGTCGCGGCGACAGAAATCCAGTAGTCCCTTGATATTTCGCTTAAATTTACGTCAATAGGGTACAATAGCGCGCACAGCCCCACGATAAACAACAGGTTAAATATGTTCGATCCGACGACATTGGCAACGGCAAGGTCGCCAGAGCCGCCGATTGCCGCCGACACGCTTATTACAAGCTCTGGCAGACTGGTTCCCATCGCCATTACCGTTAACGCGATTATAACCTTCGGTATCTTCAGCCGTTTGGCAATCTCGACGCTTGCGCTGACAAACACATCGGCGCTTTTTATCAGCAAAACAAATCCGGCAATCAAAAGAAAAATGTCCAGCAGAATACGCAATTTTTATTTCCATCCTTTTGCCGGAAAATGGCGGAAGGCCCTACTCACGTACCGCCGTCGTATCCGGCAAGTAACGGGCCATGCTGCGGGAGCTTTCAAAGACATCCACCGCGTGCAGAAGGGCGCTGTCTATCCCCAGTGCGGGCAGTTTTTCGCAGACCCTTTCAAAAACGTAGCGGGCAATGCGCTCGGCGCTGGGATCGTTTTTGAACACCGCCATGTCGTTCAGGTTTGAATGATCCAGAGGCTCCACAGCGTCTTTTAGGGCTTTCTTTAACAGGGAAAAATCCGCCAGCATTCCCCCTTCGTCAAGCTTTGCGCCTTTAACCCAAAGGCGGACTTTGTAATTATGTCCGTGAAGGTTTTCGCACTTGCCCCGGTAATGGCTTAAAAAGTGCGCCGCGGAAAACTCGTGTTCTACTCTGGCTTTGTACATGGTTTTACCATACCCTGCGGCGGAAATATATACAAGGGAAGGCCGCAGACTAAAGCCCTGAAACCAGCCTTGACAAAAACGACAAAATCAGCAAATATGTCTAAGTTACTGGATACAACTATTTTTTGAAAAGGGAGCTTTTTTATGAAACGATGTATGATTTTTGGCGTGGTATTTTTGCTGTTGGGTTCCGCCCTGTTTGCCGAACACGCCCGGGTAATGCCCGCGCGGGTAGGGCGCTTTTACGTAGTGCCGACATTTATCAGCTTCGACCAAAGATTCACCGAAGGCGGAAGCCGCACGGCTGTTGGCGAAACAACCCCCTACGTGCCGCCCACCAGAATGTTCAACATGGGTTTCGCGCTGGAGTACGGGATTAATTCATGGATCACCGGGGCTGTGCAGTGGACGCCGGGTATCAACCTCTGGTCGGACGTGGACAGGGTAGCTGCCCCGATGGCTGTTAACCCAAGCGGGTCTGGCGTAGTTTCCGGCATGGGAGACATCTTCCTTGGGGCCAAGGTGCAGATTATCGGCCCGCAAGCGCCGGTGGCAAGCGACACGTTCCGCTTGGCTTTCGGCCCCGGGCTCAAGATACCTCTGTCAAGCCCGGATTTTACGGACGAACTTGCGAGAGGTACGCCCAACGTTGCCCGTCTGGACAACCACGTACTCGGCCTTGGGCTAAGAAGCTACTTCGATGTTGTTGTCAACGAATTTTTCTACATCAACTTCTACAACGAGTTCATCTTCTATCCCACTAGAGGGAGTTTTGGGGATCTCGGGCTTGGACAGGCTGCTATGGTGGCGGCGGGAGTACCCAACGTCAATGTCAACTTTGGCTATGACCTTACATTCGAGATAGAGCCAACATTCACCCATCGCTTTACCGCATCCAATATCGCGCTGGAAATTGGCCTGCCGTTTACGTACTATTTTAGCCCGGGGTATACCGTTTCGGGGAACCACCTTTTGCATACGGACGAGGGGAGTGTCCACCGCTTCTCTGTCGGGCCCAATGTGTCCGTGTTCTTTTTGGACTGGGCGTTGCCAATGGAGTTTTTGCTGGGCTACCAAATCCCCGTCATGGGCCGGAACACGCCCGTACGGCATGTTGCCAGCCTGCAGATACGGGCGTACTTCAGGCTTTAGCACTGTTGAACAGGAACGTTTTTGGGCGATACTAGATTTGAACTAGTGACTTCTACCGTGTGAAGGTAGCACTCTCCCACTGAGTTAATCGCCCGGTAACGTTACCGAAATCCTATCATTTCTGCCGGGAACGTGTCAAGGCACGGTTTGGCGTGGGCGGCGCGCGGTGTGGTTGACAACTTCCGCAAATACCTGTACACTGATTTTACCATGCGGAGGTGAATGTCGTCTGGTGGCGGCTGCGGACTTCAAATCCGTCAAAGGGGGGAAACGTCCTTGGTGAGTTCGATTCTCACACGCCTCCGCCATTTTTTGCAGGGGGAAAGGTGCGACCGGGCACTGGATCGTTACAGTCGAACTGCGTAAGTGGCGGCTGTGGGGCAAAGATAGAAAGTTCAGCTCTCGCTTCTTTGCTGGCGGGCCTTCCCTCTGGCGGCGACGGGCGGCTCCTTGTCGGCTACGATACCAGCGACGATGCCGCAGTCTACAGGCTTGATGACGAAAAATCCCTTATCTTTACGGTTGATTTTTTCCCGCCCATGATCGACGACCCAAAGACATTTGGGCGGATAGCGGCGGCGAATGCGTTAAGTGATGTGTGGGCTATGGGCGGGCGGCCGCTAGTGGCGCTGAACATGGTGTGCTTCCCTGAGAAAATGGACAAACAGATACTGGCGGACATTGTTGCCGGCGGCGCGGAAAAAATCGCCGAGGCCGGGGCGGTACTGGGCGGCGGGCACTCCATTTACGACCGGGAGCCCAAGTACGGCCTTGCTGTTACCGGCATTGTGGAAACAGCGAATGTCATACGGAACAACACGCCCAAGCCCGGTCACAAACTGCTGCTTACCAAGCCCTTGGGCGTGGGCATTGTCATGACCGCTCTGCGGGTTGGCATGGCGGACGAAGAAGCCGCGCGCCTTGCCGTCTCTTCCATGGAGCGGCTGAACCGCTATGCCTGCGAGAGCATGGCGGGGTTTCAGGTGAGCGCCTGCACGGACATTACCGGCTTTGGCCTGTTGGTTCACGCGCTGGAGATGGCGGCGTCTTCGGCAACGATAGTCCTTTGGCCCGAAGCCCTGCCGTTTATCCCGGCGGCGGCGGCATACGCTGACGAGTACATCATTACCGCCGCCGGACAGCGCAACCGCAACCGGGTGGACGCGTCCGCCGCCGGAACCCCTGCCGAAGATTCCGTTGATGTAACCCGCCTTCCCTTTGCCGTGCAGGAACTGCTCTTTGACCCTCAAACATCCGGCGGGCTTTTGATCGCCGTAGACCCCGGTCAGGCCGAAGAGCTTGTTTCCCGCATACGGAAGGCCGGGGACGCGAGCGCCGCGATTGTTGGGGAAGTCGCGCGGAGATCGGAAAGAAAGGTGCTATTCAGGTAGAATGTAGCACAGCCTATTGACAGCGGTAAATCTTTGTGTTAAGATACGCCTTATGGCTGGAAGATACGCCTTAACGGGCGGCGTTGGAAGAAAAATCTCTACCGTGTCTCGTGTCTCGTGTCTCGTGTCTCGTGTCTCGTGTCTCGTGTCTCGTGTCTCGTGTCTCGTGTCTCGTGTCTCGTGTCTCGTGTCTCGTGTCTCGTGTTTCGTGTCTCGTGTCTCGTGTCTCGTGTTTCTGTTGT
>WQUW01000101.1 GCA_009781915.1 Treponema sp. | reverse complement strand
GGGAGGATATACGGTTTAAGAATCCCGCCCAGGGAACCCGCTCCGGAGCCACGGTCTCCTACGCTAAAGAGCCTGGGCAAATGGCTTCTTAAACCGTATATCCTCCCCTGCCGGGCATTGTACTGGTGGCTCACGCGCGGCGGGGCATTATTGGGGGGCTCCGCAGAACATCTGCGCCCGGCATTTCTGGAAAAAACCCACGCCAAGCCTCCGTAGAGGCTTGACACGACCTGCATTACCGTGCTAGCATTGCCCCATGATGTGTGGTGTAACTGCCAACAGCCAGAGCTATTTCCCGAATTTGAGCGATTTTTGCCCGAATTCGCCTAAATTGGCATGTTTTCTTCCATTAACACACACACATAAGACTCACTCGATCTCTCTAAAAAAATTTACCCATTTTTCCCACTCACACCCCAGTCAGGCATTATCCACGGGAAGCTCTCTTTTTTCCCCGGAATAACAGGCCAAAACCAAAGAAAAATCTTAAGGCGGCCTTTTATTGTACCCCGTTGGGGTATGTCTGCCCGTAAGGGCGGATAGTTAGTCACGTCATTACCCGCCTAAAGGAAGGCGGGGTCGCAGAAGGAGTGTTTTATGAAAAGGTTGGTTATCCTGCCGGTAGTTTTGATGGTCAGTTTTGCCAGTTGCGCTTCAATAATAAGCGGAACAACTCAGTACATTAGAATTTCGAGTTTGCCCAGTAACGCTAATATCGTCATTTATGACAGGCACAACATGGTTGTATGGAGTTCGACCACCCCCACTCTTGCAAGTTTAAGAAGGGGCGATGGCTATTTCCGCGGGGCGACATACCGTGTTGAAATAACCAGAGAGGGATTTGAGGGACAAGTGTTTCAACTGACCCCCGGCTTAAATGCCGGCTGGTATCTGGCGGGAAATCTTTTGCTTGGCGGGTTCCTCGGCTGGCTCATTATCGATCCGCTTCTTGGAGGAATGTGGACGCTGCACCCCGGCATTATTCACACAAATCTGCTTCAATCTCTGTCGTTTGATGACAGTGGAGAACTCGATGGAATTTTTATCGTGCTAAAAGAACAAATTCCGCCGGAAGTTTTCCAGACACTGGAACTGGTAAGGGTGAACTAAAGCAAGGGGGGATTTTATGAGGAAAGCTTTCAAATGGCTATTGCCCGCAGCCGGACTTGGCATTATTGCGCTGGGCGTTGCCACAATCTTTACGCCTATTGCTGGCATAGTAGTGCTGGCAATTTTCTTCGGCATTGCAATGCTGGTTTCCGGCATATCGGAAATTGTTTCTTTCGCTGGCGCGGAAAAGAGCAGTCGTTCCGGAATGTTGCTGGCAAGCGGTATATTATCTACCTTATTCGGCATTTGGGTAATGTTTGGCAGGGGCATATACGCGATAGCCATAATCTTGCCCTTTATCTTTGCCGTATGGGTTATGGCATCGGGAATAACAAGAATTGTTGATTCTGTATCCAGAAAACCTGAAGGATCAAAAATGAGGACAGGGGCCTTAGTTATTGGCATACTGACTTCGCTTTCAGGTTTTGCCTTGTTGTTTAACCCTATTTTGTCTGCCGGAATTGTAGCCTTTATAGTGCCGTTCATGTTGATTTTCCACGGGATTGGCACGATTCAGTTATTTTTCCTTTTGCTGAAAGCGGAAAAGCAGTCGAGCAACGGGTAATAGCGCAACGGAGTTTGAGCTGGTGTTCTGCGGAGCCCCCCGCTTCGGGCGGCCTTCCCCGGACAGCCGTGGACGACTCATGCCCTCTTCCCCTCCAGCAATGCCCCCCGCCGTGCATGAGCCTCTAGCCTAATGCCCGGCAGGGGAGGATATACGGTTTAAGAAGCCATTCGCCTAGGCTCTTTAGCGTAGGAGACCGTGGCTCCGTAGCGGGTTCCCTAGGCGGCTTCTTAAACCGTATATCCTCCCCTGCCGGGGCTTTGGGCGGGAATATTGGCTCATGTGCGGCTTGGCGCAAGCTTCCTCGCAGGGCTACAGGGCGGCCCAATCCCGGCTGCGGCCCACAGCTTTGTGCCAGCCGGCGATCAGTTCCGTCCGGCGCTCTCCGTCCATGTCCGGGGCGAACACCGTGCCGCACTGCCACTTGTCACGGACTTCGTCAGGGCCCTGCCAAAAGCCTGAGGTAATGCCCGCCAGAAAAGCCGCTCCCATGGCGGTGGTTTCCCGGATTACCGGACGGCGCATAACGGCCCCGGTTATGTCCGCCTGAAACTGCATAAGGAAATTGTTTTTGCTTGCCCCTCCGTCCACTTTGAGTTCCGAAATCTTTGTCCCCGTGTCTTTTTCCATCGCCCGTACAAGGTCCATGCTCTGATAAGCGATAGATTCCTGCGCCGCCCGGATAATGTGGCTGCGCTTGGTTCCACGGGTAATGCCCACGATGCAGCCCCTGGCGTACATATCCCAGTAGGGAGCGCCAAGGCCCGTGAATGCGGGAACCATGTATACCCCGCCGGTATCGCTTAGTTTGCTGGCGTAGTATTCCGAATCGGCGCTTTCCGGAAAAAGGCGCATCTCGTCCCGCAGCCACTGGATTACGGCCCCCGCCACAAAAACGCTTCCTTCAAGGGCGTACTGAACGGCGCTGTCCAGCCCGGCGGCGATGGTCGTTATAAGCCCGTTGCGGCTTTCGCAGGGCTCGCTGCCCGTATTCATAAGAAGAAAGCAGCCTGTCCCATATGTGTTCTTCGCCTCACCCTTGTTGAAGCAGCATTGCCCGAAAAGCGCCGCCTGTTGATCCCCCGCGGCGGCGGCAATGGGTATCTTTGTCCCCTGAATACTGGCGAAGCCATAACGGTGGCCTGACGGATATACCGCCGGAAGCATCTTGCGGGGGATGCCCAAAGCTTGAAGAAGCGTGTCGTCCCAGTCGAGCGCGTGAATGTCGAACATCATGGTGCGGCTCGCGTTAGTGTAATCCGTGGCGTGAATCGCGCCGTCTGACAGCTTCCACATGAGCCATGTATCTACCGTGCCGAACAACAGTTCCCCTTTTCCGGCCCGCTCCCGCGCCCCGCTTACGTGATCCAGAATCCACTTGATTTTGGTTCCCGAAAAGTACGCGTCCGGCACAAGGCCGGTGGTCTTTTTTATGTGATCCGCCATGCCTTGCTTTTTTACCAGGCCGTCCACAATGCCGGAAGTTCTTCTGCATTGCCACACAATGGCGTTGTACACGGGTCGCCCTGTTTTTTTGTCCCACACCACCGTGGTTTCCCGCTGGTTCGTGATGCCTATTGCCGCTATGTCCGCGGGGGAAATGTCACGCTTGGCCAAAAGCTCCATCATCACGGCGTATTGGGAGGAGTAAATTTCCATCGGGTCATGCTCGACCCATCCCTCTCGCGGATACACTTGGAGGAACTCCCTTTGTTCCACGCCGGTAATATTCTGGCTGCGGTCAAAGAGAATTGCGCGGGAACTGGTAGTGCCCTGATCCAGGGCCAGCACGTATTTGGGCATATGCTCCTTCGCACCACTGTATCGCCGCCCTTGCGGATATGTCAATACGCTGCCCCCCGCCGTGCATGAGCCTCTGGCCTAATGCGCGGCGGGGGGATGCACTACGCCCCGTCCCCTGCCCGTATCTGCACCCGGCGTATCTTCCCGCTGATCGTCTTGGGCAGTTCAGACACGAACTCCACGATTCTGGGGTACTTGTAGGGGGCGGTGGTTTTTTTGACGTGGTTCTGGAGTTCCACTTTGAGTTCTTCCGATGCCTCCCAGCCTTTGGCCAGAATCACTGTGGCTTTGACTGCCATGCCACGGTCGGCATCGGGCACTCCGGTAACCGCGCATTCCAGCACCGAAGGATGCTCCTGCAGGGCGCTTTCAACCTCGAAGGGGCCGATGCGGTAACCGGAACTCTTTATCACATCGTCAGAGCGGCCCACAAACCAGAAGTAGCCGTCCTCGTCCCTGCGGGCAATGTCCCCGGTGTAGTACGCGCCATCGTGCCAGACGCTCTGGGTAAGCTCCTGGTCCCGGTAGTAGCCGTCGAACATGCCTACGGGTTTTCGCCTGTCTGTGCGTATAACAATCTGCCCTTCCTCGCCCGTTTCGCAGGAGGATCCATCCTCTTTCAATAGGTCAACATCGTACCCCGCCGAAGGTCTGCCCAGCGATCCCGGTCTGGGCTCCTGCCAAGGGAAGTTGCACAGGGTAAGCGTCAGTTCCGTCTGCCCGTAGCCTTCTCTAAGGTCGCGCCCCGTGCCTTCCAGAAACTTCTCGTAGATTTCGGGGTTCAGGGGCTCGCCTGCCGCCATGCAGTTTTTAAGGGCGGAAAAATCGTAGCGGGAAAGGTCTTCCTTAATGAAAGAGCGGTAAAGCGTAGGGGGGGCGCAAAATGTGTTGACTTTGTGCCGGACGATTACGTCCAGCATGGCGGACGGGGCGAAACGGTCGTAGTCGTAGACAAACACTGCCGTGCCGCATATCCATTGCCCGTAGATTTTGCCCCAAGCGGCCTTGGCCCAGCCTGTGTCAGCCACGGTATAATGAAGGCCGCCGTCCTGTACCCGCTGCCAGTAAAGGGCCGTAACGATATGCCCCAAGGGATACACCCAGTTGTGGCTGACCATTTTGGGCATACCGGTGGTTCCAGAGGTGAAATACAGAAGCATACTGTCGCTGTTCGTGTTGACATTGGGTGGACGCTGAAGGCTATCCGGAGCCTGCGCCGAAAGCGCGTTAAAATCGGCCCACGGAACAGCGCTGGCAAACGCGCCAAGGCTCAAGGCCCCCGCGGTTTGCGCAAAAAGGGCCTGCGCCTTTTCCGCAGGGTTGTCAGCCGACGGGGTATGGACTGAGCGCACAAAGGCTTTATGACGCAGGCTGCAGTCCCCGGCCTCCTGCCGTATCGTCTGCTCCGATTCTTCTACCTTAGCCATGAGTTCGGGGTCATCCACACAGACGATGGACACAATATCCGCCGCCTTGATGCGGTAGACGATGTCCTTCGTGGTTAGAAGGTGGGTAGCGGGGATGGCGACCGCCCCCAGCTTGTGAAGGGCCAGAAGCACGGGCCAGTATTCATACCGGCGCTTTAGAATCAGCATTACCGGGTCGCCTTTACTGATGCCTGCGGCGCGCAACACATTCGCGGCCTGATTGGAATGCCGCCGGATATCTTCGTAGGTGTACTCAGCCTCGGCCCCCCGCTCATCGCACCAGACAAGGGCACGCTTATTGGGGGTTTCGGCGGCAAGCGCCTCCATCACATCCCAAGCGAAGTTGAAATTTTCCGGAACCTTGACTGAAAAATTCTCGCAAAAATCCTCGTAGGACGAAAAATCCGTCCGGGATACAAATCTGTCTATCATCCTTTTCGCTGCTTCCACTGTAGTATTATCCCCTTTAATGTTGGACAGGGGTATTCTCTGTAAGGTTGCATGTATTTGTACTTATCCCCCGCCGGAAAAAAGGCCGCAAACTCCCTCTGAAAAAACACCACCCGGCTTTCTCCCTTTAAGAGAATGCCTTCGCATATAGGCGGCATTTTCATATATTAACCATAGGAGGTTTTTCAAACCGAAAAACACACGAGCTTACGGCAAGCGCTTTCGCCGTGGGCTCACAGCGGGAGTTTGCGGCACTATAATCTCTAATAACACCCGCCCGGAAATTACTGTACGGTAGTAACTGTTATGTTGTCAAGCCATTCTTGGCGGGGGCTTGCCCTTTCCCTCTGGAACGCCGCCGCCCAGGTGTGGTATGCTTTTATACGGTGGAAAAAGCGGGAATGTCCGAAAAGTTCGGAAAACTTGTTCGGACATCTTCCTTACTGCGGCATTTTCGTACTGTTTCGAGGAAACAGGAGAAAATGCAATAGGCTGTTCGGGAAGTAACCGACTTCCCGGACAACCCCTGTTGCCGCCGCAGACACGGCTTGGGTGATATTAAAACTGTAGTTTGAAGGAGGACATTTTGGGCAGTACACTGTCGAATCTTTTGGGAGAAAAAGAAAAAGTAACAAGACCTGAGGAACTGGCGTTTATGGCGGCGGCCTTTCGGCTGGAAATGTTTGACGTGCTTCATCAGCGGCAAACCGGGCATTGGGGCGGATCTTCTTCCGCCGCAGAACTTACCACCGCCCTCTACTTTAACAGGCTGAACATCAAGCCGGAAGACCCGCGGTGGAAAGACCGGGACAGGTTCATCTTGTCCAAGGGCCATGCGTCCATCAACCTGTACACGGTTTTGGCGCACCGGGGGTTTTTCTCGACCAAAGAACTCGCCGGATTCAGGACAATGGGTTCCATACTTCAGGGGCATCCGACAATGAAAACTCCGGGGGTGGATTTTTCCACGGGCGCTTTGGGGCACGGAATATCCGCAGGTGCGGGCATGGCTTTGGCGGCCCGCCTGCAGGGCAGACAGCACTGGACATACGTGATGGTTGGCGAAGGCTGCCTTGACGAAGGCCAGAGCTGGGAGGCCATTCTTTTCGCCGCCAAGTACAAACCCAAGGGCCTTGTGCTTATGGTAGATTACAACAAGGTGCAGCTCGACGGGCCTTCCGAAGAGGTGCTTCCCCTTGAACCGCTTGCGGACAAGTTCGCGGCGTTCGGCTGGCATCTTGCGCCTAAGGCCTACGACGGCCACAATGCGGGGGAGATTCTTGATTCCTTTGCGTGGCTTGACAGCGATGATGTCTGGCCCAAGGCGGTAATTTACAACACCGTCAAGGGCAAGGGAGTGTCGTTTATGGAAGGAAAAAGCGCATGGCACGGCGCTCCCATTGACGGCGACAGCTACCAAAAAGGCCGCCCGGAGCTTGCGGCGGATATGGAAAAAAAGGAGGCCGCTTTATGAGCCTTACCATGAGAGATGCCTTTGGGCAAAAAACCGCGGAGTTGGGAAAGACCAACAAGAATCTGGTTGTGCTGGACGCTGATGTTTCAGGCAGCACAAAGTCCAGTTATTTCGCCAAAGAATTTCCGGATCGCTTTTTTAACTGCGGCGTTGCGGAAGCCAATATGGCCGGGGTGGCGGCGGGTCTTGCCTCGGCAGGTATACATCCGGTAATTAACGCCTTCGCTATTTTTATGGCCCTGAAATGCACCGACCAAATCCGCAATGATTTGTGCTACAACAAACTCCCCGTTGTCCTTGCCGGGGCGTATGGCGGTTTAAGCGACTCCTTTGACGGGGCAAGCCATCAGGCCATTACCGACATCGCCATTATGCGGGCCATGCCGAACATGGAAGTCATTGTTCCCGCCGACAACAGTCAGGCGTGTCAGGCTTTGGAATACGCGCTTACACGGCAAAACCCGGTTTACATACGGCTTAACCGGAATTATATGCCAGACCTTCCCGAAGCGAAAAACTTTGCCAGTGGCGAGCCGGTCAAGCTGAAGGAGGGAGCCGGAGTAACTATTGCCGCTAACGGCATTACCGCCAGTATGTGCGTCGAGGCCGCCGCCCTGCTTGCCAAAGACGGCATTGACGCGGAGGTACTCTCCGTGCCCTTTGTAAAACCCTGCGGCGGCACGGGCCTTGCGGCATCGGTACAGAAAACCGGACGCCTTGTTACCGTGGAAGAGCACAACATCTCAGGCGGTTTCGGGAGCGCTTGTCTGGAAAAACTTAACCTTGCGGGCCTTTCCTTCGCCTATGACGCCATAGGCATCGAGGACACCTTTACCGAAACGGGCGGCTACGACGAACTCCTTGCCGCCTACGGCCTTTGCGCCGGGGCAATAGCCGAGCGGGTAAAGAGGCTTGCGGGCAGGAAATCAACTTAGTTGCTGATAAGCGCCCCGTGTTGTATACTTTAACGTAAGTGAAAAAAGCCGAAAAACAGGGGAATTCTATGCGCGCGAACTATGATTTTACTATTGAAGATTTAGGCAAGCGTAACACCAAGTCGCCTATTGCCATGTCTACCATCCGGGGGGAAAAGCTTGCCAATTATGTAACCGATAACGAGTTTGTCCGTTTCGGCGTTGATGTTAAACCGGGCCCCCAGCCGCCTGTCAAAAAAAATCAAGCGCTGGAATGTGCCGGGCCAAGGGAGGTTATCTATTTCTCCCCCGCCAATGTACACGCGGGCGTGGTAACCTGCGGCGGACTTTGCCCCGGGCTTAATGACGTAATCCGTGCCGTCGTGCGCTGTCTTTGGCACCGCTACGGAGTACGCAGAATTTCCGGCATTCAATATGGCTACAAGGGCTTTTTGCCTGAGTATCAGTTTGGCGTTAAACCTTTAAGCCCGAATGTTGTGGACGACATTCACAAACTTGGGGGCTCTTTCCTTGGCAGTTCGCGGGGCGGCGGCAAAGAGGTAACCAAAATCGTAGATTCCATAGAGCAGCTTAACCTGAATATGCTTTTTACCATTGGCGGGGATGGAACCCAGCGCGGCACACTGGACATTGCCGAGGAAATCAACAAACGCAGGCTCAAGGTTGCCTTGGTGGGAATTCCCAAAACAGTGGACAACGATTTTTCCCTGATCCAGAAATCTTTTGGCTTTGATACCGCTGTTGACAAGGCGGTGGAAGTTGTTGCGGCAGCTCACATGGAGGCTCATTCGGCCATTAACGGCATTGGTCTTGTCAAGGTAATGGGGCGGGAATCCGGCTTTATCGCGGCGCATACCGCCCTTGCCAGCCACGAGGTGAATTTTGTTCTTATCCCCGAAGTGCCCTTTAATCTGGAAGGGTACAACGGCTTTCTTCATCATCTGGAGCAGCGGATGCTAAGCCGCAAGCACGCGGTTATCGTTGTTGCCGAAGGAGCCATGCAGGAACAGCTTATTACGGATAAAAAGCTGGACGCGAGCGGAAACCTTAAACTGGTAGATGTTGGAACATATCTGCGGGACAGGATAATCAAGTATTTTGAAGAAAAGCACATCGAGATTAACTTGAAGTACATCGATCCCAGTTATGCCATCCGTTCCGCTCCGGCGAACCCTAGCGATTCAATTTACTGTGAGCGTTTGGGGAATGCCGCAGCCCATGCGGCTATGGCGGGGAAAACCAATCTTATCATCGGCCTTGTAAACAACGAGTTTGTCCACCTGCCGATAAAAGCTGTTATTTCCCAGCGCAACCATGTTGATCCGGAAAGCAGTCTTTGGCGGGACACGCTGGATGCCACGCATCAGCCTGCCATGATGATTAACCAGTTTGGCGACAGTAAGCCAAAATAGTTCACAAAAAGATGACGGTCGAATACTTTAATTTTTTTTATTTTTTATACTTGGCCTTTTCTTTGGGGCTGTTGCTTGGCCTGTATTTTTTGCTGCGCAACAGAAGCGAAAAGACTTCCAATGCGGTGGTATTCGGCATTCTTTTTTTCAATTTTCTTTTGCATTTTCTGCGGCTTGCTTCCGCCTGCCATCAGGTATGGATGCCGCGCGCGATAATGACCGTTACGCCCCAGAATATTTGCGCCGTAAGCGTTTTGCTTTTCCCCTGGTTTTTTCTTTCCAAAAAAAATATCCTGCGGGATTATATGTTTTACATGGGTATAATGAGCGGGCTTGGAGCTGTCATTATTCCTATTGACGCGCTAGGCCGTAATCCTTTCGAGTTTGAAGTCATGCGGTTTTATATCTCCCACATTCTTTTGTGGGTTACGCCCCTGCTTATGGTGTTGTTAAAGGTGCATACCCTTGATTACAGGCGGATACCAAAGGCTCCCCTTTTGGCGTATGCCGTCCTGTGCGTCATTCTTGTAAATGAAATTATTCTAACAGGCGCTGGATTCGTGCATATAGGGCATTTATTTTCTAACGAAGTCCGCAACAGCGCCCTTATCTTTGGGCCGCTGCCGGATGTAGCGTTTCTGGGCACACTCTTTACCGCCCTGACGCCCAATTTCTTTCTGACAGTGCCCATAGGCCCAAACGCGGGGGCGGTCTTTTACTGGCCGGTACTGTGGCTGGTTATTCCCGCCTACATCTACTTTTCCGCGGCCTCAGCAGTGCTGGCGCTGCCCTTTGAATACAAGCGTGTAAAAACGGACGTGGCGGGCGTGTTCCAAAGGCTTAGAACACGCATTGGGGCTTACTACTAATCACTATGTTTGTACACACTCTGATAAACAAATATAGTTCAATGCATTATTCATTTAGTTATGGCCATTTTTATCTTTTGGGTATATATACCGTGGATCAGGTAGAACACTAGATAATAATTCAAATTCTTTACTTTCGAAAAAATCATTATATTTATTTTTGTTTTTATTCATTTCAATCAGGTTATCGTTAGTGTTCTTCATAATAAAAAAGCTAGAAGGCCATGAACCAAAATTTTTCTTGGTATTAACTTCGCTATCTAAAAATTCGGAGGGCGAATCATATTGTGCAAACCTCGTATAATAAAAAAGCAAAGACTCTTTTTGCTCTCTTGTAAATCTTGTTCCACTCCTATCAAGAAAAATAAAAAGGTAATCATTGTACTCTGTTACGAAGCTGTTTTTTTTATAATAACCTGTAATTTCTTCCTCTATAATATACTTATTTAAAAACTCATTAAATTTTCGATCTGACCTATCTGAAAAAACCAACCTATCAAAAAAAGCACCATTAGCATAATATGTATAAGTAGAGTATTTACCCAACAGTTTAAAAAAAATAGCGGTCATAAGTACTGGAGTTCCCCCGATTTTTTGGACAGTGAATTAAGCCGCTAAATTATTTGTTAATGCTAAAGGTGTAGCATATCCGATTGCCGAATGTCTACGGCGTCTGTTGTAATACATTTCGATGTAT
>WQUW01000100.1 GCA_009781915.1 Treponema sp. | reverse complement strand
TATTTATACAACACGCGCCGCCCGCATAAGTCGCTTGATTATGAGACACCAGAAAAAACGCATGGGACTGCGGCATAAAATGTGTCAACCTATTTTAGGACTTGACACTGCCCACAGGCTTGCGGAACCGGAACACGGGTCTTATCGCTGTCGTTCGCTACGTTTTTCGTCATCGTTTTTTCCGTGACTGCTTTCATAACAGATAGCATATCCCACAAATTCATTTTTTCAACATTTTTTTGAAAAAAAACACAAATTTATTGCAAAAAGCCAATAATTTGCATCGTATCGACTGTTGGCGAAACTGTCAATAAGGCAAATGCGGAGCCCCCCTCATCAATGCCCCGGCCCACCGCTCCTGAATTGCGGCGGCGGCCCCTGCCGGGGACAATTCCCCGGCAAACAACGCCGACAGTTCCTCACGGAAGATTTTTTCAAGCTCGCGTTCTACAGTAACGCCTGAAAAATCCGTGGCGGAGTCGGCGGCAAGGGCTATTTCCCACATCTTTGAATAAAAGGGAACCAGCGTGGGTGCAGACGGCAGTACCCCCTCTGCGTTAGCCGAAATAACCGCCGAGTTTTCCGCAAGAAAGCTGGCGAACAGCCCGGCTTCCTCCCGGTGGGCCGACTCTGAATGAACGCCAACCGTCCACCCGGCGGACGCGAAAAACGGCATCCCCATCTGGTTATCCGGCACGGGAACAGAAGTAATGTCAAACACCCCGTCTCCCATAAGCACCCGTACCGTGGCGATATACCGGGAGGGAGCCACCATAAAAGCGGTTCTGCCGGAAACGAAGTCTTCCAGCTTTCCCCGGCTGTCCGTGTAAAACGCGCCCGGAGCGATAAGGCCCTCGCCGTACAGGGAAGCGAGAAAAGACAGGGCGCTGACAACCGGGGCGGAAGTAACAAGGGGATTCCCGTCACTTAAAAGATGCGCTCTGGCGGCCCAAATCCACGGGTACACATCGCCATGAATCCCTCTGGAACCGGTTTCGCTAGCCCCCAGCCCCATGCCCAAAGCATACACCGGGGCCGCGCCCCCGCTCGCGGCAACCGCTCTGGCAAAGGTCAAGAATTCGCTCCGTGTTCCCGGAGGCATTGTAAGCCCCGCTCGCGTTAAAATCTCGATGTTGTAATACAGGACATAGATGAACGAGAGAAAAGGCGCTTGCTCGTTTTCTATCATCCCTTTATCCAAAAGCCCCCGAACCCAGAGCGTGTCCAGCGCAAGGACATCCCCGATAAGTTCCCGCTCCTCGTACTCGTCGTCGGGAACAGGAGGGTTAAAAAGGGCGAGCCGCATATCTTCGTAAGAGTTCGTGTTAAGGGTAACCCGTATCCCTTCATGAAGGCTCTCGAATTCCGCGATAAGCTCCAAAAGAACATCTTCCCCAATATCTTCCTGCCACCACTGGGTAAACACAATATCAACAATAACCGGCTGAGTGGCCCATCTGTACAGGAAGGAACCGGCGGCTATCAGCAAGACCGCAAGAGCCAGAGCGAAAAGCAAAGAATCGCCGGATGCCCGAAATTTAAAAATTCTCATTATTATGCCTCGACTTTTACACAACTTTGGGGTACATATTATATATGCCATCTATTCTACGGAAACTGCTGTTTTTTCGCAATCTCTTTGAAAGGCGCAAACCCGATTCCGGCGGAATTGTCGAAGAAACATGGAACGCCGATTTTTCCAAACAACACCTTGCCCGTTTTGAAATAACGTCCGAAGCCCCCTACGATTCAAGCCTTCGCAAGAACCTTTTTTATTCCGGACACTCTCTGGTTCTATCGTTGAAAAAAACAGGCTGCATGGCATGGGTGGGAGCCCCGGATCACCGCTACCGGGACATCCACATTTCCGGCGCTCTTCGCGTTGACGCGCGCGGCGGCTACGGGGCAGGCGGGGTATTTTTCAGAATGGTGGATGAGGGAACCTACTACTCCTTTCTGATTTCCAACCGGGGATATTTCCGGCTGGACGCCCTGCGAAACGGTATGCCCCTTCCGCTTGTGGGCTGGACGGAGCTTCCCTTGTCGGCGGGGGACGGGGCGGGGGCGGCGCTGACCCCGGATCAAAGCGTGGATTTTTCCGTTGTCGCCTATGGCAGCCGTATCATGGTTCTTATCCGGGGGCGCTGGGCCGCCGAAGTAAACGACACTTCCATTCCAGAGGGAACCCTAGGCTTTGCCGCCGTCTCCTACGAACCCGGAGACCCCGCCTACAAGATTATTCTGAAAAGTTCCGGCGATATTTCCTACGCGGCGGAGGTCTTTCTTGAATCCCTTACGGTAGATTCCCGCCTTGCCGAAGTTTCAGAGCTGTACGAGAAGTGGCGTGACAGCCCCGACATTGACGCCGGGGCGCGGTTCCGTCTGGCGCAGACATTCACCGCCATGAGCCAGCATAACGCCGCCCTTGTGCAGATACACAAGGGATGGGAAACGCCAGGACACAGGAAAACTCAAAGGGAACTTCTTTTGGCGGGGCGGCTTGCCCAGAGCTTGGGCCGCATGGCTGACGCCGAAAGCTGCATAAGCCAGTGCTTTCAGGCGGATGTAGAAAGCCCCGAAGGAAAAGAAGCCGTAACGGAAATGGCAAAGATACTGTACTCAGGGCAGCGCTTTGGGGAACTTTTGGAATACTGCGCCGAGGCGCAAAAGATAAAGGGCGGCGACCCCGCTCTTTGGATGTTTCAGGGGCACGCCTACTGGAACCTGAAAAAATACAAGGAAGCCGCCGCCTGTTATGACAAGGCGTTTGAACTGGACAGCGAAAACGGAATACTGGCAAAGAACGCCGCCAATGTGTACGATGTCATGGGCCGCAAAAAGGAAGCGCTGCGCCGCTATCTGGAAGCGGGCAGGGTTTTTCTAAAAAACGGCAACTACAACGACTTGGGGCTTCTGGTTCCCATTCTTCTTTCCACGGGGGAACATTCCACAGAAGCCCACAGCCTTGCCGGAAAGTGGGCCTTTGCCGTGGAAGACTGGAACATGGCGGCTCGTGAGTTTATGCGGGCCGGGGAACTGCGGAACGCCCTGCGGCCCAAGCCCCCCAAAGACGGGGCGCAAGTTTTTCTTGAAGCCCTGCTTTTTCTCCGGGCCGGAAAACGCCGGGATGCCCTTCCGCTTCTTAAAGAGGCGGTTAGTCTGGAAATGGAATACGCCCTTTTTCACTTTCGCCTGGCGGAAACCCTTTTTCTTTTGGAAGACAACCCTGACGATCCCCTGATGCTCAAAGAAATGAACGCCGCTCTGTCCCTTTTGCGCGACGACGCGCCGCGCGGACAAGCCGCCGCCCGGAAAGAGGACGAGGGGCTTTCCGGCTGGGTCAACAATTTTGCCGCCCAAATCGCCCTAAGAAAGGGAAACCTTGACACCGCCGCCGGACATCTTGAGTCTGCAAAGGATGTCTTGGGCGATTTGCCTGCTGTGCGGGTAAACCGGGGGGTGCTTTTTTACCTTCGTGGCTCGCTGGACAAGGCCCTTGAAATCCTTGACGGGGACAGGCAGGACGACCCGGAAGGGATAATGGCTAACTGCGCGGGAAACCTTCTGGTTCGCTCAGGCCGCTTTGATGAAGCGGACGGCAAATACCGGAAGGCCCTTGCCGTATTTCCGGACAGCGTCGAATACCTCTGTAACCGGGCTTCCTGCCTTATGGAACTGGGGCTTTACGGCGAGGCAGACGGGCTATTGGCACGGGCGCACTCGATAGCCCCAAGCCCCGGCCTGCTTGAAATGATAAGTTACGTGGCGGCGAAAAAAGGGGAATACGCGCGGGCGGAGCAAGCCTGCCGCGCGGCGCTGGAAATAGACCCCCTCCACGCTCCCTCCCTTCTTTCCCTAGGCTGGGTGCTGGTTAAGACCAGCAGGTACGAAGATGCCGGGGACGTAATACAGAAACTGGACGGCATGGAACTTACGGGGAATTCCGCCAAGGGCCGGGAAGAATTGCGGGCCTCGCTGGACGGCCTTTTGTACCGGAACATAGAGTGCGCCTCCTGCAGCCGGAGCTGGAAAGTTCAAAAAGATCCGCCCCCGGCCCCGGCCCTGCGGCTTTTCGCAATGCCCCCCGACAACCTGCCCGCCGGCTCCTGCCCGGACTGCGAGAATTCCTACTGCATAGGCTGCGCCAAGGAAAAGCTGGACCAGTCCGGCAGGTTTATCTGCCCCGCCTGTAACTGCTCCCTGAAGCTGTCCAACGAGGGCCTGAAAAAGATTGTTCACGACTGGGCTGCCGCGGATGGCATGGTTAAAACGAAAAAGCCGGGGCGGGGAAGGCCCCGGAAAGAGCCGCGATGAGCGAAATTTGGATACTCGCGCTTTTGCTGTTAACCGCCGCCCTGCCTGTTGGTATCGCGCTATGCTGGTTCCGCATACGGAAGCTGCCGGTTACCCTGCCCTACTTCCTTGCGGCTCTGGCTGCGGGCCTTGTTTCCCTTCTTGCCGCCGCCCTGTTCCAGAGCCTTTTCCCCCCGTTTAGCGGGCGGGGCGGGGCGGGGCAGGTCTTTTTTAACGTGTTCTTCCGGATCGCCCTGATCGAAGAAGCCAGCCGCCTTATCGTCCTTGTTCCCCTTTTCAGGGCGCTGGGCCGCCGCCGGAACATGGACGCATCCTTCTGCGCCGCCTTGGGCCTTGTTGCCGGACTTGGGTTTGCGATGCTCGAAAGCGCCTTTTACGGAATAACGGACGCGAATATCGCCCTGCTTCGGGCATTTACTGCCGCGCCCCTTCACGGCGCTTGCGGCATAAGGGTGGGCGCGGCGGCTTTTTTCTTTGCCCGCAACCCGGCAAAGGCCGTGTTTCTTTTTGTTTTCGCCGTGCTTATTCACGGGGCGTATAACATGATGATTGTAAGCGGCGGGCTTCCTTCGGCGCTGGCAGTCCTTGTCGCCTTTACCGCCCTTTTCTCTTCCCTGCCGCTCTTAAAGGCCGCTAGAGAGGGGCAGGGACAGCGCCTGTAGGGTGGTACAAGCGCCCGCTGTGGGGAAACCGCAATCACTTTTCCACAAGAAACAGGTATTCCCGCACATGGGTTTGCCGCCCCCGGAGATTCCGGCTGCCCCGAAACGTGTTGTACGTTGTTTCAAGCACATCTACCCTGCCCGCTTTTTCCAGCATGGCGCGCATCTCGCTTGGGGAAATAAAACCCTCGGAATTAAAGGAAACAAGGATAAACTTGGAGCGGGTTTTTTTCACAAGATCGCCCAGAGCCGTAGACGCCTCCCGCTTCTTGTTGTAAGCGGAACGGTTCCAGTCCGGGGGTATCCCCGAAACCGGGCTTACCATGCCGGGCCGCCTGTAAGAAAGGATAAGGTTCAGCATAAAGTAGTTGGAACCGTAAGGATGCTGGTTGTAGGGGGGGTCAAAGTAGGCAAGGTCTGTTTCTTCAAGGCACGAGGCCAGCGTGTTGGCGTCTTGGCGGAAAACCTTTACCGGGCAGTTAAAATTGCTCCACACCGGAAACGGTAGTTCAATATCGCCCTTGATTCTTGGAAGGGCGTCCCTGCCGGTTCCCCCGTAGCGCCCCCTGCCCGTATCCCGGTCTTTGTAAAAGCCCTTAAAGACTCCGGCGGTGTTGGCGTGAACCGAGGCCCCGGAAAGCAGGGGGGCGATGAAAAAATGCCGCAGGGCGGGACTTACCTCTTCGATATACTGGCGGGCGGTGTCTATGAACATGGCGTTTCTGGGCGTGTAGAAAACCCGCTCGCCGCTATTGATGCAGGCTTCGTCCAATGGGGCGTAGAGTTCGGCGATAAAGCCCCTGCGTAAAGGCTCTTCCCGCAGCCGGCGCAGAAGGGCCCCGTGAATCTCCTGAAGTTCACGCATGGGCAGCTCGCCGGCGTTTGCGAGGTAACAGTTGTTAATTGCCTGTGAATAGGCTTCAAGGTCGTTGGCGATAAGCAGTTCGGCGTGGGCCTTGAAATACCGGGCCGCCGCTCCGGAACCGCTGAACGCGTCAAAGATTGTAAGCCTTTGCCGCCCTAGCCTTTTTTTGACTGTCTCCAGAGCTTTTCCAATAAACGGAAGCAGGCTCCGCTTGTTCCCGATGTACGTTATGAGCTGCCGGGAAAGAAAAGCCTCGTTTTCCACTGGCTGGGGATTCATGTTTTATGGCTAGGACTGTTTAATCACCGAATCCACCAGATTTTTGAAACGCTGGTTAAGGCCCGGTTCGCCGCCGATGGAATTTAACGCCCGCTCGTTAATAAAAGGAACCCCCTCCCGCTCTTCGATAATGCCGGCGGGGAGATCGGGGCCAACAGGAGCATTGGCACTTTCGCCGGGAAGGGCCTCCAGCAATTCAATGTTCGCGCTGGTTATATTAAAGAACGGCCCGGAAACCGGCGGATGTTCCCGCAGGGTAACGATTCTTTTTTTGTCGTCGTCCACCAGCGGGATGAGTTCACCCTCCGTAGCGCTGTCTATTTCCAAAAAGCCATCATCGCCGTACTCGGCATCGTCTTCGGTATCATCGCCGTCCTCGGCGTCCTCGCCATCCCCGGTATCGCCATCGTTGTCCCCGGCATCGTCGTTGCTAACATCGCTGGCATCATTATCGAGAGTGGAAAAATCGAACAGCGTGTCAGAAAAGGGCGAAGTTACCTCAAGATCTTCCCACGTGTCGTCTCTGTCCACGGGGATTTCCGGCACAGGCACATCGCTGAATTCAATTTCGCTGGCTGCCTGCGCTAATTCTTCAAGCTGCTCAACGCCTTCTTCTTCCAGTTCCAGTTCTCCAAACAGCTCCGCCACCTCGATTTCCTCGACACCTTCGCCGTCATCTTCCGCGTCGTCCTCGGCCAGCCCGATTTCTTCCAGTTCCTCCTCCATCTGTGCCGCCACCTGCGTCAATGGCTGTGCTGTTGCCAGCACCGCTTTGATTTCCTCGGCAGTAACCGGGAAAAACTCAGTCCACGAGGTGTTAATAGCCGCGTCAATTTTTTTGGCTTTGTCGTCTGTGGCGTTAATGCCCCGCTTTAACTGTGCGCTGATTTCTTCCCGGTTCTGTTCAATCTCCCCGCTTCGCTGGCTCCAGTCTACATCGCTTTTATGCCCGCAGTATTGCTCAAAGAGGGAGGCCTGAAGCTTTTCCATCCGGCTCTGGACAATGGTAACCGGGTCTTGCCTAATGTTAAAGATCAGAAACACCGTAAGAAACACCGTAAAAAAGAATGTTAGCAGAAGCACGATCCGCATGGTATGGGGGAATAAAAACAACTGGTCGCTTACAAGCCGCCCGACAAAGAGCCCCTGCGTGGTTCTGGCGGAAAGAAGAATCAGGGAAGCGCCCGACTGCGGAGAATACAGGATCGCCTGAGCCGTAGCGCCGCTTTCCCATACGGAGGAAACGCGGGCAGCCAAGGCTTGTTCAGCAAAGGCCGCAGGCGCGCCGGACAAAAAACCCGGCGGGCTGGAAATAACCGAAAAAGGGCCGTCCGGCAGGGCCCTTACGGAAAGGGAGAACAGGGCTGTTCCCCGGTAAATGTGAAAGTAATCGTAGAAGGGAAAGGAAAAAAGGACGCGGGAGCCGTGCCCGTCAAGGATGAGCCGGGGCGCGCTGCCTGCGCTTGCGGCAACAGTCTGAAAGGGGAATTCCGGCTCATCGAAAGTACGGTAGGTTACAGACTGAGGTTCCCGCGCCGCAATGTCAGGGGCATAGGTGGAAAAGTGTATCCGCGCGTCCGCGGAATCAATAAAGCGAACCCACTGGAGTCCCCCAGTGGTCTCATGGAGAAGGCCAAAAATGCGGGAGCGCTCAAAAATGTCTTCGGCGCTTTGGTGAAAAAGAAAGCTGCGCCGCACTGCCGGTTCCTCAAGGGCTTGGGAAAAGCGGGCCTTCGTCTCCTCAAGAAACCCGTCAATCGCCCCGGCGCTCCGGGCAACTTCGCGGGTCATGGAAGTGGTAACGGCGGGGTTGAAAAAGCTGGTTTCTATCTGGTCAAAGAGCCCGGTAAAAGCCAAAGCCGCAAAAGCGCCGGAGAGTAATCCTGCTATAAGTAAACTAACGGCTGCTTTCTGTGGCGCTGTCAAATATCTCTCCTCTGTCCTGATACCTAATAATAGACCAATTTCACGTTTTATGCTATATAAACCCCATGAAGGGGAACGAGAATTCAGCTCCCGAAACCAGACGGGCCGTTTTGGTGGGGGTAAGGGACGAGAAGATGTCCAAAAAAGAGGCCGATTCTCTTGCCAGAGAGCTTATGGGGCTGGTTGATACCCTTGGGCTGGAAACGGCGTTGCGGGAAATGGTCTACGTAAGGGAAAAAACCGCCAAGTACGGCATGGGAACCGGAAAGGCCGAGGAACTGGCGCAAAAGGCTGCCTCGCTGGAGGCGGACTGCATTATTTTTGACCGGGATATAAGCCCCTCCCAGCAGCGCAATTGGGAAAAGCTCGCCGGGGTTCCGGTGATAGACCGGCAGGAACTTATCATTCAGATTTTCGCAAGCCGGGCCCGCACACGGGAGGCGGAACTTCAGATACGGCTGGCGGAACTGAATTACGCCCTTCCCCGGCTCCAGCACAAGTATATCGACCTGTCCCGGCAAAGGGGCGGGCGCTACGGAACCAAGGGCTCTGGCGAAACCCGCTTTGAAACGGATCGCCGCCGGGTAGAACAGCGGATTCACCGGCTGGAAGAGGAGCTGGAGGAGGTAAAGCGCCAGCGCCAAGTACAGCGCAAACAGCGTGAGCGTCAGGGTGTGCCGGTCTGCGCGCTGGTGGGGTATACGAACACGGGAAAATCCTCGATCCTGAACGCCCTTACCGGAGCCGGGGTTTTGGCGGAGAACAAGCTTTTCGCCACGCTTGATCCCACGTCCCGGCGGCTGGAACTGCCCCAAGGCACGCAGATACTTCTGGTGGACACGGTTGGCTTTATCCGCCGCCTTCCCCACAGCCTTGTCAACGCCTTCCGCTCCACGCTGGAAGAAGCCGTCCGCGCGGACATTCTTCTGAACGTCATTGACGCCTCTGAGGAGGACGCCGCCGGGCAGCACGAAACCACCCTGCTCACGCTCAAAGAGCTTGGCGCGGGGGACATCCCCATGATAACGGTCGTGAACAAGATCGACCGGCTCCAATCCGCCGAAGAACTGGAGTCTCTTCTTAAATCTCACGCTCCAAGCGTCCCGGTATGCGCGGCGGACGGCAGGGGCCTTGCGGAACTTTGCGCCCGCATTGAACAGGCCCTGTCCGGGGCCAGTGTGCGCTTCCGGTTTCTGCCGGAAAGAACAGACCTTGCCGCCCTGCTTCACCGCAGCGGCCATGTTTTAAGCGAGAAGTACGGGGAGGGGTATATTGAAGTGGAGGCCCGTGTGGACGAGCGCACGGCGGGCAGGCTACGGGAGTATCAGGTTACGGGGGCGTAGAGCGCGGGATTACCACTGGCGGACGAGTCACCCCCCAACAATGCCCCGCTGTAATGGACATTTCCGGAAAACAAATGCAGGCCCAGTTTTTGCGAAAGATATTCGATGATCAACAGGCCGCCCACGCTGTTGCCTTTGCTGTCCAGCGCCGGGCCAAAGGCAGCCACGCCCAGCTTGTTTTCCGCCGCCGCCAAAATACCGCCGCCCACGCCGCTTTTGCCCGGCATACCCGCCTTAATGGCGAACTCGCCTGAGCCGTCGTACATGCCGCAGGTCAGCATCAGCGTTTTGACTATCCGCACAATCCAGTCTTCCACCAGCGCTTCGCCGGACTGGGGGCATTTGCCGTTGTTTGCCAAAACAAGCGCGTAGTGAGCCAAGTCCTGCGTGTTGGCAAGCGTGGAACACACCCTAAAGTATAGGTCAACCGCGTCCTCAGCGTCACATTCCAGTACGCCTTCGCCCTGCATAAGGTAGGCCATAGAACGGTTACGCATCCCGGCCATTTTTTCGGAGTTGTACACATTCTGATCCATCCCGATAGTTTTGCGCCCGCAGAGCTTCCGGGCAAGCTTTAAAAACGAGGCGTAGGCGTCGTCCGCGGCTTTCACGCAGCTTCCGGCTATGGCTATGGCTCCGGCGTTGATCATCGGGTTTAGCGGGAAATGCGTCTTGGTTTCCAGCTTTACAATGGAATTGAAGGTGTCCCCGGTGGGTTCCACCCCGACTTTACTGAAAACCTCTTTTTCGCCCATGAGTTTTAGCGCGAGTATCAGGGTGATGGTTTTCGCTACGCTTTGCATGGTAAATTCCTGCTGCCAGTCGCCGGCATGGAAGCGCTCTCCGGCGGCGGTCATGACGCAGGCCCCAAGATGCTCGGGGTCGGACTTTGCCAGTTCGGGAATGTAGGAAGCAACCTTGCCCGTATGAATATGCCCGCGCGCGTGGTACAAGGCTTCGTTCAACGTTTGTTCTATCGTGGTCACTATTAACAAGTATACGTGATCTTTGGGAAATGGCAATGCTTTTTTCGCAGGCGGTGGCATTGCCGGGGGGGAAGAACATTGGCCCCGGCGGCCTTCCCGGGGGAACCGGGAAGGCTGTACGAGGCGGGCAGGGGCTACGGCTGGCGCGTCCAGCGAATGCCGTCCCATGTGTACGTGCCAGCCAGTCTGCCATTGCTGTTGTACAGCGTCAGGAAAGCTGCGCCGTGTGTGCCCATAGCGTGTTGTCCACCGGATACACCAGCAATATTCACACCGCTTTCAATCGTAATGCTGGTCAGAGCGTTGTTCCAAAACGCCAATTGACCGATGCTGGTAACACTGTTGGGAATGACAACGCTTGTCAACAGGTTATTAAGAAACGCACGATCATCGACGTTGGTAACGCTGTCGGGAACATTCGTTCACTTCGCTTATGCTTACTCATAAGTACGCTTTTGTTGCTTAACTCTATATGAAACAAGGAATTACGTCAAGCCCCCTTTACCTATAATTGCCCATCGCATACCACCATTACCCAAACAATATGATGGCATTT
>WQUW01000099.1 GCA_009781915.1 Treponema sp. | reverse complement strand
CGTTCACCGCTTAGGCAGAGCTCAACGGCAGATTCCTTGAACTCACTCGTGTAACTTTTTCTTCGTTTCCTCATGATCTACTCTCCTTAGGTTTATCATGAGCTTAACTTTGTGTCCACTCAATCGGGGGAAGTTCACTACACCTTTAGCATTAACAAATAATTTAGCGGCTTAATTCACTGTCCAAAAAATCGGGGGAACTCCAACATTCAGTGCAAAGGCCCTAGGGAAGTGGAAGATTTTCATTTTTTTAGAAAGCCTCGAAAATCAAGAAGCGGTAAAACTCTTTACAAGTGGTATTATTATTTTTATCAAGACGGAAAGAAAATTCAAAAGGCTTGTCGGAATTGCCAAAGCAGAACTGAAGCGTAAAGTTACACAAGAGCAGTCTTAACCGAGGTCAACCAGCGAGGTCAACCTTATCAATAAGGTCAACAAAAAATCAACTTTTCGCTTGGTAATGATTGACATTATTTGCTTTATTATGTATATTTTACGCAATACATGACCATACAAGACTATAATTGATTGCTGTAGATGAATGGCATTCAAGAGGTCAGGGGTTCAATTCCCCTTAGCTCCAGAAAATCTCCTTGGGGGTATCACAGCCCCCCGCCGCGGCCTTGCAGTCCAGCCCGAATTAAAGTATTGTGTCCAGTATGGTTGCTCAGTTAATAGCGCAAGCGCGCAAAATAGTGCTTAAATTCGGCTCCAATACCCTGACAGACGGGGAAGGAAAGATAAACCCGGGTATTCTGGACGAGTTTGCCGCTCAGATCGCCAGCCTGACAAAAGACGGGAAGCAGATCGTTGTCGTTTCGTCCGGGGCGCAGGCCGCCGGGCGCTCTACTATGGGCAAATGGGCCCAGAAGAAGAACATCCATTACAAGCAGGCCCTTTGCGCCGTGGGACAGGTGGAGCTTATGGCGGCATGGCGGCGGGCGTTCGAAAAGTACGGCCTGCACATAGGCCAGATGCTTCTTACGCAGGACGATTTCGGGTATCCCAACCGCACCTTGAATATGCGGAACACCATCTTTACGCTGCTGGACGGAGGGGTTGTCCCCATAATCAACGAAAACGACACCGTATCGGTAGAGGAAATCAAAATCGGCGACAACGATACCCTTGCCGCCCAGTCAGCCATACTCTGGAGCGCCGATTTGCTGATCCTTTTCAGCGACATTGACGGGCTTTACACGAAAAACCCCAAGGAATTCCCCGACGCTGAGCTTGTAGAAGAAGTCAGCGATATTGAAGAAACCAGAAAAAAGGTAACTATCGGCAGCCCCAACAGTTTGGGCACGGGGGGAATAGCCACAAAAATATCAGCGGCGGAAAAGGCATTTCCCTACGGCATTTCCACCGTCATTGCCCACGGCTCGCGCCCGCGGGCGCTGGAAGCGCTGGCTGCCGGGAAGCAGCAAGCCACGGCGTTTATCCCGGAAGACAAGGGATAACCCCGCCTTCTGGCGGCGCTTTGCGGTACGCCCTCGTTACCTTAAGCGTTTGCCGCCTTTTCAAGCCGTTCTTCCAGAGCCTTTATCGCCGCCTCCAGTTCACGCGGGACTAAGGGCTTGGTCAGCGTCGCGTCGGCAAGGGCGCTTGGGTTTTCCCGCCCGCGATACGAGCCATCGGCTAGAAGAATGACGTAGGGTTTCCCAAGGGCTGGATCGTCCCTAACCGTGTGGAGAAATTTCACGCAATCAACCCCCGGAAGGCTGGTATCCAAAAGCACAAAACCCGGCTTTTCTTCAGCGATGTTTCTGCCCACCTCAAACCAGTCCATCGCCTGAATAATCGAGTAGCTGGGAAACGATTTTCCTATTTCATTTTTTATGATGTCATTGGCAGGCTGAGCCGCCGCTATCATAAAAACGCCCCAATTGGCGTTTTCGCTTATGGCTTGGAGAACTTCTTTCGGCGCGCTCATCCCGCGCTTGTTCAAAAACGCGGCAAGGTCCTTGGCATAGATTCTGTATTGTCCACCGGGCGTCTTAAAGGCTTTCAGGTGACCGTTGCGAATCCAGTTAATAGCGGTTTGATTAACGACTCCGCAAATGTTAGCAACCTCCAATGCTGAAAAAATACGAACCCGCTGCCTGCTCTTTGCCATCATAATCTCCTTTTTATTAATTTGAATTAAAAATTAATATTTTACTAATGTCCTCACCATTATACTTTTTTTTCCGGAAAATTCAACAAGCAATCTGAAAAAACACCAGTTAGTGGCAGAACCACTGTCAGCGGTCAATAATAATGCTTGTTGCGATATATGCCAATAGCGCAGAAGGCCCATGCTGTTAGCCGCAACTGGCTACAAGATGATACGTTACTTTTCATTTTTTCCTTTAGCGATTATACTCAAGACAGGCAATCGTAAATTTTTTGATGGAGGGTATAATGGATTTTGTACAGGAAATGAAATCAAAAGCCAAATCACTGCAAAAAAAACTGGTTCTGCCGGAGGGAACAGACCCCCGTGTGGTAAAAGCGGCGCGGCGTATTGTCGATGAAAACCTTGCCGCCTCGGTGTTCGTTTTGGGCAAGGAATCGGACGTGGAAAAGACCGCCGCCGGGGAAGGGGTAAGGCTCGACGGGATTGCCGTGGTAAACCCCTCGTCCTCCCCGCTTTTTGACACGTATGCCGGCGCGTACTACGAAATGCGCAAACACAAAGGCATGACCGCGCAGCAGGCCAAAACCGATATGGCGTCCCCCCTGCGCTGGGGCGCGATGATGGTTCATTTGGGTGACGCGGACGGCATGGTTGCCGGGGTAGAAAGCACCACCGCCGATGTACTGCGGGCGGGGCTGGCGATTATCGGAACCATTCCCGGCTTTAAAACAGCGTCTTCCTGCTTTGTCATGCAGAGCCCGGACGCTTCGTGGGGGGTAGGCGGGGCCCTCATTTTTTCCGACTGCGCGGTGGTTCCCGATCCCACTGCGGAACAATTGGCGGAAATCGCCATATCAGCGGCCCGATCCTGCCGGGAATTCCTCCATGTCGAACCTGCCGTGGCCATGCTTTCGTTTTCGACCAAGGGCTCCGGGGGGGATCACCCGGATGTGAAAAAGGTTCAGGAAGCCTTCGCGCTGGTCAAGGTCAAAGAGCCGGGCCTGTTGGTAGACGGCGAGTTTCAGGCGGACGCGGCCCTTGTTCCCTCGATAACCGCCAAGAAAGCGCCGGGCAGCCCCATAGAGGGCAAGGTAAACACGCTTGTGTTCCCGGATTTGGGTTCGGGGAATATTGGCTATAAACTGGTTCAGCGGCTGGGCAAGGCCGAAGCCTTTGGCCCCTTCCTGCAGGGTTTTGCCAAGCCCATAAGCGACCTTTCCAGGGGCGCTTCCGTGGACGATATTGTGGTAACCAGCGCTGTTACCCTTGCCAGAGCGAAATAACAAGCGGCAGGTAGCGGGTATTAGCGAGCGGGAACTAGTTACAAGGGAGCCATCGGGACTTAAAAAGCTAAAGAGCGCTGCCGAGGCGGGGAAAAAAGGCAATTATCCCTTGGCGATCAGGATACTTGGGGAACTCATCTGCGAAACCGACGCTCCCCCGCAGGCGTGGCTTCTTTTGGGGCGGTCTTTTCACGCCCTAAAGGACTATTCCCGCGCGCTGGCTGCCTTTAACGACTACATACGCCACAAGCCGGGGGAAGGGGAGGGCTACCTTTTCGCGGGCCGGACGTACCTGACTTTGGGTATGCCCTACAAGGCCGTGCCTCTTCTGCGGAAGGCTATGGAAAACAGCCCCGGAGACTCCCGCACAAAGGCGATTCTGGGCACGGCGTACCTTAAATCGAAGAATTCTCAGGCCGCCGTTCAGATGCTGGAAGAAGCGGTACAGGCCGCTCCGGGGAATAAACGGATTTACCGGGCCTACCTTAACTCGCTGTTGGTCAGGGGAATCAGGCTCTGCAATATCGAAGAGTACGAACTTGGCCTTCAGATGCTTCGCTTCGTTTTGCTGAACGGGGAGGACGCGGGCTTTGTGAACAACACGTTCCTTAGGCTGGAATTGGGCAGGGCGGCGCGGGAAACGGGCAATCTTGAGGAAGCCTTGGAGCATTTTACGCAGGCCCTGTCTCTTAGCAAGGACGACAGCAAAGACAGGGGAGACCGCAGAATTCGCTGGTCTCGCGCTTCGATACTTATGGCCCTTGGAAGAAACACCGAAGCCCGCAAAGATATCGAAGAAATCCGCCTGCATGACGAGAATGTTCCAGAACTGCCTTGGAACAGCGAGTTAGCCGATCTTTTCATGATCCGCTCGCTTTTGTCGGACGGGGAATGGCGGGCGGCTGCCACTTCATGCCGGGACTGGCTTAGAAAGCGGGAAGAGCAGCCCATGATACGCGCGCTTTACGCTGAGGCTATGCGGAATCTGCGCGATTTCAAGGCCGCCCACAACCACCTTAAGCGGGCGCTGGAGAAAAAGCCGGGGGAACTTGAGTTCTGGTACGCTCAAATCCTTGTGTCATGGGAGGGGGGCGATTACAAATCCCTGAAGAAAGCGCTAAAGGCCGCCGCGTCTATGGGCGGAGACCCGGATATTATTGAACGTTTCACGGTGCTCTGTCAGGCCCGGACGGCGAAGGACGCCCAAGGCAACATAACCCTGCTTCAAAACGCGATTCGTTCCTTGGGGCCTGATCCTGAACTGATGAATGTCTTGGGAGAGGCGTATCTAAAGGTGGGTCTTCTTGAAGAAGCCCGGAGCTGGTTCAAAAAGACTATCCTTCTTAAAGACAGCCACGAAACCGCGCGGCTTGGCGAAATCGCCGCTCTGGAAGCCCTTATCGCCGAGGGCGCTGGCGCGGGATCGCTAAAGGACATGGTACGCGATTTAAGCTCTCTTTACCAAGCGTACCTTGACAGGTGGCCTGAAAACGTAAGCCTGCGCCGGGAACGGGCAATGTTCCTTGTCAAAACCTTTGAATACGCCGAGGCCGCGGCGGAACTGGAAAAACTCCTTGTCTGGGAGCCGTCCAATCCAAGCCTTCGCAGGGTGCTGGCCTACACGTACAGGAAAACCGGACGCTACCGGGAGGCGGCGCTGTTTTTGAAGTCCCTTCTAAAAGAAAAACCCAGAGACATAGAGCTTCTTATCGAGTATACCGGCTGTCTTGAACGGGTAGGGGCCGTGCAATACGCTGTGGCGGTGCTGGAAAAGGCCAGAGATTTGTTCAAGGGCTGTGCCGATATTTCCCTTGTCCTTGGGATTTTCAATTTCAGGCAGAATGATGTGAAGATGGCCTTTCATTACCTTAGGGAAGCCGCCGCCTTCAACACCCGCGACCCCCGTCCGTATGAGTGGATGGCTGTCATAGCCCGCAAAAACGGGTACAGCATGGACGGCGACCACTACGCGCAAGAGGCCGAGGCCAGGAAGAAGCGTTCTTAAAGAGTTGAGGAGATTTCTTGGAGCAAAGGGGCATTGACTTCCCGCTCATATGCGGTTACCTTGAGGCATATCCCGTTTGTCGAAGCGGGGTAAAACTTATCTGATTCAAAGGAGCATCAACATGAGAAAAATGTCCGTTATCTTTGCGCTGGCCGTATTGGCGGCCTTTGCCGTAATGTCCTGCGCTACAGCGCCCGCCGCGCCATCGGCGGCTGTGGAAGTCCGTGATGTGGACGGCAATGTTCTAACCGGAATTGACGTTGTCGCCGGGGCCACCGCGATTCTCAGGGCCGTTCCCGTGGATGCCGCAGGTCAATCTGTTCAAGGAGAGGTAACCCTCATGCTGGGAAGGTATGTGAACGGGGAACTCTACATTGGCGACAGATTCACCCACGGCGGATGGGGCGGAATACGTGTGGGCTACAACCGCACCGACCTGCTTTTCATCTACCTTATTCCCCACCCCGGCCGTGTTACTGCGGAACTAGTCCAGCCCGGCAGTTACGAGTTCTACATCTTTGCGATAAGCGGTAATGCGCCCATGCCCAACCCGCCTGTCCATTCAAGCGAATACCCCTACGCGCAGGGCGCAACCCGTAGCGTGTTCACTGTGAACGTACTGCCGTAATCTGCCCGCGCCAGCGGCGAAAAGGTCCCCGTAACCAAGAAGGCTGCGGGGGCCTTTTTTTGATTCGCCCATATGTGGTATATTTCCCGTAACAGGAGTGTATCATCATGGCCCTTAATTGCGGTATCGTGGGACTTCCCAATTCAGGAAAGACAACCATTTTTTCGGCCCTTAGTTCCGTCCCGGCGGAAACGACAAGCTATCAGAGCTATAACAAAAACCCGAACATCGGCATAGCGAATGTGCCGGATGCCCGGCTTGCGAAACTCAGCGGGATTTTTAAGCCCAAGCAGACCATTCCGGCGACAGTGGAATTTATTGATGTCGCGGGGCTGGTAAAAGGCTCTTCCAGAGGGGAAGGGCTTGGAAACCAGTTCCTTGCCCATATCCGGGAGGTGGGAATAATTGCCCATGTCGTGCGCTGTTTTGACAACCCCAATATCCTTCATGTAAGCGACAAGATTGACCCTGAATCGGATATCGAAACTATCAACATCGAGCTTGCGCTTGCCGATCTTGGCACAATGGCGAAACGCCGGGAGCGCGCGGAGCATACCCTTAAAGTGAAGGCCAAGGCCGAGCATAAAGCCGCCGAAACCGTACTTGCCGTGCTTGATAAAATCGGCCCGGTTCTGGAAAACGGCGGTGCGGTGCGCTCTGTCGAATTAAGCGCCGAGGAAAAGGCCGCCATTTACGACTGCCATTTTATCACCGCCAAGCCCATGCTGTATGTGTGCAACGTAGACGAAGAAGGAATGAGGGCTGTTGTGGAAGGCGGCTCAAACACAGGCACTGCCTACGTACAGGCCGTGAAAAAACAGGCCGCCGCCGAAGGCTCCAGAGTTGTTGTTATCTGCGGCAAGTTCGAAGCGGAGCTGATAACCATAGAAGACCCCCAAGAAAAGCAGGCGTTCCTTGAAGAACTGGGCCTTAAAGAATCGGCCCTTTCCTCGCTGATTCATGCGGCTTACGGCCTTTTGGGACTGCGCACTTTTTTCACCACGGGGGAAGACGAGTGCCGGGCATGGACGATTTACGCGGGCGAACCCGCGCCCAAGGCCGCCAGAGCCATCCACACGGATTTTGAAAAAGGCTTTATCAAGGCGGAAGTTTATACCTACGATGATATTGTCAAGTACGGAACCGAGGCGAAAATCAAAGAGGCGGGCAAGTTCCGCATTGAAGGGAAGGAATACGTTGTACAGGACGGCGATGTTATGTTTTTCAAATTCAACCTGTAGCGGCGTACCTGACCATGCCCATTCTGGCCGACTTTCATAACCATTCCTGCCTGTCTCCGTGCGGGTCTCTCGCGCTCTCGCCACGGGCGCTGGCGGATATTGCCGCCCGCCGGGGAGTTACGGCGCTGGCCTTGACGGATCACAATTCCAGCCTTAATTGCCCGGCCTTTGCCAAGCTCTGTCCACCAAGGGGCATTCTTCCCCTGTTCGGCATGGAGGCTACCACGCAGGAGGAAGTCCACGTTCTTTGCCTTTTCGGGAACCTTGAAGCGAGCCTTGAATTTGGCGAATACGCCTACAGCATACTTATGCCCTTTGCCAATAATCCTGAGAAGGCCGGGGATCAGGTGTACGTGGACGAAGAAGACAATGTTGAAGGGGAAGTGGAATATTACCTTGTAAACCCGCTACTGGAACTAAGCGTGGATACGATTGGCGCAAAGGTTGCCGAATACGGCGGCATTGTCATTCCCGCCCACGTGGACAGGCCGGCTTTTTCCATGACCAGCCAGCTTGGGGTAATGGTGAAGGGGCCGTGGGCTGCCGTGGAATGTATCCGCCTACCGCCGGCGGTCAGCGGGGCGGGGCTGGACACTTTGGGCTATCCCTTGATTACTTCCTCGGACGCGCATTTCCCCGAACACGTGGCCCGCCGTCCCTTTGATCTGGACACGAGTCTGGAAGAGCTTGCCCCGAACGGGCTTTCCGGCGGGGCCGACATGGACGCGCTGAAAAAGGCGCTGGCAAAGCGGCGGTTGGGGTAAAGGCCCGCCAGCGTGCCCCCACGCCTGTCCACAAAAGCCAAGACCGGGAATCGAACCCGGGACCTGCACATTACGAGTGTGCCGCTCTACCGACTGAGCCATCTTGGCAGGCGCCGCGCAAAACGGCATCCGTTGGGGAAGTGTATCTTATTTGGGCGATCATTTCCAGCCCCGTCCCCCTGCCTGCCGTGCTGGGGATGGCATTTAGTAGCGATTTGAGGCAATTCGATTGGTTGAAAATAACCGTGAATTCATGTATGATTTCAAATAAGGGGAATTTGCATGAGTATTATAAGAGATAAATCGCTGGCGGCGGCAGGGCTCGCTAAAATAAACTGGGTCAAGGATTTTATGCCTGTACTCAACCACTTTGAGAAAAAAATGGCGGCGGAACAGCCGCTGAAAGGGCTTAAAGTGGCGGTGTGTGTGCATTTAGAAGCGAAAACCGCCTACTTGGGCCTTGTGTTGCGGGCGGCGGGAGCGCATATCTCGGTTACCGGCTCCAACCCTCTTTCCACAAAAGACGATATTTGCGCCGCGTTGGACAGCTTGGGCGTTGATGTGTACGCGTGGCACGGCGCGACGGCTCAGGAATACCACGAGCATCAGATAAAAGCCTTGGAGTTTTGCCCCGACATCATTATTGACGACGGCAGCGACCTTGTAGCGTTACTTCACGATGAAGTGCCGCGCTACGCCAAAAATACGCTTGGCGGCTGCGAGGAAACCACGACAGGCATTCACCGTCTGCGCGCCCGCTCTAGGGCCGGAAAGCTCAAATTCCCGATGTTCGCGGTAAACGATGCCAAGTGCAAATGCCTGTTTGACAATATTCACGGAACAGGGCAGTCCACATGGGACGGGATCATGTATTCCACCAACAACATGGTGTCGGGCCGCACCGTTGTCGTAGCCGGATACGGCTATTGCGGGTCGGGGATAGCCAAACGCGCCGCCGGCCTGGGCGCTAACGTAATAGTAACAGAGATAGACCGCCACAAAGCGCTTGCGGCGCTCATGGACGGTTTTAGGGTACTGCCCATGACCGAGGCAGCCCCGCTGGGCGATATATTTGTTACCGCCACAGGCTGCTCGAAAGTCATTACCACAGAGCATTTCAAGCTGATGAAACACAACGTGCTTCTTGCCAACGCCGGACATTTCGATGTGGAAGTTGACCGGACAGCGCTGGAAGCGATGGCCCTGAAAATGGAAAACCGCAAGCCGTTCATCGACGGATACCACGTGCCCGGCGGCAAGGTGCTGAACCTGCTGGCTGAGGGACGCTTGGTCAACATTGTGGCGGGCAACGGGCATCCGGCCGAGATTATGGATTTGAGTTTCAGCATTCAGCTTTTAAGCGCGCTGTATGTCGCGAAAAACGCCAAACAGCTTGCGCCCGATCTTTACGACATTCCATTGGAAATAGACAACGAAGTGGCCCGCATCAAGATGGAAGCGATGGGGATATGTATTGATACCCTGACAGCTGAGCAAGCGGCGTATTTGGGAAGTATGTAGTTTGCCCTGACTTTTCATTTGACTTTTTGGGTAGTAATGCGTATATTATTTTCTCAACAACTTCAGGTTGCATCATCCTAGAGAGGTAAAAAATGAAACACATACGAAAACTACCTGACATTACAACGGAACTTACAACCCAAGTGCAAAACCTGCAATGCCTGGCGGCAAAGCTTGCGGGGCTAATCGGTGAATTCGCGGAGAACTGTCAAGGCTCGAACACACTGCCGCGAGAGCTTCCCCCCGCCCTGCCGTCAAACATCATCCCTTTCCCTTCACGCGCGGGCCCCGTCTTCAAAAAGGCGGTGCATCCCCACCGGGGCTGCCTGCTTGCCGCGCCCGGCAAACCTGTCCCCGGCGGTCTTACCGACTATCGCCCCCTCCTTCAACGGGATGGGTTGATTTTATTGTCATGGGATAAACGTATTACCGAAATGGGCGAGCGTTATACCGCCTACTGGGTAACCAGCGCCGGGGTTCCCCGCTTCTACGCTTCCAAAAGTCTGCCTCCGGAAGATTTCCCCTATGCCCGCCCGGATCACAAATCGTATGCCGCCGAAGATGGAATTGAGTTCTTCGGTCAGGACGCTCCGGTATATGTGGCGCACGTAGCGCGAGAACTGATGATGGACAATCCCCGGCACGATGAATTAAGGCCGATTCATATTCAAATGCTGAAAAAACAGGGGAGCGCCGTGGATTTTACCTACAAGTACCTTCTGAAAACGGAAAAAGGGAAGAACCGGGACGCATTACGCAAAAGGGCAAACCTCGCCCCCCGCCGCGCGTGAACATTCCCGCATAAAGCTCCGGCAGGGGAGGATATACGGTTTAAGAATCCCGCATGGGGAACCCGCTACGGAGCCTGAGGTCTTCTACGCGGAGAGTCCATGCAAAATGGCTTCTTAAACCGTATATCCTCCCCTGCCGGGGCTTTTGGCGTAAATGCTCACGCGCGGCGGGGCATTGCTGGGGGGCTGCAGAGCATCTGCGCCCGGCATTCCCGGAGGAACCCGGAAATGCCGCCAGAGTATGCGGGTTACGCGTACTCTGGCGTGGCTCGTTCACACGTTTTTTGCTAATTCCACGGCGGGAAAAGAACCCACACGAAGTCATCGCCGGGCCTTCCGGTAACCACGGTCATATTCCAACGGTCTGACACGACTGGGTCGGGCCCCCATGTACTAATTACTGTATTCCAGCTTGGTCTTAATTCCATGTTAACCGTAGTAACATAGCTCTCTCCGTAGTATTCGTCTTGATATATGTCTATGCCCCTAATAGTGCCCGCAATGTTGGCGTACACAAGCGCAACATTTGCACCACTGTATGCATCAGGGTCTGAGGGAATCATCCAAATCAAAGAATAACCATCTGCAGTATGAAAGGAGAGTTCCTCGGCATTGTTCAACTAAAACTGACAGGATAGACAAAGAGAAGAAAATGATGTTATAACAAACCTGTGAAACCCAAATGTTTACATTGCGGCAGCCAAAGCTACCAACTGAACGGAACAAAGGGCGGTGTACAAAGGTACCGTTGCAAGG
>WQUW01000098.1 GCA_009781915.1 Treponema sp. | reverse complement strand
GTGAAAGGGTAGAGGGGGGAGATGGGTGAAGTTTTTTAGAGGGTGGGGAGTGGGGGGGGAGGGGCGGTAAATGATGTGGCGAACAACACTTGGATACATACTAATAATACACATCTATATAACTCCTATTGCGATATCTCTGCTAGAAATATCTTAACCACTCTCTGAGCGGTTTGTCAACAAAAAAAAACGCGATATATCTTGACACCGGCCATTCTCTCAATAAAAATTTAAGATATTAAGGTGATTCTAATGAAATTTAAAAATGTTTTTTGGGCCGCGTGGCTGGCCCTGATGGTGCTTGCCGGATGCGGCCGCGGGCAGCAGTTTGACAGTGAACGGGATTTCTTCTGGAAAGTATCCGGCGACGGCGTTACGATTACCGGTTACCGGGGGAGAAATGTGAATGTGCGGATTCCTCCCAGCATACAGGGAATGCCGGTTACCGGAATTGGGGAAGACGCCTTACAGGGCGGGCGCTGGGAAGGCGACTGGTTTGTCGTGGGGCGGCAGCTAGTCAGCGTTGTTATTCCCGACAGCGTTACCACAATCGGGCATAACGCCTTTTTCAGAAACAGGCTTACCAGCGTAACCATTGGCTCGCGTGTTACCACAATCGGGCAGATGGCGTTTGCCGACAACCGGCTTACCAGCGTTATTATTCCCGACAGCGTTACCAGTATCGGGGGGTTGGCGTTTTCGAACAACGAACTTACCAAAGTTGTTATTCCTGACAGCGTTACCAGCATCGGAGGCAGGGCGTTCTGGAACAACCGGCTTTCCAGCGCGGCCATATCGAACAACGTTACTTCCATCGATCAGGCGGTCTTTGACGGCAACGAGTTGACCACTGTTACCATCCCCGCCAGCGTTACGAATATCGGGCAGGGGGCCTTTGCGGACAACAATCTTACCAGCGTATGTATCCCCGACGGCGTTATCGCCATCGGCTGGGCGGCGTTTGCCAATAACAAGCTGTACGGCATAACCATCCCCGGAAATGTCAGGCATATCGGGGGAGACGCTTTTTTGAACAACCAGCTTACAAGCGTAACCATCCCCGACAGCGTTGCGTACATCAGTTGCTCGGCCTTTGCCGGAAACAAGTTTACCAGCATAACCATTGGATCGGACGTTACGTTTCTTGCCGACTGGATGGCGATTGATGATACCGGGGGTTTTGGATCAGCCTTTGCCGAACTCTACGAGGAACAGGGGCGCAGGGCGGGAACCTACACCTACCATGCCGGCGTCTGGAGCGCCCAATTCAGGCAGCCTTAGCCGGATACCGTTTTAGGCATTGGATTTTTTTTCCGATAGAGAAAGAGGAGGGTTCTATGTCTTGTATACGGTTTTGTAAGCGCTTTGTAAGTGCGGCGGCGCTGCTTGCGCTTCTGGCGCTGCCCGTCCCGGCCTCGATGGTGAGTTTTCTGCTCGTGGAAACTGGAACTGGCGAGGAGGTTTCCGGCAGCCAGCATTCCAGAATTTGGGAAAGCGGGCTTATGGCGGCTTTTTTTGACTCAGGCTACATTGTAACCAACGGCCCGATCATATGGATGGAACAGAAGCCCGAAACGGCGCTAAGCGGCGAGATTGGGGCAAGCTTTAACAAGGCCGTAACCGGAGGCGCGGATTATTTTGTCGTCGGCTTCTTCGAATACAGCGTTCAAGAGGGAAGGGCAGTCCCGTCCGCCGTGGTTGTGTACGTGTACGATTCAAGTTCCCGCCAGTTGATCTACCAGAGGAGTTTTTCCGCCGGCGAGGGAAGGAACGCCGCCGAAGAGACGCAAATCGCCCAGAACGCGGGCCGGGCGGTAATCTCCCGCATAAAGGACAGATAACGGTATGAAACATAAGGGCTTCGTTTTTTGTATCGCCGCCTCGCTTTTTATCATGGTCAGCAGTTCCATATGGGAAGGGGCGGCGGGGGTTGCTTCTGGCGGCGGCCTTCCCGGAACCGGGCTTTACATTGCCACCAATTCCTTCCCGCTGAATACCGTGGTAGATGTTATCAATCTTGAAAACGGAAGGACAACCCGTGTCGTTACCTCGTCGGCCCTTGAAGCGGCTCCGGGGCTTTTGGCGCTGCTTTCCTACGAGGCGGCGCAGGCCATCGGGCTTTCCTCAGGGGCGCTGGGCCGGATTCGCATGACCCAAGCGCCGGGTGTCGCGACGGCTGGCCGCTTTGGGCCGCGTCCGCCAGCCCCGGGGTATGCCGCCCCCCCGGCCTTCGCCGCGCCTGCCCCCGTTGTTCCCGCCCCTGCCGTGCCCGCCGATCCCGCCAATGCGTATAACCGGGCCGCTCAGCCGGTAATCCCGGCTCCTCCCGCCGGGAATAATGCCGGGGCCCCTTGGCAAGCCGCCGGAGTCCCCGTGCCGCCAGCCCCGCCGGGGGTTGCCGCCGTTCCCGTGCCGGTTCCCGCCGCTCCAGCACCGCCACAGCCGGTTGCCCCAGGCGATCCGGGGCTATGGCCCGGCTACGCTCTTACGCTGGTTCCCGCCGAGCCTCGCCCCCCCGCGGAAGAAGCCGTAATTGCCCCTGATCCGGCCTTTGTCATACCCGGCATAGGCCCCGCTCCGGTCATCGCTATCCCGCCCCGCGAGTATTACGTCGATCCGGCATTCGTCATACCCGGCATAGGGCCCGCTCCGGTAAGCGCAATCCCGCCCCGCGAGTATTACGTCGATCCGGCGCTTGTCATACCCGGCATAGGGCCCGCCCCGGTAAGCGCAATCCCGCCCCGCGAGTATTACGTTGATCCGGCGCTTGTCATACCCGGCATAGGCCCCGCTCCGGCCGGCGCTATCCCGCCACAGGAGTATCACGTCGATCCGGCGCTTGTCATACCCGGCATAGGGCCCGCCCCGGTCGGCGCTATCCCGCCCCATGAGCGTCATGTCGATCCTTCCTTTGTTATCGACCCGATACGGGAAGCCCCCCTAGCGCCCGCCCCGGCATTCGCTTCACCGCAGGGCTTTTCCGCGCCGGTAATCGACCGCCTTCAAGCCGGGATGTACTACCTGCAAATAGCGGCGTACTCCAGCCGGGAAGCGGTGCAGTACGAATTAGCCAGAATTGACAGGATTGACGCTAGCCTTAGCCGGGAAGTCGTAATTATGAGGGGCGAAAACCCGGCGCACGGCACTGTGTATCAGGTTCTTATAGGCCCCTTAAACCTTGGAGAAAGCGGCGCTCTTTTGCACCGCTTTAGAAGCACGCACTCAGGCGCTTTTATACGGTCGGGGGGCTAACGCTCTGTGGAATAATTGCGTAAAGGCGATAAACATAGTATGGTAAAGATATGGTCAGGTAAGGTGGTTTTTGAATGTTACAGTTTTATTTTTTGTCGATTGTCATGAACGCATTGGCGGGGTATGTCCTCATATCCGGGGACAGGGACGCCCCGATGGTGTTCAAGAGCGGGTTTTCTATTAAAGACGAAACGTTCAGGCTTGTCGTGGGCGTAGCTTCGGCGCTTACGGGGCTTATGAAAATCCTTTCCTCTGTCGAGGGAGATGTGCCCATAATAGGAGACCTCTTCCCCGCCCTGACAGGTTTTCTCGCCGGCTTTATTCTGGTCTTCGAGTATTACCGCAACCGCACATCTGTGGAAGTTACGGAGCGGGTAGAAAAAGTTGACCGCCTGCTGGTCGCCAACAAGAAGATAATCGGCGTGGCCGCTCTTGTCGCGGCGGTGCTGCACTTTCTTTTCCCCACGGTGCTGCTACTGTAGCCGGGGGCGGGGCAGGGGAAAGAGCCTACTGACTAAAACGCCGCTTTCCCCTATAATGGCGTAGAATGAAAGTAGCTTTTTTCCTTACGCTCAGCCGGTTCGCGCCCCTTTTCTTGCTTCCGCTTGTTCTGCCCGTGTTCCTTTCGGGCTGCCACCGGTTTTCGCCGAACCTTCCGGTTACGCCCCCCGCCACCCATCCCTTGGTACGCCAGCATATCGGCTATGGGGTGGTCAACGTTTCCTTCGCCCACCTTTTAAGCGAACCCCACCCCGGCGGAGAGTCTCAGGGGCATCTGCGCCGGGGGACAGTGCTGCGCGTTATCGAGCGGCGGCACATCATTAACCCGGGGAGTTCTGAGTCGTGGGTGCTGGCGGAAGAAAACTTCCGTCCGCCGGAGGTTCCCTCCCGCGGCTGGCTTCCGGAAACGGTAGTGGAAATCTTCGACAGGGAATCACGGGCAAACACCGCTTCAAGAGCAATGGGGCCATGACAGGGCATCTGTTCTGGATACTGCCCCCGCTTGTTGGGGGGCTTATTGGCTATGTAACAAACCTTGTGGCGATAAAAATGCTGTTTCGCCCCTTGCGGGAAATAAGGCTCTTTGGCCTGCGTCTGCCCTTTACGCCCGGTATACTGCCAAGGGAGCGCCGCAAACTGGCGCAGAGCATAGGGGACATGGTAGAGCGGGAACTGGTTACCGCCGGGGTAATACGGGAACGCCTTGCCAAATCCGAGGTTCGGGGGAATATCGGGGCCGCCATAGGATCGTACACAAACCATGTGCTTAGCCGCCCCGTTTCCTCGTGGCTGGAAGACCAGCACGGCGATACGTGGAATTCCCACATAGCCGAACTGTCAAAGGATTTTGTCAATTCCGAGGTTTTCAATTCCTTTCTGGAGGAAATCATCAGGGCGTGGGCTCAGCGAAAATTTCCGTCGATAAAAATCCCGTTCCTTGAGCGGGACGATGACGGATTTTCTTCATGGCTTAAATCCCGGATGCACGATGTCGGCTCGGCGTTTATCTCCCCCGCGCGGGAGATAATAAAAGGCGGGCTGGTTCGTGAAATGAAAAAACACGACCGGGGGGAGCCGTCGCTGTACCGGCAGGCCCTAGAAAACACTCTTGAAAAATACCCCGGCATAACATTGCGGGAATTCCTTTCCCTTGCCGAGACCAAAAAAGCCAAGCTCGATTCCTTTTTGGCGGAAAAGGCCGCCAGTACGCTGGACGAAAATATCGAAGGCGCGCTTTCTTCGGTTAATATCAAAGAGCTTGTGTGCGACCGGATTAACTCCCTTGACATGATCAGGGTTGAAAAAATAATTCTGGATGTCATGGCAGGGCAGCTCAAATGGATTAATTTTTTTGGCGGGGTTCTGGGGGCCATGATTGGCTTTTTTCAGGTTATCCTTTGGCTATTCCTCCGCTAGCGCCCCCAATTGCCCGCACGCTCCGCCAATACAAGCGCCCTTCCTGTATCTTCGGGTAACGTTAAGGCGGCGGCTTTCCAGAAAGGCGGCAAAATCCGCCGTTTCCCGTGCCGTGGGGGGCCGCAGCGGGCGGCCTTCAAACTCCATGCCCTGTACAGGGTTCCACGGGATAAGGTTTACCACCGCTTCCAGCCCCGGCCCGGCCCGCACAAATTCCGCCACGGCTTGAGCGTCGGGGACGCCGGTATTGATGCCGCCAAGCAAAACCATTTCCAGCGTGATCCTGCGCTTCCGCCTTTTCTGGTAGGCGAACAGGGCTTCCCTGAGCGGGGGCAGCGGGTTTTCCCGGCCTACCGGCATAAGCCGCTGCCTGAGTTCCTGCCGGGCGGTGTTCAGCGAAAGGGCAAGGCGTATATCCGGCCCATGCTCGGCGAAGTCCAGTATGCCCTTTTCGATGCCGCAGGTAGAAAGGGTAATCCGCCGCTTTGAAATATTCAGCCCGCCGCTTTCCATGAAAAAGGCGAGCGCTTTTCGCAATTCCCCAAGGTTGAAAAGGGGTTCCCCCATGCCCATTATGACGATATGCGAAATCGACGGCTCCCTTCTTTTAAGGCGCAGAAATTGCCCGGCGATTTCTGAGGCGGAAAGGTTCCGTTTAAGGCCAAGCGTACCGGTCTTGCAGAACACGCAGCCCGAGGCGCATCCGGCCTGCGTGGAAAGGCAGGCGGTTTTGCGGCCCTCTCCGTCGCCAAGCGCTACGCACTCAATAACCGCCCCGTCTTCCAGCGTTATCCCCAGTTTTACCGTTCCGTCCGTGTCCTTAAGCTCCGAGGACACCCTGCCGGAAAGAAGGCCGTACTGCTGTGCCAGCTCCTTACGCAACGGTAGCGGAAGGCTGGTCATTTCATCGAAGGTTTCAGCGCCGTGGCAGATAGATGTATAGATTTGCCGGGAGCGGAAAGAAGGGTAGGCCCCAAGCAGGCGCGTAAGTTCATGGGGAAGAAGGCCCGCCAGAACAGGTTCGGCTGTTTTAAGCTTCACCGGGTTCGACTTCGGCTTCGGGCGGCTCTACGTCATGGCTTGGGTTTTCCCGCACCTTTTCGATAGCGCCGGAAACCGCGTCCCGAAGGCTTGAGCCATAGGCTTTTTCGTTCTTCGCCGTGGCGGTGTAAAGGGAGCCCAAAAGCGAGGCCCGGTAAAGGGGCTTTACGGCGTTCAGGGCCACCGCCGCCATGTCCAGAACGCAATCATTGCACAGGCAGACGGGCTGCGGGTACGATTCAAGCTGGCTTCCCAGCTCCTGCAGCACCATATCTTCAGCGTCGTTTTTCAGAAACTCAAAATTGTATCGGTCTATAAAAGTCATAACTGTCCCCCCGGCAAAAATAATTTGATATACTCATACCATACAACACTTTCGGGAAAAACGGAAGACTTCCGCTTGCCCCTATCCCCGGTCGTCGGCAAAGGGAACAAACTTCGTTATATGCTTCAAGAACGTCAGGTCAACCGTGCCTACAGGCCCGTTCCGGTTTTTCGCCACCATGAGCTGCACTTTTTGCCCGGCTTCCATCGCCTGCTCTTCCGCCGATTTTTCCAGTTCCCGGTCCCGGTTGATAAACATAACCATGTCGGCATCCTGTTCAATAGAGCCGGATTCCCGTATATCCGCGAGGCTGGGCTTCTGGTTTTCCGCTTCCCGCCTGAGCTGGGAAAGGGCCACCACGGGAATATTTAGTTCTCTGGCAAGCCCTTTAAGCGCCCTTGACACCTCGGAAATCAGTTCCCAGCGTGGAAGCATCTTGTTGTCCGAAGCGATTAGCCCGATGTAGTCGATAAAAATGATCTCTACCTTTTCCTGAACCCTCAGCATCCGGGCCATTGCCTGAATGTTCAGTATGGTCATGTTGGGCATATCAACGATGTAAAGGGGGGCGTTATGCACGTCTCCGGCGGCGTCAAAGATTTTCTGAAAATCGGACTGCTGAAAAAAACCTGTCCTGAGTTTTTGAGAGTCTATTCCCGCCTCCGATGATATAAGCCGCAACATTAAAGCCTGATCCGACATTTCCAAAGAGAAAAAGGCGGAGGGTATATTTTGCCTGACGGAAATGTTCGCCGCCATGCTCAGGGCGATCGCGGTCTTTCCCATGCCGGGCCGGGCTCCTATGATTATCAACTCGGCGGCTTGAAAGCCCGATGTAAGCCTGTCCAGCGCGCTAAAGCCGGAAGGAATGCCGGTGTATTCCGCCTTGGCGCTGTACGCCCCGTCAATATAGTTGACAACGCCCTTTATCAGGTTATCCACCTTCTTGTAACGGAAAATCCGGCGGGGATCGCTTATGTAAAAAAGTTTTTGCTGGGCCTCTTCCAGGAGGATTTTCGGTTCCACCGTTTCGTCGTAGGCCCTTGCCCCGGCTTCCCCGGAAAAGTGAATCAGGCTCCGGCGCAGGGAATGGTTCTGCACAATCTGGGCGTAGTATTCGGTGTTCGCGCTGGAAGGCACGGCGTGGGTAAGGGAAGCGATGTAATCATTGCCGCCGGCCTCGTCCAGCCTGCCTTTCTGCTCCAGTTCGCTGTTAAGCGTCAGCAAATCAGGCCTGATACCGTTGTTAAAAAGGCTCAGTACGGCCTCAAAAATCCTGCGGTGTCTGGGAGAGTAGAAATCCTCCGGCTTCAGGTACTGCTGGGCAATGGTTATGGCGTTTTCGTCAATAAGCGTAGCGCCAATGACGGCCCTTTCAGCGTCGTCGTTGTAGGGAGGAATTCTACTTTTAACCGGGGCCGTCATTTGTCCTCTACCGGGAATCTCCGTCCGGCTCGATACCGGCAGAGTCCTCCTCTACAGGTTCCCCGGCTTCTTCTTCTTCCGGAGCTTCCTCCGAATCCTCAAGCGGGATTTCCACAGAAACCCCAACCGGAATCTCTGCCGGAAGTTCCGCCGGGGCCTCCGCCGGAGCATCCGCAGACGGCACGGCGGCAGGGGCCTCGCCCCCTTCCACTAGTTGTTCCCTTGGCTCTTCCCGGCGTCTTTTCGGGGGCCGGGCGGCGGAAGCGGACTTGCTTTCGGTCTTTATTTCCTGCCCCAGCACGTTTACGGTAACTTCGGCGGCGGCGCTTTCGTAGAGCTTTACGACAACTTTGTACTTGCCCACATTCTTGATATTGGCTCCGGCGGCCAGTTCAATCCGCTTTCGTTCTATCTGGTAGCCCTGTTTGGCAAGCTCGTCCGCCACGGTTTGGCTGGTAACAGCGCCGTAGAGTTTTCCGTTGGCCCCGGCGGGCATGGTTATCGACACATCAAGGCTTTCGAGCTTGTCTTTAAGCCCTGCGGCGTCGGTGCGTTTCTGCGCTTTGCGGGATTCGATTTCTTCCCGGCGGCTTTCAAAAAGCTTTACCGTCCTTTCGTTAAAGGGAAGGGCGATACCTCTGGGAAAAAGGTAATTCCTCGCGTAACCGGTGGCGACATCCTTGACATCGCCTTCTTCCCCCAGCGGGGCAAGATCCTTGTTCAAAATAACTTTCATACTCAAGCTCCTTACGTTTGATAGTACGGGCGGACTAGAGCCGGGATGATTCGGAAAGGCTAATTTCCGCCATCGCCCGCCTGTGGAGTAAAAGGCGGCCCGTTGGATTTTGGGGCCCTGAACGGAACCCAGTTTTCAGCGATTCCCAAAAGGACAACGCCCCCAATAAGAACCACGTTAATTCCGGGACTGAAAACAAGAACAACAAACAACACGCAAAAAAGCAGACGCAACAAGGGCGTTACCGCTGGACGCGCGAGAAACCATTGCAGTATCCCCATTCCCTGAACAAAGTACAGGATACCGCAAAACGTTAAAATATTCCAGAGGACAATTTCCGGAATTTCAAGGCTTGCCATGCTGGCCAGAACCACCATAAGAAGGGAGCCGGATAAAACCCATATTACCGCCACAGGCGCGTGAAAACCCGCCGCCGGCTGTGTTTGGGCGCTTCTGTTCTTGTTGAATAGGCGGGCCAGAATAAAGCACACTTGGCGGCAAAGGAAAAAAAGCAGCGCGGAAGAAACCAGAGCGCCCCCCCGCAGTACAACGGACGTAACGGAACGTACAAACGCTTCCGCCGTCAGTCCCGATAACAGCGCTGTCCGCATCATGGCGGAACCGCTTATATGCTCCACAAAAGCCGGGGAAGATGTGGCGCGGAGAAACATCCCCGCCAGAAACAGGGCCGCGAGGCACGATCCGGTAACAAGCCGCACGGTTGTGCAAACCTCCCGCCGAAAGCCCGGCGGCGCGCAGGTAACCCACGTAAAGGCCAAGGCCATGACGGTAAAGTACAAAACGCCCCAGACAACTCCCGCCGCCGGGATGCCCAGCGTTACCGCCGCTCCCAGCGTGATAAAGGTATTCCCCGCGACGGCGAAGAAAAGGGCGCTCCACGCGGCCCGGCTGCCATGCCTGAAGGCCAAAAAGCCCAAGGGCAGGAGAAAGAAAAAGGCAAGCGGGCCGCTTCTTGAAAAAAAGAGGCACAGCCCCGCCCCGACAAGGGCAGGGACAAGTTCCTTTTTCTTAGCCGCTTGCGGGCGTAACGGAGCGTCAATCGGCAACGAAGGGAAGGAGCGCCAGCATTCTGGCCCTTTTAATCGCCAGCGCCAGAGCCCGCTGATGTCTGGCGCAGGTGCCGGTGATGCGTCTGGGGAGAATCTTTCCCCGTTCGGTAATAAAACGGCGAAGCGTGGTGTCGGCATCCTTGTAGTCGATTTTCAGCTTCTGGATGCAGAACTTGCACACTTTTTTCTTGAAGAAAATTTTGCCCTTGCCGCCCCGCCGGGCATCCATGTCCCGCCCGTCTACGCCTCCCCGGTCATGCGGATCGCGGTCGTGCCGATCCCTGTCGGGCCGGTCTCTATCAGGGCGGGAAAAACGTTCGCCGCCTTCAATGGTTCTTTCGTCAGACATTATGGTAACCCCTGTTAAAATGGAATATCATCGGTAAATTGATCATCCCGGAAAGACTCGCCGCCGCCCGGCGCGCCTGCCGGCGCTGTATTTTCGTTACGGTTATTGCCGTAGGAACCCTGTCCCCCTGAGCCCTGACCGCCGGAGCTTGACCCCATGAGCTGGATGTTGCTGGCAACGACCTCTATTCTGGAACGGCTCTGCCCGTCCTGCTGCCAGCGATCCTGACGGAGTTCACCCTGAACGCCCACGGACTTTCCCTTAACCAGATACTGGTTTAAGGCTTCCCCCTGCCGGCCCCAAAGAACGATATCGAAGTAATTCGCCTCGTCCTCCCACTGGTCTCCGTTCTTGCGCCGCCGATTTACGGCTATGGAGAACTTGCACACCGCCTGCCCTGAAGTAGTATATTTTAATTCCGCGTCCCGGGTAAGCCTGCCGACCAGGACAACGTGGTTTATATCAGCCATGTTTTTCCCTGTCCTCGATGTTCACGAAAAGGTACTTTAAAAGGTGGGCGTTAAGCTTAAACATCCGGTCCATTCCGGCGATTTTGCCGGGGTCCGCTTTTATGGTAAAAAGGGCGTACTTTCCCCGTGTTCTCTTTTTGATTTCGTAGGCCAAGTCGCGGTCCCCGATCTCGTCGGTTTTCTCGATCTCCACCCCGTTGTTCCCAAGGTCGGTCAACAGTTGTTCCCGGCCTGCCTTGTGCTGGTCTTCTTCCAACGGGAAAATGACCATCAGTTCATACTGACGCATACGTCCTCCTTACGGACTTGTGTTTTTCAGGCCCACCGCAAAAAAGAGACGGGCAAAGAGGGTACTTGGGATTATACGCGGTTTCGCGGGGTTGCGCAAGGGGGCGGCGGGGGCGCGTCACGGAAATCAATTTTGTGAATAAATATACATAATAGATGAAGTAGAAGGCATGGGACAGGCGCTTAGGCGGCTTTTTTCCCCAAATAATGCAAAATTCATTGGTTTGAACTTCCCCCGTTTGAGTGGACACAAAGTTAAGCTCATGATAACCGAAGGAGAGTAAATCATGAGGAAACGAAGAAAAAGTTACACGAGTGAGTTCAAGGAATCTGCGGTTGAGTTCTG
>WQUW01000097.1 GCA_009781915.1 Treponema sp. | reverse complement strand
GGGGAGGATATACGGTTTAAGAAGCCATTTGCCCAAATTCTTAGGCGAAGGAGACCGAGGCTCCGTAGCCGTGTTCCTTGGGCGGGCTTCTTAAACCGTATATCCTCCCCTGCCGGAGCTTTTAGCGGAAATGTTGGCTCACGCGCGGCGGGGGGTTATCTCTCAAACACAACAAGCTTGCGGGCTCTAAGCAGGATTACAAGGCCCGTTACAAACACCACCGTAATCGACAAAATCCCGAAACTGCTTCTGCCTGTAACCGCGAGAACAAGAGCGTAGATCGAAGGGCCAATTATTGCGGCGAACCTTCCGAATATTTCAAAAAAGCCGAAATACTCGCCGCTTTCTTGCGGCGGTATGAGCTTGCTGAACGTGGAGCGTGAAATGGCTTGAATACCCCCCTGAACAGTGCCCACCAAAAAGGCCAGCGTAAAGAACAGAATCAGGGCCGTGTCCGTCCCAAAAAAGCCTTCTTCAAGACCAAAACCCATTACAAAGCCCACGCTGGAAATTACGCAGTACATTACTATAGCGCCGGCAATCAGGTTCAGGGGATTGGTTTTTCCGCTAAGCCTTCCAAAAAGAAGGCTAAAGGGAACAGCCACCAACTGTGTCAAAAAAAGGGCCCCTATCATGCCTGTGGCGGGCAGGCCAAGTTCGGCTCCATAGGCCGTGGCTATGTTGATAATGGTGCTAACGCCGTCTATGTAAAAAAAGTAGGCAATCATAAATGTAAGCACCGCTTTGTTTTTTGCGATTTTTTTTGCGGTATCCACCATGTTGTTGAACGTTTGCCTGAAAAAATCTTTTTCCGGCAAGTCGTCTCCGTATTTGTGGTGGACATTTTTTATTATGGGGATAGAAAACGCCGCCCACCACACCGCCGTCATTACCACCGATATTCTTACCGCCAGCGTGGTGTCTATGCCGAAATTTTCGCCAAACAAAAGAAGGGCTATGCTTAACATGAATGGTATGGTTCCGCCGCCTATGTAGCCCATAGCAAAGCCCGTGGCGCTTACCCTGTCCATGCGATCTTTTGTCGTAATGTCGGGCAAAAAACTGTCGTAAATCTGATTGCAGACAGACCAGAAAATGTTGGCAAAAACATATGTTACAAGCAAAAGCTGCCATGAACTTACCACCGCCGCCAATGCGGTAAAGAACACACCCGCGCCCAAAAATATAACAAAAAGCCGCTTCTTGTAGCCCTTGTAGTCAATCACTGCCCCCAAAAACGGGGCGGCGATGCCCACCGTAAGCCTTGCCGCAACAAGCCCGATGGCCCACCACATACTGCCCGGACTGCCTTCCCCCCCGGCAACACTCACAAAGTAAACGGGAAAAACCGCCGCCATCATGATCGTGGTGAACACGCCTTCGGCCCAATCGTACAGTACCCAACTGCGTTCTTCTTTTGTGAAATTTCTCACATCAGCTTCCTTGTTTTGTTCACCCCTCGCCGTATTCCTCTGGAATATCCATGTCAAGGCCGAGTTCCCGCGCGATAATAGCCGTTACGTCTGTTATGTGCCCTTTCAGCCATTGGTGTTCATGGCCCGCCGTGAATTTATTGCCCCTGACACCATAAAATACACGGTAGCCTTCATAATCCGCCGGGTAGCCATGAGCGCCCTTGTATCCGCCGTTTTCCGAAAACACATAACCGGGCTTCGCGGCGATGCCAAAAACCGGCTTGTACATATATCCGCTTTCTTTCATTTCTTCCTTTGAAAGATAGCGCCCAAACCACGGCTCCCGTTCCAGACCCTCCGGTTCCCCGCTTAAAAAAGCGCAGCCGCCGCACTGCTCAAAAACTGTGTCCCCGTACAATACGCTTAAGTCTACATTTTCATCAACATCTATCTGCGAATGGTCAGAAAAAACAATCACCGTGTAGTCTTTCGCGCTTTCAAGGAGCTTGCCAAGATTGGTATCCATTGCCTTTTTCGCAATGTCCATCTCCCTGCCACCGGAACCGGCATAGTGAAACAGAGTATCGTAAGCTATCAGGTGAACCAGCGCAAGGTCAGGCTTTTTGCGCCTTAACACGCCGCAGGTTACGGCTGTGGTAAAATTGTCCAGATCAGGCTGCCCCGCGCTACCCCGCCTTATGCTTTTAAGGGCTTTAACAAGCCCCGCGCCGTAGCTGAAAAGGGCGGACAGCTGGAACAACACGCTCCCGTACCGCAGACTGCGGAGCAGCAAATTCTGGCCCTTTTCCACATGCACCTCCGGCATATGGTAATCAATATCCGCGCCGCAGGTTACCGGCCAAAGCATAGCCGCCGTGGACAGTTTTTTTTTCTTTGCCGCGTCCCAAATGGTTGGACTTTTTATGTATTTTGCCATTTGCGCCCAAGGGCGGCAGCCATTTTTTTGGGGCGGCAGCAGATTAGATATAATGCCGTGGTCTTTGGGCTGCCTGCCCGTGGAAACGGTGGTGTGAACAGGGTAGGTATTCGACACAAAAACAGTCTTAATGCCCCCCTGATAGTACGCCTCCTGCCTGAACACGGCGACATTGGGGTAGCGCTCGCTGTCCCCGGCCATAGCCTGAAACACAGTATCGCCAACGGAATCGAAACTTATTACAAGTACGCCCATTTCCTGCCTCCGGGCCGTGTTGATGCTTTATTCAGCCTAGCACAAAAAGAGCGATAGTGTCAGTCGGCACGGCGCAAAACAGGGCGTATTTTGCGACAAAGTTTTTCTGCTTTAGGGTATTTCGTATGAAGGTTTGTGCTAATAGTATCAAAGTATACGGGTTGTTCGGACCTCCATCTTCTGAACAGCTTAATTTAAAAAAAGGCTCATAATTGATGGGTTGCCGTGGGGGCGGCAACCCGTTTTTTTTGCCGCTACCTGCACAGCTAAAGCTAACCGCTGAACAAGCCCGGCGATTTCAGGTATTTTTCGGCGCTAAAGGGAAGCATTAACTTACTTAAAGAGCCCTTCAACACCAGAATACGGACGATATTGGCGGAAAGCTCTGTAGAGGGGACTACTTCTATGCCGGGTATCGCGCCGGAAAAAGCGGAGACGTTAATCGTGTCGGCTACAATAATCCGGTTAAGAAGGCCCTCCCGCGCAAGCCCGTTTAAGCGCTCGGCGGCGGGCGGGGAAAAAACCGCGTGGGGCGCGATGATATTTATTTCCCTGGGGCTCAGGGGGGCCAGCGCGCGAATCAGCGTTTCCACGGAAGACGCGGTGTCAATCATATCATCTACGATCCACAGCACTTTGCCTTCCACGGGCTCCGCGGAAAGAATGTTGATGGACTCGACCGTGTTGACCTTGGAATAACTGCGCTGCTTGTGGGCCACAACCAAGGGTGCGCCAAAGGCGTTGGCAAATTCCCGTGCCGATTTTTCCCCGCCAGCGTCAACGGAACAGAAAGCCCAGCGGGGGCGAACTTCTTCTTCCAGCGTTTTGATGTCCCGTATGTAGGTGTCGCAGAGGTAGCGTTCCAGCAGGTTCAGAACGGGAAGGTTGTCGATGGTGCAGATTGTCGGGTCCAGCATGGACACAGATTTATTTGAGTGGAGCTGGTAGGTAAGAATATGCGTAACGCCAAGGCTGGAAAGGATTTTGAAGTGAATCCACAGGCCCACCGAGTTGCGGCGGGTGGTTCTGTCCGACCGGGAACAGGAAATAAACGGCTCAAACACGACTATGTCCCCCGCCTGCGAGCGCTTTAGGGCATCCACGGCGTGGTAAAGTTCCAGCTTGGCTTCCTCGACCCCCAGCCCCGCGTCATTGCGGGCACAACTGGCAAAAAGCACGACCGTCTTGCCCCGGACGGACTCCCTGATGGACACTTCCAGTTCTCCATCGGCAAAACGTTCCGTGCTGAGAATTTCCACTCCGTTGACGCTTTCTTCCATGTCGCTGAAGCGGGGGTTATTTGTCACATACTTCACAACCCGGGAAGCGTAATCTTTCATTGACCGGGTTGCGGTAATGACAAGCTCGTTCATTGATACCTCGTGGGGGCAGTATATCACATTCCGGCGGTAAGTTAAACCGGGTTGTCCGCCCTGCCGACAAAGATTCTGGGAAGCAGGCTGCGGTCATGGGGCCCCGTGAAAAAGCCGTTTTCCACCACGCCGGGGATGCGGTTAAGTTCCGCCTCCAGCGCGCGAGGGTCGGGCGGGATTGCAAAGCGTATGTCCAAAAGCAAGTTGCCGTGGTCGGTGATTACCGGGCCGGCCTTGCGCACCGCCTCTCTAAGCGTTACCTGCGCCCCCAGCTTTTCAAGGGCCAGCGTTACGGGGATTCTCGCGCCGGGGATAACTTCTACCGGAACCGGAAACTTGACGCCAAGGGCTTTGACCAGTTTGGATTCGTCCACGACTATGGCGTAGGAGGCGGAGGCGTATGCCACGATTTTTTCCAGAAGAAGGGCCCCGCCGCCGCCTTTTACCAGCCGGTTTTGGGGGTCAACCTCGTCCGCCCCGTCAATCGTAAGGTCTAGCGTCCCGCCTATCTCCCTTGAATTCAGGGTGAAAAGGGGAATGTCCCATTTTTCGCACTCTATGGCAGTCTGAAAACTGGTGGGCACGGCTCGTATGCCGCTGAGTTTGCCCCGCGCCAAAAGATCGCCGATGTGCCGCACCGCAAAAACGGCGGTAGAGCCGGTTCCCAGCCCCAGCTTCATGCCGCTTCTTACCAAGGCTTCCACCGCTGCCCTTCCAGCCATTTCTTTAACCGCTGCTTGATCCATCGCGTCCATATTCATTCCACCCATATCCTTCATGATTTTGCCCCAGCTTAAACCCCCACCCGGGAAATAAGGGAGGGGGGGAATTCCTTGTTCACAAAGTACGTGTATTTCTGGCGAAGCTGCCCCAAAAGCATGGCATGACCGTTCAGGATGCGGCAGCCCGCTTCTTCCGCGCGCCTAAGGCAGGCGGTTTTTTCGGGCTTGTAGATAACGTCCATCACAATTTCCCGGCCCGAAAACTTGTAGAACGCTATCGGGTCTGCGTCAGCGTTGGGGGTCATGCCAACGGAGCTTGCCTGAATTATTATGCCGGAGTATTTTTCCATCAGGTCGGCCCCCCGGCTGTCCAGCCCCGCCCATGCGAAGCGGTAGGGTTCGGCAAGGGCGCGGGCTCTGGCGACAGTCCGGTTAAGAACAAGCGCCTTTCCTTTAAGGCGGTACACCTCGGCGGCGACCGCCCGCGCGCAGCCTCCCGCGCCGATTATGGTTAGCTTGCGGCCCCGCAAATCCTTGCGCCCAATAAACTGTAATAGCGAGCCGGAAAAACTGGCGGCGTCCGTGTTGTATCCCGCCCATCCATTGGGGCCGGTTACAATGGTATTGCAAGCGCCTATCGAAAGGACTTCTTTCGATGCTTCCTTAAGGCAGGAGAGCGCGTCTTCCTTGTAGGGCATCGTAACGGAAAGCCCCGAAATGCCTATTTCCCCGGCAAGGCGCATCATGGATTGTATGGAATCGGCAGGGATGGGAACATACACCGCGTCGGTCTGCTCTATCTTGAATATGGCGTTGAAGAAACGGCAGCTTGAAGAAACAGTAAGCGGATAACCGGTAATGGCGAATATTTTTGTCTTATCCGTTATTTCGTGAAAGCGGTAGAGTTCCGCCAGTTCCCTAGGTTCCATCTGCCCCGGCGCGGGGGGGGCATCGCTTGCCGCGGCGGGGAAGGTGTAGCTTATCCGGGAACCTAGGTGTTCGGCGAGTATGCCGGTGTTGGCTCCGTATTCCCCCATGCAATAAAGAATCTTGTCCACGTCTGTGGTTTCCCGCGCGGCGTGGTATACCCTGCGCACGTCATCCAGATGGCGGGGCGTCAGCGCGGCTTTGGCGATCTCGTCCCCTATCCTTCTGAGTTTGCGGAGTTTCCCGGCAAGGTTTTCATCAACTCCTTCGGTGTTGTGCCATGAACGGATAATCCGGGTTCCGAATGCCCGCGCAGCTTCTTCAAGGCTGGGCACGTCCAAGTCTTCTTCAAGGTCAACGTAGGCGAAATTGCGCCGCCGGTCGGCATCGGCGTAGGCCAGTCCCTTGGCAAGAAGCGTTATTCTGGAGGCTTCCCCGGAAAAATAAGAGCCGCCGTCAACGGCCCGCCTGACGGTAAGGATAACGGGGATGCCCGCCATTCCGGGAAAGCGGCGCAGGAGAAAGCGCTCGTCCGGGTCAAGGCAATCCACCCTGAGTTCGGCAATATCCACGTACGCGCGGTTTTTGTCAAGGATTTCCAGATTTTGGGCGAGGGTTTTACCTGTAAGACAAAGACATATCTTCCCCATAAAAGCCCCAAAAGAGTGTCATTCTCTTTCAAAAATCCGGCCGGTAAATGAAAATGGCATTGACCCTGCCGGCGCTGTCGATATCCCACCGCAGTACCAAGGGCCACGGCCGCACGTGCAGGGGATAGAAAATGGAACTCCCCCGGGTTTCGGCGTTTGGGCCCATAACCAGGGAAACAAGGCCCTGCGGGTCTCCCGTGTTTATGCCCCGAAACGAACTGATGCCCACCTGCCATACTCTGTCCCTGTAGATGTAGAAATTCCCCCGGTCGTAGACAAAAACAACATCGTCCTGCCATTCCTCAACGCCCCTTGAAGCGTACACCAGCCGGGGCACACCAAAGCGGCTTACGAGTTCGCCCAAGGTAAGCCCCACAAGCGAGATGGTATCTTCCTCCCCGGCCTCTCCTTGGGCGTACAGATGGGGAAGGCCGAAAACCAGAAAGACGAGCAAGAATGCTTGGCATTTCGCTTTTAATGGCATACTCTCACTGTACCGCAAGAGGGGGCTTGCTTCAAGGGGCAGTCAGGATAGCGGGGCGGCTCCACTAAAGGCTAAAAAGCGCTAGGTCGTACTTCACCGGGTCTTCCGGGCACAGTTCACGCAACGCTTCCGTAAGGGAGACAACCGCTTTTTTGTCGTTCGCTTTGCGGCTTTCTTGCAGAAGGCCAAGGCGGCGGGCGGATCGGCCAACGTGAACATCCAGCGGAATAAAAAGCGAGGCGGGGGAAATCGTTTTCCACAGGCCCAAGTCCACGGGGCCTTCCTGCCGGACAAGCCAGCGCAGGGCAAGGTTCAGGCGCTTACAGGCGGAGCCAGACGCGGGATCGGCAATGTGCTTGGAGTATGTCGGCTGCTTTGCCGGGCCGCCGTTTGCGCGGGCCACGGTTTCACGGAAAAGGCTTATACCCTCCCAGATGCTGGCGGCGGAAGCGAAAAGGGCTTCCAGACTGCCGTAGCGGGTGTAGCAGACCCTAAGCCCCCGGCAAAAATAACGCAAATCGTCCTCGAAAAAAGTGCGATGAACGCACCGGTCTTTAAGGTTTTGGTAATTTCCTTCCATAACAAAGGCGTGGGGGCTTGGGCCCATGAGGGCGAACATCCTTTCGGCGGATTTAAGGATTATATCCCTTCGCCCCCATGCCACTGTTGCGGCAAGAAACGCGGCAATCTCCCGGTCGGGGCCGGAGCTGTAGCGGTGCGGAAACTTTACCGGATCATGGGCAATAAACCCCGGAGTGTTGGTCTGGCGGTAGACGCGCTCCAGTACGGCTTTCAGGTTAACGGCTTATCCCCTTCTGGTGTAGTTCGGGGCCTCCTGAGTTATATAGACATCGTGAGGATGGCTTTCCCTCAGGCCCGCCGAAGTAACCCTGACAATCTTCCGGTACTGTTTAAGCGCCCCTATCGTTCTGCACCCGCAGTACCCCATGCCCTTTTTTAGCCCCGAAATCAACTGATAGACAAAATCTTTTAGTTCGCCCTTGTAGGGAACCCGGCCTTCAATGCCTTCGGGCACGGGGCTTTCGTCCTTGCCAAGCTGGTAGCGGTCTCCGCTGCCGTCCTGAATGGCTCCCATGCTGCCCATGCCCCGGTATTCCTTGTAGATTCTGCCGTCGAACAGTATCTCGCTGCCCGGCGCTTCTTTAAGGCCCGCAAAGAGGTTGCCAATCATCACCGTGTCGGCCCCGGCTCCAATTGCCTTGGTAATGTCCCCGGAAAACTTGATGCCCCCGTCGGCAATGACGGGTATGCCGGAGCGCGCGGCTTCCTCTGCGCATTTCAAAACCGCGGTAAACTGGGGAACCCCCACGCCAGCTACAACCCGTGTAGTGCAAACCGAGCCGGGGCCCACCCCAATCTTGACAGCGTCGGCCCCCGCGTCAATGAGCCGCCGTGTTCCCTCCTGCGAAACCACGTTGCCGCCAATTACCGGCACATTGAAAGATTTTTTTATGTCCTGTACCGCGTCTATCACGTTTTTTGAATCCCCGTGGGCCGTGTCCATTATCACAAAGTCAACTCTGGCCATTTTAAGCAGGGCCAGCCTTTCCCGGTAGTCGGCGGGAGAAACCGCAGCGCCCACGATAAGCCTGCCCGCCTTGTCCGTGGCGGCGCGGGGGTAAAGTTCCCGTTTATCCATGTCTTTTACGGTGATAAGTCCTGTAAGTTCCCCCTGATTATTCACCACGGGCAGTTTTTCGATCCGGTGCTTGCCGAACTTTTCCCGCGCGCTGTCTACCGATGGCTCGTTCCGCTCCACAATGAGGTTTTTGGTCATCACTTCGCCCGCCAAAAGGGAATCGTCCTTGCAAAAACGCAAATCCCTTCCGGTAATGATTCCCACAAGTTTCCCCTCGGCGTTCAAAACGGGAGCGCTGGAAACATTGAATCTGCCCAACTGCATTTTAACATCGCCTATAAGGTCTTTTTCCTTTACGGTAACCGGATTGTCAATGACCCAGTTCAAATAGCGCTTAACATTGCCCACCTGTCTGGCTTGCTCTTCGGGGCTCAAGTTCCGGTGAATTACCCCTGCGCCCCCTTCCAGCGCAAGGGCGATGGCAAGTTTTTCCTCGGTTACCGTATCCATAGCCGCCGAAACAATGGGTATATTCAGGCGCACATCGGCGCAAAGGGTGGTCGAAATGTCGCAGTCTCTGGGAAGTACATCAGAATACCCCGGCAAAAGGAACACATCATCGTAGGAAAGGGCTTCTTCCAGCATATCAATTTCTCCTGTTGTTTTATAATATGAAAATATGAAACAAAAGCCGGGTTTTGTCCAGTGGATCGCCCCCCCCGCCGCGTGTGAGCATTTCCGCCAAAAGCCCCGGCAGGAGAGGATATACGGTTTAAGAATCCCGCCCAAGGAACACGGCTCCGGAGCCTCGGTCTCCTTCGCCTAAGAAATTGGGCAAAATGGCTTCTTAAACCGTATATCCTCCCCTGCCGGGCATTATGCTATAGGTTCATGCACGGCGGGGGCATTGCTGGAGGGGCTCCGCAGAGGGCATGAGTTCTCCACGGCTGTCCGGGGAAGGCTGGGCGAAGCAGGGGGCTCCGTATTTGCCTTATTGACAGTCTTGCAGACAGCCGGTACCATACCAATAGTTGGCTTTTTTTGATTTTTTTTCGAAAAAATGTTGAAAAAACGGAATTGTGGGATATGCTGTTTGTTATGTAAGCGGTCATGGCGAAAAACGTGGCGAACAATAGCGATAAAACCCGTGTCTTGGCCCTACAAACCTGTGGGCAGACCTTAGGCTTCACGGCTCAATTATACTCTAGACTTTGAAACGTATGTCAACCACCTATTAGGTGGTTGCGTCAACCTGCTAATAGCGCCTTGGCTTCTTGGCGCGGTGAACATCCATCTATTTCTTTTTTCTCTGGAAAATTACCGTCCGTGCGTTCCTTCAAGGATTCCTTGCGGGTCTTTCGCGGGCGGTTTTTTTATATACCAAATTACAGGAGGTTTTTCAAAATGAAAAACACACGAACTGTACAGCGGGCGGTTAGTGTCTTTGCTGTAATTGCATTTATCGGATTTGCCCTGTCCTCGTGCGGCGGCAATGGCAGCCCTGCCGCCCCCGTGTACCACACGGTAACGTTTGACGTTGGCGGCGACATTACTGTTGTCCCTGCAGAGCAGGTGCGGAACGGGCTAACCGTGTCCGAGCCAGCAGAACCGACCCCGCCATCCGGTCAGTACTTTGACGGCTGGTGCACCACGGACGCATTCACACCCCCGCGGTTTGACTTTGACACGCCGATTACTGCCCCCAGAACCCTGTACGGAAGGTGGGTTGCCGTAATGTACACCGTTACCTTTGACACTGGTGTCGGCGGAAGCGATGTTATGCCGCAACAGGTGGCGGAAGGGCACACCGTAACCCTGCCGGCAGAACCGACACGGGCCTTTACCGCAGGGGCGGGTCTGTGGAGCGACGCAGTGCCCAGCCTCTACATCTTTGGCGGATGGCAGTACGATGGTGAGGCGTGGGATTTCGCCACCGACACCGTAAGCGGCGAAATGACGCTTACCGTAGTCTGGACGGCCCCGGCCCCCATTGCGGCTTACGACATGGACGCTGTAGTGGCGTACGTGAACACCAACCCCGGAACGCTTTTCCTCCTGATTGACGAGGACGTGGAAACCGACCCCCATACGCTTACGGTAGGTGAAGGGGCTTTGCGGCTGTCCATCATCGGACTGGACGAGACAAGGGAGATACGGCTTTCGGCCAACGGCGCGATGTTCACGGTGAACCAAGGCGTAACCTTGACCTTGGGCGAGAACGTTACCCTGGTTGGGCGCAGCGAAGGCGGCAACGGCGACGAGAACAACGACAGCGCCCTGGTGCTGATTACCGGTGGAACCATGTACATGAACGAAGGCTCCTCGGTTACCGGCAACCACAACACTGCCAACTTCGGCGGCGGAGTTAACGTGGACGCCGGGGGAAGGCTCGTCCTGGACGGCGGGACAATCTCCGACAACACCACAGCCGGCACTGGCGGCGGCGTGAATAACGCCGCAACAGATTCGATATTCGAGATGCGGGGCGGGACAATATCCGGCAACACCTCAAGCGCCCTTGGCGGTGGTGTGCAGAGCAACGGCTACCTCCACATGAGCAGCGGCACTATTTACGGCAACGATGCGGAAGATGGACTTCTCAACAATGTTGCCTCAGTCGGGTACGCTCTCGCCATTACCGGGCCCGCAAATACCGCTGCGAGGGCGCAGTTCGGCACGTTCGATGCAGTGAACTTCCCCCGATTGAGTGGACACAAAGTTAAGCTCATGATAACCGAAGGAGAGTAAATCATGAGGAAACGAAGAAAAAGTTACACGAGTGAGTTCAAGGAATCTGCCGTTGCACTGTGTCTAAGCGGTGAACGTACAATAAAGAGCATTACCGAAGAGCTTGGCATCGACCGAAGCCTCTTGGGTCAATGGGTGCGGGCAAGCGAAGACGAAAAAGCAAGCGGCCTTAAAGCATTCCCCGGCAAGGGAAAAGCCCGCGATGAGGAACTTGCCCGGCTGAGAAAAGAGAATGCGGATCTCCGTGAAAGCAACGGAATCTTAAAAAAAGCAATGGCCATTTTCACGATAAAACCCCGGTAGCGCAGTATATGTTCATGCGTCAATATCACGGACAGTACAGCGTTAAGAAAATGGCCAAAGACCTCGGGGTAAGCGGC
>WQUW01000096.1 GCA_009781915.1 Treponema sp. | reverse complement strand
GTGAAACAGGCCGTGTATTTATACAACACGCGCCGCCCGCATAAGTCGCTTGATTATGAGACACCAGAAAAAACGCATGGGACTGCGGCATAAAATGTGTCAACCTATTTTAGGACTTGACAGAGAGCAAAAACCGTGCCAAGTTTGCCTAATTCGGGAAATTTTTCGTAAAAAAAGCGGGTAAACGCTCTTTGTCTCAACCTCATGCTGGAATACTAGCATGGGCTGCGGCACATTGTCAAGTAGGCAACACGCATTTCCTGAACAAATCCCCCCTGCCTCGCACAGCCTTCCCGGCTCCGCCGGGAAGGCCCCCCGCAATGCCCCGCCGCGCGTGAGCATTTCCGCCAAAAGCCCCGGCGGGGGGCTTACCCGGCTTCCGGATAAAGCTGCTGTATCTGCTTAATGCTGGGAAGTATCTCGAAAAAAATATCTACCAGTTCGGGGTCGAATTTGACCCCCGACTGATCCCGTATTTCTTTAAGTATATCCTCTTCCGCCCACGGCTCTTTGTAAATGCGCCGGGACCACAAAGCGTCAAACACATCGGCAATGCTTACGATGCGCCCGGCAAGGGGAATCTCGTCGCCTTTTTTCCCCAAAGCCTTGCCGTCCTCCCCCGTCTTTATGGGCGTTCCCGTGAAGGGATCCACCCAGCCCGGATACCCCGTCCCGTTCCAGTTTTCATGGTGGGTAAGGGCTATGTCACGGGACAGGTCATCCAGAGGCGACTGGGGATCATCAAAAAGGGCGGCCCCGTAGATCGTATGCACCTGCATGGTCTGGCGTTCTTCAAGCGTAAAGCGGTCGGGCTTTTTTAGAATGGCGTCGGGAATCGCCACTTTTCCCGCGTCATGGAGCATGGAGGCAATCTTCATGTTGTCCTTGAACTTGTCTTTTTCCGGTATCCCCCTGCGGCTGGCCCAGCGGTCGTAAATTTCCACAGCGTAACTGGCGACACGGTTTACGTGCGTTCCGGTCTCTTTGGGGTCACGCAGCTCGGCCATTTTTACCAGCCGCAGAATCATCGCCCGCATTATCTGCGCTTTTAAAAGCGCCGTGCTTGCCGTAGAAGCGAAATGGGTGATAAGCAGTTCATCGTCCGCTGTGAAGGGAACAGTCTTTCCGTATTTATCCGTGGAGTTGATCATCTGGATAACTCCCAAAAAACTGCCTTCGGCGCTTGTCAGCGGGACGGTCAGGATAGAGGTTGTTTTGTAGCCCGAAACCTGATCATAGCTCTTCCCGAATGAATAGGGAGCCCCGGCTGGCAGATTATAAGCGTCGGGAACATTCACCAGCTTCCGTGTCAGGGCGCAGTACCCCGAAATGGTCTTGTCGTTCACCGGTATCGAAAAAACGGAGTAGATCAGCTTTTGGCCCGCCGGAAGCCCCCGTTGAAGAGTCTCGTTCTGGGAATACTTGATAGCCAGCTTGTCGGCCTTTTTTCCGTTTTCTTCCACAGGCTGATAAATGTAAATCGAGCCAGCGTCAGCGCGGACGAGCTTGCGGGCCTCAAGAAGTATCCGCTCCAAAAGGATATCCAAGTCCTGTATCCCGTTCAGCTCCGAATCAATTCTGAGTATCGCTTTTAGGTCGCTTTGTCTCTTTCTTTTTTTCTTTGTCCGCATCGCGCTTTGTGCCCGGCTTCCCTTACTCTTTACGTCCGGTACACTTGATAAGGTGATAGCCAAACTGCGTCTGAACCACGTCCCCCACGGAGCCCGGAGAAAGGCGCTTTACCGCCGACTCAAAAGCGGGAACCATTTTGCCCGGCCCAAACCAGCCCAAGTCCCCGCCCGATGATTTTGAGGGGCAGCTTGAATGTTCCCTTGCCAGCGACTCGAATGAAGCGCCCTGCTTGACCTTTGTCAAAAGGTCTTCCGCCTGCGCGCGATCCTTTACCAAAATATGACTTGCCCGCCATTCCATAGTTATACCGATCCTTCCGCCTTCCATTGGGCGATAAAATGTTCATGGGCAGCGATGGTAGCCGCCATGTTAATATCCTGCACATCTCCCCGGCCATGCCAGTCAGCTCCGTCCATGATGTAGAGCTGGGTAAGCACCCGCTCAATGTCCCGCACGGTACAGCGAGCGTCCGCTTCCCGGCGGCGGCGGAGTCCGGTGAGTTCCTGCTCAAAAACGTTTCCGTATTTTACATCTCTCCACTGCACAAATGAGTTCATGGCTGTCTGTACTCCAATACCCGCGTAAAAACGGCTCCCGGCACGGGAAATAACAATCCCGCGTGGTACACCATCCGTATTTCCCGCCGTTCTATCCAGTTGCCCCGATCATCCAGAGTGTACTCAAAGCGGTACTCAGAGGGAAGGCCGGAAGCGGCCCCCGGTTCCCCGGTTCCCGCAACCATGCGGACAAAAAACCCGCCGGCATCCCACTGAAAGTAAAAAACCTCGTCCTCGCCAGAGCCCGCCGGACGGCGTTCCCAGTACCGCAAAAAGGCGTCCCGGTAGCGCAACGCCGAAAAAAACCCGCCGGGGCCGGAAATCACGGCGGGAAAGCCCCAGCTATCGTAGTAAAAATCCGTACCGGGGCTCGCGGGGTTTGCCATGTCCCGGACTGTCCGGATTCTTAAGTCCCCGGCGAACTCGGCAAGGTAAAAGCCGTACATCCAAAGAACGTTCCCCTGAACATCAGCCCACACCTCGGTAATTCCCCTTGCCCAGCGGGAAAGGGAAATAAAATACCACGCTCCGCCGGCCTGAACCCTGACAAGGGCCGGAAAGGCCGGGCAGGAAGCCTCGCGCTCAAGAACTTCCATCTCCCAAATTTCGCCGGGCAGGAATTCCACGGTTATTCCCCGGATTTCCCCGCATTGGAAGGCAAGGCTAACCTGCGCCATTCTGCCATTCAGCATGAAGGGAAACTCCCGCAGCCTGTCCTCCCCCGGCCCGTAGCGGACGCTTAGGAGAACACCCTCTCCTTCCAGCGTGATGCCGGAGACATCGCCTGAAGTAACCCTAAAGGCGTCAGGCGGCAGGGATGCGGGCCAGTCGGGCCGCCAAACGCCCCCGGATAAAGCGGCGAACTCCGCGGCTTCCAGAACCAGCGCAAGGGGAAAAAACCTTGATTGGGCATGAAGCGCCGGAATAAAACACCCCAGCGCCAAAACGCACAAAAACCGCCTCACACTAGAAGTATAGCGAAATGACACGCCAAGGGCAAGGTAGCGGGGAAGGCCCGGCAATCAGCGCCGGCAATCCGCGCGCCCCCTCGACAAAACAGCCCGAAGCGGTTTATGCTTTGACCGGGGGTATCGTATGAGTAAAACCACAGCGTCGGGCCGGAATCGCCCTTTTTCCTTTCTCTCTTTGCGCGTCATTGCCGTTGTAGCCTTGGCTCTTGCCGCTTGCTCCAGACCCGCCCCCTTAACTCAGGCAGATCCGTTCCGGGTCGAGTTCGCGCTGGATACCATATGCGTTGTCTTCCTGTACGATCAGGCGAATGACGAAGTCTACGATGCCATTTTCGCCCGCATCCACGAAATTGAGCGCCGCATGAGCGCGTACCTGCCGGACTCGGATATTTCCCGCATCAACGCCGCCGCGGGCATAGCGCCGGTGCGGGTGTACGAGGACGTGTTCGACGTTATCGAGCGGGCGGTGCACTTTGCCGAAATTTCAGGCGGCGCGTTTGACCCCGCCATTGGGCCTTTGGTCTCTCTGTGGGCGATAATGGCCGACGACCCCCGTGTTCCTTCGCCTGAAGAAATTGCCGCCGTTCTGCCCTTGGTCAACTGGCGGGACATCGAGCTTGACCGCCAGCAGCGCGCCGTATTCCTTAGGCGGCCCGGCATGGCCCTTAACCTTGGGGCCATTGCCAAGGGCTACGCCGCGGACGAGGCAATGGCAATCGTGCGGGAGGCCCGGCTGGAGCGGGCGCTTGTCGATTTGGGCGGGGATGTTATGACGTTTGGGGTAAAGCTGGACAGAACCCCCTGGAGAATAGGTATTCAAAACCCCCTTGGAGAGCGGGGCGACTTTATCGGGGTGTTAAGCGGCTGGGATATGGCAGTGCTGACATCGGGCGTCAACGAGCGTTTTTTCGAGCGTGACGGGGTGCGCTATCACCACCTCTTTTCCCCCTTTGACGGACATCCCGCCAGAACCGGCCTGTTGTCGGTTACGATTATTTCCGGTTCCGCCACAGACGGCGACGCTCTTTCAACCGCTGTCTTTGTTCTGGGCTACGAAAGAGGGCGGGCGCTGATAGAAAGCATCGAAGGGGCCGGCGCTATTTTTGTGTTCGAGGACAGGAGCGTCCGGGTAACTGGCGGCGTGGATTTCGTGCTTGTCGACCCGGAATTCCGGCTGGCGGCTGACTAACCCCTACAAACGGCTTTTCCGGCGCTCGGCAAAACCCGTTATACCGGAAAACTCGAACTCCGAGCCATCGTCAAGGATAACCCTGCCGGAAAAGGAGCCGAACAACTGCCGGCGTTTAAGCGAGTAAAAGAACAGTTGGTGATTCTCGTCCCGTTCCTGCTGGGGCGAAAAGCTCATCTCCAGCCGGTTGTCGTTGCTGGTAAAACGCCACGGCACAAGCCGGTTAGACGGAATGTGAAACGTTACCTGATCCAGCTTGTGCAGTTTGCCGTCCAGAAAAAAGGCGTTTTCCGTTCCCTGCGAAGAATCCGCGGAACTGTGCCCCACGCTGAACGCCGCGAGCCGGCCCCCGGACAGCCCGCAGCCGGAAGCCCAAAAGCGCAGATCTTTGCGGGGACGCACCCCCCGGTTCCAGTCAAAAATCCCCCAGCTATCGCCCTTGCTAAATACAAGCTCCGAAATCCCAAGCTGAATTACCCCCTCAACCGAATACCAAGGCGATCTGCGGGAATAGCGAAAAGCGTCCCTCCTGTCCCGCCACGGCATATGGGTAACCAGAGACTCCGCTTCCGGCGGCGGGAGCAGTACCACCTCTCCCCTAAGACCCCGGCTGCGGTTAAACTTGGGAATATCAACCTTGATAATCTTAATCCCTTGGTTCATCGCGGCGAAGTTAAGAAGGTTTTTCCCCCGCAGAAACTTGATGGAAGCCACATCGCTGTTTTCCGGCAGATTAAAAGAGCCAAGCGAAAAAGGGGTGCGCAGCGTATGCGTGGAGCGTTTTTTGTCCTTCAAAGAGGCCACGGACAGGCACATATAGCCCATGTAGCCATCGTCCAGTATTTCGCAGATAATCAGATGCGTGGACGAAAACAGGACATAGCGGTCGGACTCGCTGACCCTCCGGCGCGGGGCCGCGAGCAGGCTGTGATTGTACTGGAAAAGCGGGCTTCTTGACCAGCCGAAATTCCGGGGCCGGCCAAATTCATCCAGCGCCGGAACAGGCTCTGTTGTTTCTATCTGGGACATAGTGCTATACTATACAACGAAACCTCCTATAAAACAAGGATGAAAGGGTATGAAAAAAGACGATTTTGCCGGAATGAAGGCGCTTGTCATGGGCCTTGGGCTCCACGGCGGCGGCGTAGAGTCCGCGCGGTATTTGGCGGGCTTGGGCGCGGACGTTACGGTTACAGACCTCAGGGACGAGAACGTCTTGGCCCCGTCAATGCAAGCGCTTTCTTCCATCCCGGTTCGCTATGTTCTGGGCAGGCACGAAATGGCCGATTTCCAGAACGCCGACATTGTTGTAAAAAACCCCGGCGCGCGGCCCGACTCGCCCTACCTTAGCGCCGCCGGAAGGATAGAAACGGACATTTCCCTTTTTCTTGCCGCTTGCCCGGCGGTACGGATTTTGGCGGTAACGGGAACCAAGGGCAAATCGACCACTTCCTCGGCCCTGTATTGGGCGCTGAACGAAAGCCGCGCGAAGCTTGGCGGCGGCCCCGGCGGAAAGGCCCGCCTTGGCGGGAACATAACCGTTTCGCCCCTGAAGTTCCTGGGCGAGCTTGAAGCGGGGGACGATGTCGTGCTGGAACTTTCCTCCTTCCAACTGGGAGACCTTCGGGGGCGGGGCCTGCTTAAACCTAGGGCGGCGGTTCTTACCTGCATTTTAAGGGATCATCTGGACAGATACGGCACTATGGAAGCTTACGCCGGGGACAAGCGGCTTATCTACCGGGATCAGGACGAAAACGATGTAACCGTCGCGGGGACTGACGAGTGGGGAAGGAGCTTTCACAAAGAAAGCCGGGGAAGGCCCGTCTCTTTTACTGACGGGGGGCCGCTTGGCGAAGGCCTTGCGGGGGGCTGGATTTCCGGCCCGTCTTCCGGCCCGGCGGGGCCCGGCCTTGCCCGCCTTTGGGAAATACCCGGCGCGGCTGCCGGCGCAGACAGGCCCGGCAGCGTCGTGGAAGTTGTCCCTTCCCGCCCGCTTATCCCCGGAGACCACCAGAAGCGGAATCTGCTCGCGGCGGCCTTGGCCCTTCTTGACGTGGGCCTTGCGGCGGATTTTATCCGGGAAAGCTTGGGGCGGTTTCCCGGCGTGGAACACCGGCTGGAATTTTTCCACGAGTCAGGCGGAATCCGCTTTTACAACGACAGCGCCGCCACCATCCCCGAAGCCGCCGCCGCCGCCATAAACGCCTTTGAAAAACCGCCGGTGCTGGTTACAGGCGGCACGGACAAAGACCTAGATTTTAGCCTTCTCGCCCGCGCGGCGGAAAATACCAAGGCCCTGATCCTCCTTGCCGGAACCGGAACCGCCAAGCTCAAAAACCTCCTTGACGGCGCTGGTATCGCGTACCGGGGCCCCTTCGACTCCCCCGCGGACGCGGCAAGGGCGGCGCTGGAAGCTGCGGAACCCGGCGACACAGTGCTGTTTTCACCCGGCTGCGCGAGCTTCGGCATGTTCCTTAACGAGTTTGACCGGGGCCGGAAATGGAAAGAGGCGGTCAAAGAGATAGCATAATGGACATCCAGATGTTACGCGAAAGGGCAAGAATCATACGGCAGGTGCGCTCGTTCTTTGACCTGCGGGATTACCTTGAAACCGACACGCCGCTCCTTGCCCCTAGCCTTATCCCCGAATCCTGCCTTGAGGTGTTCCAAACGCTCCGCCTTCCGCCCGCAGGGAGCCGCCATGAAGAAAGGCCGTACTGGCTTATCCCTTCCCCGGAAATCTGGATGAAGCGCCTTATCGCCCAGCACCGGACGAGCCTTTACCAGATATGCAAGTGTTTCAGGAACGGGGAATCGTCAGGCCGCCAGCACAGCCCGGAGTTTACCATGCTGGAATACTACACCGTGGGGGCGGACTACCGTGATTCGCTTGAAATTACCGAAGAGCTTTTGAGCTTCCTTTTGAAAGGGACAGACAGCCCCCCCGAAATTTCCCCGCCCTTCATACAACTGACGGTAGAGGAAGCTTTTGAAGAATGGGCGGGCTTTTCCCTTTTTCAAGCGGCGCGCACGCCCGGTGCGATGGAAGATCAGGCGCGGCGGCTGGGCCTTGATCCGCCGCCGGGGCTTTCGGATCCCGGCCTTTACGACCTGATTTTTATACACGCCGTGGAGCCCAGAATAAACCTTGCGCGGCCTGTCGCGCTTACGGAGTACCCCGCCTTTGTCCCCTGCCTCGCGAAAAAAAGCGGGGACGGGAAAACCGTGGAGCGATGGGAACTGTACGCGCGGGGGGTTGAACTGGCCAATTGCTTTACGGAAGAAACCAGCGCCCTGCAGGTGCGCCTTTTTTTTGAAAGCGAGAAGGCGGAAAAAGAAAGGACGGCCCTTGTGCGCCACGCCGTGGACAGCGGCTACTGGAAAATCTTCGACACGGATAGCCCGTTTCCCCCATGTTCCGGTGTCGCTATGGGGCTTGACCGGCTTATCATGGTATTATGCGGGCGCAAAACGCTGGACGGGGTGCTGCCGTTCCCGATGGAGTAAAATATGAATGACGAATGTGTGAATGACAATCTCGCGTGGAAAGAAGAAAGCCGCAGAACGGTGTTTGCCTGCCCGGTGTTCAGCATAACCGAGCGCGTCTGCCGTTCTCCGGTCAAGTCGCTAAAGACATTCACGGTTATGGACGCGCTTGACTGGGGCATTGTCATACCGGAGCTTGAAACGGAACGCGGCAAGGAGTTTGTCATGGTCAGGCAGTGGCGGCATGGCGCTAAGGAACTTAGTCTGGAATTCCCCGGCGGGGTTTTTGAAAAGGGCGAAGACGCCGCGGCTGCTGCTGCCAGAGAGCTGCGGGAAGAAACCGGCTACGTTCCGGGAAGAATCGAAAAGCTTGGGGAGTTTAACCCCAACCCGGCGATAATGTCCAACCGGGTGCATTTTTTCCTCGCGCTGGATTTGGCCCCCCCCGCAGAACAGGAGCTGGACGAGGATGAATACATAGAAATACAGACCGTGCCTTGGAAGGAAGTCCTCTGCGGACTGGGAAAACCCCCGTACATACACGCCCTTATGGGGACTGCCATGTCTTTGTATCTGGGACGGTCTTTTTGAGGTATTCGGCGTACTGCTTGTCCATCAGCGCGATATGGGACAAAATCCAGTCTTTAAGAAACCTTGTAAATGTTGAAAGAGTAAAACGCTTACCGGCTTCATAGGCCTGAGCGTTTTCAAGAATGGCGTGTACAAATGTTTCGTGCGCCTTTTTATGCTCGCCGTAGCCGGGGTACTTCATGGCAAGCAGCATTTTTTCTTCCGCCGAAAAGTGGTCTTTTACGTACTTGACCGTTTCGTGAATGATCCTGGAAAAATAATCGCGCTCCTGTGCATAATTGCCGGTAGCATGGTTAAACATTTCGTTTACCAAATCCACAAGCCCCCTGTGCTGATCGTCGATCACTTTTATCCCGATCGATAACCTGTCAGTCCAGTGAATTAGCTCATTATCACTCTTCATGGCTTTCCTCCTTGCGCTTGTATCCGCCCTACCGCCGGGTCTACACGTCCAGATTCCTTACCAGCAGGGCGTTCTCTTCGATAAATGCCCGGCGCGGGGCTACAACCTCGCCCATGAGTGTGGTAAAAATCCGCTCGGCTTCCACGGCATCGTCCATATGCACCCGGATGATGTTGCGGCGGAACGGGTCCATTGTGGTCTCCCAGAGCTGGTCGGGGTTCATTTCGCCAAGGCCCTTGTAACGCTGAATGCCGTCTTTTTTAATCTCCCCAAGCTGGGCCATGACCTTTTCCTTTTCGGCGTCATCGTAGGCGTAGTAGTCCTTGCGGTTATGGCTTATCTTGTAGAGGGGAGGCATAGCGATGTACACATGGCCCTTCTCGATAAGCGCCGTCATGTAACGGTAAAAGAACGTAAGAAGCAACGTGCGGATGTGGGAGCCGTCTACGTCAGCGTCCGCCATGATGATGATTTTGTGGTAGCGGATTTTATCGACATTGAACTCGTTGCCGCAGCCCGCGCCAATACTGGCGATAATGGGCTGGAGCTTCTCGTTGGTAACCACTTTTTCGATGCGGGTTTTTTCCACGTTCAGCATCTTGCCCCAAAGGGAAAGAATCGCCTGAAAGTGCCGGTTCCGGCCCATCTTGGCGGAGCCGCCGGCGGAGTCACCTTCGACAATGAACAGTTCGCACTTGACCGGGTCTTTTTCGGAGCAGTCAGAAAGCTTACCGGGCAGGCCTGCGGAGTCCATCGCGTTCTTGCGGCGGGTGGCGTCCCGGGCTTGGCGGGCGGCGATACGGGCACGGGCCGCCAGCACGGACTTTTCCAGAATGTTAGAGATAACGTCAGGGTGCTGATCCAAAAAGAGTTCCAACTGTTCGTTGACGACAGTTTCCACCACGCCCTTGACTTCCGAGTTGCCCAGCTTGGCCTTGGTCTGGCCTTCGAACTGGGGCTCCGGAACTTTTACCGAAAGCACGGCGGTAAGGCCCTCCCGCACGTCATCCCCGGAAAGGCTTTCGTCCAGCTTTTTGGCGTGCTTGGACTTTTTCAGGTACTCGTTAAGCGTCCGGGTAAGGGCGGACTTAAAGCCCACAAGGTGAGTGCCGCCTTCGCGGGTGTTGATGTCGTTCACAAAAGAGTACATTATCTCGTTAAAGCCGTCGTTGTACTGAATGGCGCACTCCACCTCGACACTGTTGCCCATGCCGTCATCGCGGGTAGCCTCGATAAATACCGGCTCCTTGTGCAGCACGGTTTTGTGCTCGTTAAGGTACTCCACAAAACTCTTTACGCCACCCTCGAACTCGAACTCGTGAACCTTGGGTTTTAAAAGCCGCTCGTCCCGGATGGTTATTTTCAAGCCCCTGTTAAGAAAGGCCAGTTCCCGCAGGCGGTTGCCCAAGGCGTCAAAATTGTAGGTGGTGGTTTCAAAGATCGAACTGTCCGCCTTCCAGCGAATCACCGTACCCCGGCGGGCGGAGCCGTCGGGCATTTGGGGAGGATAGGGGAGCTTGTCCGCAAAGACCTCCCGCGCCGGGCCGTCGGCAATTCCGGCCTTGTAGGTCTGGGTATATATTTTGCCGTCAAGGTGGACAAAGGCCTCGCACCACTGCGAAAGGGCGTTGACGACCGAGACGCCCACGCCGTGAAGCCCCCCGGATACCTTGTAGGATTTTTTGTCAAACTTGCCGCCGGCGTGGAGCCGGGTCATGACCAGTTCCAGAGCGCTTATTCCTTCGCCGGGGTGGATGTCCACGGGAATGCCCCGGCCGTTGTCCTCTACCCGGGCCACGTCGTTTCCTTCCAAAACTACAAGGATATTGTCGCAGTGGCCCTGCATGGCCTCGTCGACAGAGTTATCGACTACTTCAAAAACCAGATGGTGCAGGCCGTCTATGCCGGTTGTCCCGATGTACATGCCGGGGCGCTTACGAACCGCCTCCAGCCCTTTAAGAACGGTGATGTTTTGCGCAGAATATTCTGAGTTCATCGTACAAGTATACAGATTATGGGGGGAAAGGTAAAGATTGCGGATTTTCAGGGCGAGGGCAGCCCGGTGCCGTGTTTCAGCGCTTTCGTAAGGGCAAGCACCGTCTGGACATCCCGTTCACTAAGCCCGGCCAAGAGTTGAAGTACCGCGCCGATGGCATTTTCCCGCGCCTCCGCATCATTCCCGCTTACAAGGTATTCAACCGTTACGCCTAACGCCGCGGCTATCTTCGCGGCGATGTCCGCCGGGGGTATCGAAGCCCGCGCGCCAAGGTAGCAGTCCAGCGTGCCCTTGGCGATGCCTGTTATGACGCTTAACTCCCTGACCGTAAGGCCGCGGGAGGTAAGCGCCGCTCGCAGGTTTGTCTTGAAGGCAGTTCCGTTCATAAAAGGCGCAATACAGGCATGTTTCGGGTACGCCGCGGGCAGGCCCCGCCTAGAATGCCCGGATGGTCATGCCCACGCTAATCCTGTGGAATGACTCGCTTCTGTACCTGCCCAGCCTGAATTCATATTCAGCGTAGAAAAACGCCGGGCCCCGTAACATGAGTTCAACCGATGGCTTGAACGTTATAAGCCGTGACTCATTAAAGTAATCGGTGGAGCGAAACTCTGTGGTAAAAGAAGCCGTTAGTTCGGGGCTTACCATGTACGAAACGCCGGGGGTAAAAAACAGTTCCATATCCCTTCCCGGCATATCCCCTGACGGCTCGGCGAAGAATGTCTG
>WQUW01000095.1 GCA_009781915.1 Treponema sp. | reverse complement strand
TTCGAGGGCGGACGAGTCAACCCCCGCTAATAGCATGGTTTTTAATAGCATTTAATTTTCCCACATACACCTCAGTACGGCATTACCCACGGGAAGCTTTCTTTTTTTCGCTATTGCGCTCCGTTGGGGCGTTTCCGCTTAAAGGCGGTTAAGTCATTCGGGCCTTCGTCCGCAAGGACGCTTGCCCATGTGGTTACCCGCCGTAAGGAAGCGGGGGCCGCAAAGAGGTGTTTTTATGAAAAAAGTTTTACGTGTGCCGGGGATTGCGACCCTTATGTTGATGCTTGGGACGGCAGTTGGCACAGCCCAGCAGATTAGCATTGACAATGCGGTGCAGAACTCGGCGTGGGGGCTTTCCAGCGGCATAGACCGGGGAACAAGGGTTGTAGTGCTGGCGGTCGAATCCACTTCCTTTACGATGTCCGAATTTTTGGTCAACGAAGTGACCGCCGCCCTTATTGGCCTACAGGCTGTGGAGGGCTTTACGGTGGTTCCGGGCTCCGAGGTGAATCAGGCCATTATGGGGCTGCCGATTAGCACGTCCAGTTTTGTTACAAACGCGATGGCGCAGTCGGTCGGCAGGCTCTTGAACGCCCACTTCGTGGTTATCGGCACATTCGAGCCGATTGCGGGCTTTTTCCGGTTCCGGGTGCAGTTGGTGGAAGTCAATACCGCCAACGTACGGAGCATTCACACTCACGATGTCCTGAACGATGCGGTAGTCGCCCACTTTATGGGCGGCGCGCTGTGGGCGGGGACGGGGGCAAGGACAGCAAGGGCAGGGGCAGCGCAGACTGCATTTGCCTCGATGCCCGTTAACTGGATTTCATGGGGCTGGTATGGCGTGGGGGGCGCTAACTTTCGTTACCAGCGGAACAGAAGCGATACAACTGCCTTGGGCCTGAACATATTTTACGGCTTCAACCCCGCACGGATCGGCGACTCCGGTTCCAGCAATTGGAGTTCCGACGGCTACCGTAGTCTGGACAACATTGGTGGTGGATTTACCTTTGGGCTAACGGGAACTGCCCGTGTGTATCCCGGCTTGGGACGTTTCTTTTTCATGGAGCTTGGCCTTGGGCTGGGCGTCATGGAATGGTGGGAGCGGTGGTGGTATCACAACGGCCAATGGGGTTGGGGAGATAATATGTCGTGGCACTCCAACGTGGGATTGATGATAAACCCCGCAATCGGGTACAGGCTTGGGGGCAGAAGACGGTGGACTACATGGAATTGGGGCTGGTTTTGGGATTTAACAGTAGCCGTCCCCATAGTAATTGGCACTGGGGGCGTTAGCGCCCGCTTCAGTCCCGGCGCTGCGCTGGGCATTGCGTGGTAGGAAAAAGGAGTTTTACATGAAGAAAATTGTTAGAGTTTTAGGCGTTGCGGTTCTTGCCGCACTTATCGGGTTTTCCGTTACCGCTTGCGATAACCCCGCTGGTAATGGCGGCGGTGGTGTTGGCGGCGGCAGTGGCGGAGGTAACGGCGCTGGCGGGGGTTCAGGCGGCGGGGGCGGTGGCACTGGCGGCGGCGGCGGTGGTGGCGGTGGCGGTGGCGGCGATGGCGGCGGTGGCCCGGTAGTTACGTCAGGGTTTACCTTTGTCCGCTACGGTGCGGGATACGCGGTAACGGGGTTTACTGGCACAGAGACAGCCATAGTTATACCCGCCGCCAATAACGGCCTTCCGGTTGTCGCCGTCGCCAATAATGCGTTTTTGGATAACGGCTTTACCAGTGTTGTAATTCCCAACAGCGTTACCAGCATTGGCTTTCAGGCATTTAGGGGCAATCAACTTGCCAGCATTACCATTCCCTCTAGCGTTACCAGCATTGGCGGTCAGGCATTTAGGGGCAATCAACTGGAAAACATTACCATTCCCAGCACTGTTACCAGCATCGGCGCTTGGGCATTCGCCGACAACCCGCTTACCAGCCTGACCGTCGGCATGACTAGTATCGGGCAAGCCTTGTTTAATCCCGATTGGTTTATCGTCACTACCATTAACGCCCCGCTAACCAGCGTAACTATTCTGAACACCGTTACCAGCATCGGCGATGAAGCGTTTGCGAATAATCACCTGACCAGTGTCGCCATTCCTGACGGCGTTACCGTCATTGAGCATGGCGCATTCGCGAATAACCGGCTTACCAGTGTTGCCATCCCCAACAGCGTTACCGCCATTGGCTCTGGCACTTGGACATTTCTTTCTGTCGGCGCGTTTGCGAACAACCAGCTCGCCAGCGTTACTATTCCCAATAGCGTTACCCTCATTGGCGCTCAGGCATTTTCCGGCAACAGGCTGGAAAACCTTACCATTCCCTCCAACGTTAGCGACATTCACAACAATGCGTTTGCCAACAACCCGCTCGCCAACGTAACTGTTGGCATGGTCAACATCCGCAATGATTTGTTTAGACCCGTTGCTGGTGGCGCTATTAACGCCCCGATAACCGGTAGCGTAACAATTCTTGGCAGCGTTCGTACCATCGGGAATGCGGCATTTTCCAGTAACCACCTGACCAGCGTAACTATCATGGACGGCGTTACCAGCGTCGGGTCGGGGGCATTTTGGGGGAACCGGCTGGAAAGCCTTACCATTCCCAGCAGCCTTACCAACATTGGGTTTGGCGCGTTTCGTAATAACCTGCTGACCGATGTTGTAATTCCCAACACTCTTACCGTCATTGACTATGATGTATTTATGAATAACCAGTTGACCAGTATTGTCATACCCCCAAGCGTTAGGATCATTCACGGTTATGCGTTTGCAGACAACCACCTGACCAGCATTACTATCGGAAGCGGTGTGACTATTACTCCCGGTTCACCCCCCAACGATTTCTGGGGTGTCCCAATATGGACACCCACTATGGGTACGCACAGCGTTTCTTTCCTGCAAGCATACAACCCCGGCAGGCTTGCTGGCACGTACACCTTTGTGGGCGGCACTTGGACACACCAACCCTAAGCCCCCGCCCGCTTCGCACATCCTTCCCCGCATTCCGCGGGGAAGGCCGGGCGTAAATGCTCTGCGAGCCCCCAGCAATGCCCCGCCGTGCGTGAGCATCGGTACAATGCCCGGCAGGGGAGGAGAGTCAGGTTTAAGAAGCCATTTGCATGGCATCTCCGCGAAGGAGACCGAGGCTCCGTAGCGGGTTCCCCATGCGGGATTCTTAAACCTGACTCTCCTCCCCTGCCGGGGCTTTTGGCGGAAATGCTCATGCGCGGCGGGGGGCCCAACCCCGCTTGAACGTAGCCAAGGCAAAGTGATAAAATGGCCCTTCAAATGGAGTAAATCTTTGTTTCTTAAAAGTCTTGATATATTTGGGTTTAAGTCCTTTGCCGACAAAACCCGTGTAGAATTCGCCAATGGAATTACCGCCCTGCTGGGACCCAACGGCTGCGGGAAGTCTAACGTGGTGGACGCGGTTAAATGGGCGCTTGGGGAGCAGGCTTCCCGGTCTTTGCGGGCCGAAAAAATGGAAGACGTGATCTTTAACGGCACGGAAAACCGCAAGGCCCTGAACGTAGCCGAAGTAATCCTTACTCTGGGCAACGACACCGGGCTTCTGCCTTTGGATGTTCCGGAAATCGAGATAAAGCGGCGGCTTTTCCGCTCCGGGGAAAGCGAATACTTTATCAATTCAGCCCCCGTGCGGCTGAAAGAAGTGCGGGAACTTTTCTGGGACACCGGTGTCGGCAAAACCGCCTATTCGGTAATGGAGCAGGGAAAAATCGACCAAGTCCTCTCGTCAAGGCCAGAAGAGCGGCGCTACCTTTTTGAAGAGGCTGCGGGAATCACCAAATTCAAAGTCAGAGGAGCCGAGGCGGAGCGCAAGCTCGCCAAAACCGAAGAAAATATGCGTCAGGTAGAGGGCGTTCTTGGGGAAGTAAAAAGGGCCTATGACACCCTGCGCGCTCAGTCCGAAAAAACCCTGAAATACCGGGCTTTGAAGGAAGAAGTTTTTCAGTACGAGCTGGACATTCAACTTTTACGGCTTAAAAATTTCCGCAATGAGCGGGATGAGCTAGATGGAACCCTGAAACGAAGGACGCTCGAAAGGGATGCCGCGAGGGAAGAGATAGAGGCGGCAAACAAGGCTCTGGAAGAAAACATGGATTTGGTAAACTCTCTCGCGGCGCGGCTTTCGGAGTACCAGAAAAATATCTACGGCTTGGCGGTGGAGAAAAACGCCCGTGAAAAGGAAGTGCGCCTTCTCGCCGAGCAGCGCAGTGATAACAAGGCCAAGATTTCCCTTAACGAAGGCCGTGAAAAGGCCGCCGTTGTCAAGATAGACGAGCTGGCCAATGACGCTCAGGAGCAGGACGCGGAAGTCCGGGACTTGCGGAAAAAAGTCGGCGGTATAGAGGCCAACATCCAGACTTTTGAGGGGAATATCCAGCTTGCCGCCGCCTCGATACACGAAAACGAAAATCTGGTTCGCAAGGCCGAGGACGACATCCTTCGTCTGGAACAGGAGCGGGCAGGGCGGGAAAAAGACCTTGAAGCTATCACTGACGACATAGTGGCGGCGCTTGACGCGGGGCTGAAAGAAGCCGGCTACTCCGCTGCCGAGCGGCGGAATTCTGAAATCTCGTTAAGCGAAACTCTTGTGCTGCTGAAAACCACCCTTTCCGGCAGGGAAACCCTTATCCGCGATCTCTCGGACGCTGCCGGCAGGGCCGTGTCCGGGGAACGCCCGCCCGCCGCGGAGGAACTCAAGCGTCTTGCCGAAAACCTCGCCTCGGCTCTGGCCGACGCCGCAAGCCGGGCGGAAAAGGCGCTTGCCCTTTTCGAAGCCTACCGGAAAAGCACCCCTTCCTTTCTGGACGAGTTTCTCGCGCCGGAAGGGATTATCACCAAGAAGCGGGCGTTAGACGCAAATATCCGCCGTTGCCGTGAAGAAGTTATCGAAAAGCGGGAGCTTATCGCGGACTTACGGAAGCGCAACGAGGAGCTAGGCGTTAAGATCAACGAGTACCGGATCACGCTGGAAGACCTTAGGGTAAACCGGATGAAAATGGCTACGCAGGCGCAGGCCGCCGAGGAGCAGGCCCGGCTTATCCGGCGGGAATTGGCGGGGCAGGAGAATCTTCTTAAAACCATACAGGACGAACTTTTTCTGGATCGCAAGCGCCTTGGGGAGATCGAAGAGCGTGTTGCCAGCGCCGAAATGGAGATTGCCGAGATAGAGCAGAAGGGAAAACAGCTCACCTCGGATTTGGAAAAGCTGGAAAGGGACATCACGGTAAGAAACAGCGATGTGGCGGGAAAGCAGGACAGTATACGCAAGCGCATGACCGAACTGACCAAAACTCAGGAATCTATGGAAAGGATACATCTGGAACTGGTTCAGTCCGAGACGGAGATAAAAAACATACAGGACAATTTCCGGGAAACCCATTCCCGCGACCTGATGGAATTCGAGGAAAGGATATACACGATTACGGCGCACACCCCGGAATTAAGGGAGCAGCTTGCCAAGGGCAGGCAGGCCCTGAAAGATTTGGGCGCGGTAAACCTTGCCGCCCCGGAGGAGTTTACCGAAACCAAGGAACGCTACGAGTTTCTGTCCGGGCAGTTGGCAGACCTTGCGAAGGCCAGAGAGGACTTGAAAAAGCTCACCGCCGAAATCAGGATTGAATCTTCGGAGCTGTTCAAGGCCACCTACGACAAAATAAAGAAGAATTTTCACAATATGTTCCGGCGGCTTTTCGGCGGCGGCAGGGCGGAACTGCGCCTTTCTGACCCCAACCACATACTGGAATCGGGAATCGAAATCTTCGCCCAGCCGCCGGGCAAAAAGCTGGAAAACATCAACCTTCTTTCCGGCGGCGAAAAATCCATGACTGCCGTGGCCCTTCTTTTTGCCACATACCTTGTAAAGCCTTCGCCGTTCTGCCTCTTGGACGAGATAGACGCGGCTTTGGACGAGGAGAATGTTGGGCGCTTTGTTCATCTTCTGCGGGAGTTCGGCAGCAAGAGCCAGTTTATCATTATTACCCACAACAAGAGAACTGTCTCAGGCGCAAACACTTTGCTGGGGGTAACAATGGAAGAGTCCGGCGTTACCAAGGTGATCTCCGCCCGGCTCGCCCACTCGGATCAGGAGCCGGAGAAAGTCCCGCCGCCGCCCCAAAGCGAGCTTCTTTTTGAGGAAGAGGATGTGGAGTTTGAGGAAGGCCGGGAACTGCCTGCGGGGGTGGACGATCCTTCCAAGGTGAGCGAGGAAGAGCTGCGTCCGGTCAGGGGCCGCTCCGCCAAAAGCCCCGGCGGGAGGGAAGGCGCAGGTGTTCTTCCCCCCGCCATTCCTGTATAATAGCAAAGCATGACACAGCCTTTCCCTCCCTATCTCGAAATCCTTAACCCTGAGCAGCGGGAAGCGGTGCTTCACACAGGAAAGCCGCTGTTAATTCTGGCCGGAGCCGGGTCGGGCAAGACTAGAGTTATCACGACCAAAATCGCGTGGCTCATCCGGGAGGAGGGGCTGGATCCCCGGTCAATTCTGGCGGTAACTTTTACCAACAAGGCCGCGCGGGAAATGGCCGAAAGGGCGCGGCATATCGACAGCCGGGCCGGGGACGCCATGCTAAGGACGTTCCACTCGTTCGGGGCGTGGTTTCTTAGGCGAAACGGCGCATCCGGCGGGCTTGGGCCGAATTTTGTCATCTATGACGATGAAGACAGCCTTGCGCTTCTAGCCGCCATCATGGAAGGCGAACCTAGAGCGGAGCTGCGATCCTTCGCAAACAGCATCGCCAGAGCAAAGGACTACTTCCTTTCCCCGGACGACCCGGAACTTGACCTTGTTGATTATCGAAAAAGCTTTAGGAGCGTCTACGCCACATACGAGGAACGGCTCGCGCAAACCGGCAATGTTGACTTTGGCGACCTTATTAAAAAACCCGTGGAGATTTTGCGCAATGCCCCGGATATCGCCCGGCGCTTGCGGGAACGCTTGCGGGTAATCATGGTCGATGAATATCAGGACGCCAACGTTGCCCAGTCGCAGCTGCTCAAAGAGCTTTACTCGCCCGGCGCGTACATCTGCGTAGTGGGCGATGACGATCAATCCATCTACAGCTTTCGGGGGGCGGAAGTAAAAAACATACTGGAGTTCCCCGCCGTTTTCGCCGGGGCGGACATTATACGGCTGGAACGGAATTACCGTTCCACCACCCCCATTCTGAACGCCGCCGCCTCTGTGGTAGATCACAACACAGACCGGCTGGGCAAGACGCTGAAGGCGCAGCGGGACGGCGGCAAAGCCCCGGTACTGGCCTTTCTGCCCGATCAGGACATGGAGGCGGAGTATTGCGCGGAGCTTATTCAAAAGAGCGCGGCAAGCGTTCCGTATTCGGACTGGGCTGTTGTTTACAGAACCAATGCCCAGTCCTTGGGGTTTGAAACCGAATTCCTGCGCCGCAAGATACCGTACCGGGTAGTAGGGTCGCTTAAATTCTACGAGCGGGAAGAAGTAAAAGACACGCTGGCCCTGCTTGCCTTCCTTGTAAATCCCCGTGACGAGATTGCTTTTCGCCGCATGGTAAACAAACCTAGCCGCGGCGTGGGCCCCGCTACCGTAGGCCGCATTATTGAAGAAGCGTTGCGGCAGAGCCTTGACCGCCAAGAGGGGCAGGGGGGCAGTCTGGCTCTGGCGGCACAGCATCTTGCGCCGGAAATTTCCCCCAAGGCACGGGCGGGGGTCGCCACATTCCTGAAAGCTATCGAAGCGGGACGCGCGGCGCTTGAACGCAACCCGCAACAGCAGGATGACCCGCCGCCCGCTCCCCCGGACTCCGGCCCCGCCGCCGCAAACCCCCTTGCCTCAAAGCCATCGAAAAAAAGCAAAAAGCCGTCCGAGGCCGGACAGTTGCTCAGGGCCGGGGAAGGGCTTTCCGTCTGCGTGGTTAAACTGGTCGAGGCAAGCGGCATCGGCGAATATCACCTGACGCATGACGAAATCAGCGGGAACAACCGGCTTAACAACCTGCAAGAAGTAGCCAACGCCGCAAGCCTTTACCCTGCAACAGAAGCCGGTCTTTTGGAATTCCTGGAGCATATAGAACTTGACCGCTCAATGGAAGATACGTCCGGGGCCCAAGCGTCCGGCGATGATAAAAACACCGTAACCCTTATTACACTGCACAACACCAAGGGGCTGGAATTCCGCCGGGTACTAATGACTGGTATCGAGCAGGGCATCTTCCCCAGGGACGACAAAAAGGGCGAGGGCCTGGAGGAAGAACGGCGGCTTTTCTACGTGGGCGCTACCAGGGCTATGGACGAACTTTACCTTACTTCCTGCAGGGAGCGGCGTATGTACGGCAGGACATCCCCAATGGAGCCTTCTGTTTTTCTTAGAGAGATAGACCGGACGGGCTTGCGGGTTATCGGCGCCGCGCCTCACGGCTTTGCCCACGCGAACAAGGGTGCAGGCGGCGGCTTTGGAGCGTATTCCCGAAAGCCCGCGGGCAGCGAATCTTCGGATGGCCGCTGGGCCTTGGGAGACAAGGTTTACCACGATGATCACGGCTACGGCTACATTGAGCAGATTCGGGAAAGCGAGGACGGCCCGGTAATCAAGGTTGTTTTCGAGACAGGCCAGGATTTGCGGTTTTTAAGCCGCCACCAAAGTTCAAACTTTACCAAAATAAGGGGAGACTAATGACCCATTCTGAGGCGGCTTTGCTGCGGCTTTTGCCAAGGGTGCTCAGGGCCCGTGATTTTCACCTTTATCTTGAAGGCGGAAAAAGGCTCACTGACCTTTGGCGCTGGGGAGGAAGGGCAGTTTTGGGCCATAAGCCGCCCAAGGTTCTGGTGGAACTGAAAAACGCCGCGGAGCGGGGGCTTTTTACCCCCCTTCCCCATCCTATGGAAGGGCGTTTTATCAAAGCGCTGCGCGAATTCTTCCCCGGACGGGTCTTTCGCCTGTACATGGACGAAGGCTCCCTGCGCCGGGCTTTGGCGGAGGCGGGCTTTGACGGGCCGCCAAGCGATCCGGCCTTCCCCCCGCAAGACAGCGCCCGCACCGCCCGGCTGGGCGTTTCCCTGTGGCGGCCCTTCCTTCAAACGCCACAGCCGGACGCTATTCTTGTGCCTGTTTTGCCGTGGCCTCAGGGGCCGGCGGTACTGGTTCTGGAAAAAAGCATGGAAGATACCTTTGCGCCGGGGGAGCTTATCCCGCCGGCACTGCTGGCCCCGGCAGCCCGCGCCCTTCATAACCTTGCCGCCGCGCTGAAAGCCTGTGGCCCGCCCTGCAGGGAGCAGGCGTACCCGAAAATAAGAAAGGCCCTTTCCGGCTCCCAGCCCACTCCGGCTCTTTGGCGGCGGCAGGGAATCTATATCACGGCGGGGCCAGACACCAGCGGGGAAACATACGAGGCTCTTTTCCGGCGTTTTCTGGATGGCGGTTTTCTTATCCCGCCGTCCGGGAAGGAGCCAGTGATTCTTCCCCTGTCAATGACTTCCGGCGAAGAATCAAAACTTGCACAACTTATGAGCCATGTTCCTGATGCTTCTTGACCATCTGCTCCGCGTCGCTCCGTACCCGGTTGGTAATTTCGTGTACCTGCGCTATGGCCTGTAATATCTGCTTGCTCCCCACTTCCTGCTCTTCCATAGCGTTCAGCACCTTGCGCTCCTGATCCGCCACGGTTTTTATGCCGCCGTCTATCGTGTTGAACTTGTCCAGTACGGCCTCGGTCGATTTGGTTATTTTGTCGATTGCGCTCTTGATTTTCTTCAGCACAGCGCCGGTGGTATTTGACTGCTGGCTGGAAGACACCGCAAGCTTGCGTATTTCGCTGGCGACAACAGCAAAGCCCCGTCCAGAATCCCCGGCGTGGGCGGCCTCGATTGCGGCGTTCATGGAAAGAAGGTTAGTCTGGCTGGCAATATTGTCCATTACCGAGTTGATCTCTAAAAGGGATTCGGACTCGTTGGCAATTTCCCGGATGTCGGCGACAACCACGTTAAGGTCGGTGTGCCCTACCTTTGAAGCGGCCTGCAGCTCCTTTACATGATCGGTATTTTTGGACAGGGAGTTGGTAACAGAGCGGATATTGGCAACCATTTCCTCGATAGCGGCTGCCGATTCGGTAACGGCGGCGGACTGTTCGGCAACGTGTCCGTTTAGCTGTTCCGCCATGCTCTGTATGCTCTGCTTTAACAGGGCTTCGGTTTCCCTGTTTCTGTAAGATTCACGCAAGTCACGGCTGTACGCAATGACAATGATTTTTCCGTCAAGCACAACACGGTGCAAAATCTCTTCAGCGGGAATCCGCGCTCCATCGTGGGACAGATATATCCATTCATGGCGATGGCTGTTGCCGGTTTTAACAATATCATGTAATACTTCAAGCGACCGTGTGAACGAGTTACTGCCGTCCGGCTGGAACTCCGGCATATACTTGGTAAAATTTTCGGCGTACATATTCTTGTCGGGTATTCCGAAAAAGTGTTCCGCTTCCCGGTTAATCTCCAGAACATTCGCTTCCTCGTCATAAACGATACACAAAAGGGGCGAGGAATCCAGTATGGCCTGCATTCTTTCTTTAAGCAGCGCTTCTTTTTTTTGCTCACGGGCATCTCTTAAATCCCTAGTATACTCCAATAGGTAATCTTCGCCCAAAAATTTGATGTGAACAAAGGTAACATCGTTCGGGATTGGCTCGTTCGTTATCGGGTTTCGCTGCATTAGTTCAAACCTGTGCTTTCCCCTTTCAAAAGCCGTTTTTATATGGTCATACGCTATGTCCTCTGAGCGGGTTCCATCGGGCTGGTATTCCGGCATGACATCGAAATACCTTTCCATGTATTCCTCTTTGCTCTTTAAGCCGAACATTTGTGGAGCCCTGTCATTGCAGTACACAATGTTAAATTCTTTGTTAACCAAGCCGGAAACCACAGGCACGCTGTCTATAAAGGTATACATCATGTCTCTGGAAACACGTTTTTCTTCCCGGTCCGCAAAGCGCAAAGAGAAAAATACTGTTACCACAAACAGAACCGCCATGATGACTGAAAGCGCCGCCATAACTGCCATTTGGCTTTCCATGACAGCAATAGCAGCAAGCATAAGGGCCAAGCCCAAGACTGCCGCAACGGCTATAACCCCGATGAATTTTGTTTTATGCTGCCTACCAACGTTCATACACCACTCCACTTGTTCTGTTAAAGATGATATTATGTTCTTGCGTCAAAATGCGGGATTCGCATCTTGTAAACTCACCTCGTATATGGTGCATACTATCATAATTGCGGAAGCAAAGCAAGGGCCGCCCCCCGCCGGGCATTAGGCCAGAGGCTCACGCGCAACGGGGGCATTGCGGGGGCCTTCCCGGCGGAGCCGGGAAGGCTGTGCGAAGCAGGGGGGATTTGTTCAGGAAATGCGTGTTGCCTGCTTGACAGTATGCCGCAGCCCGTGCTAGTGTTCCAGCATGAGGTTGAGACAAAGAGCATTTTTGCGCTTTTTTTACGAAAAATTTCCCGAATTAGGCAAACTTGGCACGGTTGTCAAGTCCTAAAATAGGTTGACACATTTTATGCCGCAGTCCCATGCGTTTTTTCTGGTGTCTCATAATCAAGCGACTTATGCGGGCGGCGCGTGTTGTATAAATACACGGCCTGTTTCAC
>WQUW01000094.1 GCA_009781915.1 Treponema sp. | reverse complement strand
GCCCGTTTTGGGGAATTTTTGGAAGAATTTTACGAATTTTGTTGACAATTGCCGTAAAACATGGTAGTTTTTCATTATTGAATGGTGCAATTGCGTGAGGCTTTGCAACTGTCAAAAAGTATACTTTTTGACAGTGCCCGTTTTGGGGAATTTTTGGAAGAATTTTACGAATTTTGTTGACAATTACCGTTAAGGGCGGGCCGCTTGGGGGGAACTACACATTTTCTGGGAGCAATAACAGTTCCGCCGTTGCGTGGCGCGGTGGCACTATTGCCAATAGCGGAAACCGAACACGAGAAGTTGGCGGCTTACAGGCTAACTGGCTTGGGATACACGACATGAGCGGGAACGTACGGGAATGGGTGTGGGACTGGTCGGTGTCGTATACCTCCGCGGACAAGACAGACCCAACGGGCGCGTCCTCGGGGTATGGCCGGGTGGCTCGCGGCGGAAGCTGGGGCTTTTTGGCTTCCTACGCCCATTCCGTCAACCGGGGCAGCGACAATCCGGCTTTCCGCAGCCACCACCTCGGCTTCCGTGTTGCCCGCCCTTAGTTTGCAGGCTTAAAGCGGGCAGGGAATGCCCGCCCGCTGCCAGTGGCAGCGGGGCCGAGGGAGCCGGGACGGCTCCTGAGGTAAGGGCGGGGGGGCTCTGAGCGAAAAGCGGTGCGCTTTTCGCTCAGGTGCGGGAATGTAGGCAGCGGTTAACGGCAGTTAACCGCTCGTGTGTCAGAAAAGCGATGCGCTTTTCTGACAGAGAGTAAGGTATGGCATTGGAGGAAAAGTGGTGAATCATAATCGATATCGGACTAATACTTTAGGAGTCAATTATAATTTATGAGTGATGTTAGAAATGTTGGTATAGTTGTGGCCCTTAAAGAAGAGTTTGAAGTATTAGAGAGAACTCTGAGTATTGCAGTAACACCTGAACAGCATAGTGACGTGGTATACATTACTTATAACACAGAGTACAAAACAGCATACGGGGCAGATCTGAAACTTGTCTTTTTAGTAATGGACGACCAAGCCAATACAACTTCTTCTTCTGCTACTACATGGTTTGTGGGTAGACATAATTTTGATATTCTAATTAACATTGGAATTGCGGGTTTATTGTCAAAAGATAATCATTTGCTAGATGTTATTATCGGTGAAGGATGTCATGAGTATGGGTACAGACAAAAAGCTATAGACAACACTGAAGGAAATAATTTTGAAATAATCTATGCAGGAAGGTATTTTTCCACAACCAAACAATTCCCAGAAGCCTTTTCACAGTTAAAGCATTTATGCCAGTATGATTACAAAAAATGGGAAAATGATTCAAAAAACAGATTAGAGAAAAGTATTGATGCAGGTATTTTAAATAATCTGAAAAAAAAAGAGTTATTGAAAGATATTCAGGTTATAGATAAAGGTATATTGGCGAGTGGGGATAAGCTTGGCTCTTCACAAGCTTTTAAAAAATTTGTATTAACTCAAAATAGGTTAGAGAAAGCATTAGAAATGGAGTCAGCGGGTTTTTTATATGCCATTTCAAATCAAAGACAGCCGCCGCTGACTTTGATTATAAAGGCAATTTCCGATCCGGCAGACGAACGAAAAAAGGAATTAGATAGCATTAAAGATGGCGTATTTAGGGAGATGGCTATGCAAAATGCTAGCAGTGTCCTTAAAATTTTTCTGGATAAATATAATTTTAGCACAGGTATGTTTAATGATGATACGAAAGGTGAATTGGGCCCTGATAAAGATTATTTATATACAAAAACATTAGCAGGTTTAAATAGTCATTTCAAAATGAATTTTTCTGGAGAAGCGTTAAAACTATGGGGAAAAATATTTTTCCTTATCGGGGATCAAAAAAATATTGCCTTAGAAGAAGAACGATTTATAGAGGGCTTGCTTGAATACATTAATGGACAAGATAGCGAAACCCCATTGTATATACTTGGAAATCCCGGGTCTGGTATTTCACCGTGTTTATCAGTTTTATACCAAGCCTTTTATAAAAATTACTTGGCAGACAAAGCGCAATATTATCCAATATATATAGACTTTAGAAAATTTATAGGTGGAACCAATAAAGATTTATCATCTCAAACGGAAAAATACATAGAGGATGAATGGTTACCATTTTTAAATTCACATGATCTAAAAAAGATATTGCTAATTTATGATGAAGCTGATTACACTTCAAAATTTCAAACACAATTAGAAAACAGCATATCTAAAAATCTTTCATCGTTTTCAAGAAAAAAGATAATAGGACGCAGAGCCAGCATTAATAGAGAAAGAACACGGCAAAGAGAAAGCAATGGAGCTGAAATAACTTTTCGCTCAATAAGTATAGAAAATGAACAATTTAATAAATTGTTACACATTTATTCTATGCTAGAAAACAAGGAGATTGATGATTCCGATCGATTAAAAGCAATTTTGGAAAAATGCCGCTTTAATGAGATTGATATTTTCTTATTAAGATTAATTTTTAACAATATAAACTCTACTTTTAATAAGCATAAGAGTGTCTATTATTTATTTGATGAATTTTGCATGGATCATATAGAAAAAATAAAATCGCAAGGAAAAAATTATCAAGATAATTTTTCTATCGATAGATTGGCTGAATTTGCTTTTAATTATTTAGTTGTTAAAAACAAATTTGAAGAAAATGAATTGTGTAATAACCCTGCGTGGTATTTACTTAATCGGAATAAAGAAATACAGCATTTTTTGATAGCAAAGCACATAATCAATGTATTGCTATTAATTGCAGAAAAAGAAGAGTACATTGAATTTAATTATATACATGACCATAAGGTGAATTCATATTCTAAATATTTAGTTAACATAGATCCACCAACACAGGAAGCTGTTTTTAATGCAACAAAAATAGTTCTTAATAAGGAAAAAAAATTTTATGCGCACGCAAATGCTATGTATCTACTTGGGAGATTAGAATATGACGCTCTGAAAGAAAGAGCGATAGGGCTAATTAAAGAATATATGCCTAAAAGCAAAGAAAAATATAAGCATAAACCATCAGTGGAAGACAACAGGAAATTCTTGTTTGCGCTACGAACAGCTTATATCAGTTTGGCTTGTTTAGGAGAAAGTAGCGCAAGCGGTGAGTATGTGGAAAAATTGATTTTGCATCACGATTGGTGCACTGTGAATAGAGGATTTCATCTCTTGTATTATGGTGACAAAAGCTTTGATCCAGGAATAGGCTTTAATCCTGAAGATAAGCTGGGTGATTGTTCAAAGACATATCTACATCTCTATAACCGAATAAAAACTCTTCGCAAGGAGCCTCTGAGAGATATAGAAATATATACATTCTTTTCTTTAATCCAACAAAGGTATCTAAAAAATAATTTTACAGACGAAAATAAATTAAAAGAAGCAACGGATCTAATAGACAATATCTTAGAAAAAGATATTGTTGAATATACAGGTCTTAAATCTTATTTGAAGATGCTGAAAAAAATATTCGAAAGTTCAAATTATTCTAGATTCACTTTATTGAAGCAAATTAGCGCTTTAAAATTTGAAAAAAGAAAGGGGTGGGTTCATCGAAATTTTAAAGGTCAAATTGAGACAGTTGCATCACATACTTTAAATGCTGTCTATATGGCAAGCTTATTATTGCCTAATAGTAGTAGTGATAGCCGCGATCGTGGTTATAAAAAAAGCCGAATAATGGATATGCTGCTGTACCATGATTTAGCAGAAAGCCTTGTACATGATCATTTGCCTGAAGAGAAAACAGCCCTTAAAAAAAAGGAGGAAGATGATTTTTATGAAACGCTAGTTCCGTACAGAACTTGCGGACTTTTCAATACAAGGTCAATAAACAGCTTATGGAAAGAATATGATAGCAAAGTTACAACAAATTCTAAAATTGCCAACGACATAGATAAATTAGAAGGTTATGCGCAATTTTTATCATATTTGGAATCAGGCGAGGAAGTAGAAAAGCCGGTTTTTAAAAAATGGCGTGATGAAATTGCCTCCAATACACAGACGAGACTTGGAAGAAAAATCAAAGACAACATAGAATTTGAATTTCAATCAATTATAAAAGAATATTCAGAATAGGAAATTATTTTTTCTTCTTGGAGTCGGCTACCACACGGGAATCCGGCACCGGATAGTGTGGTGCGAGATTCTTTCCAGTAAATGCAGCGAGCAAATGCTGGGGGGCGTGAGTGCGGTGCGGGGAGGTGTTAGAACAAGTTTTTAAGCTTTTCGGACATCCCTTTATTTAGAATGATACCCCAACTCTGTTGGGGGAGAAAACAGGAGCAATCGGAGGATAGAATGAATCAGTTAGTTTCATCAGCGACAGTAATATCAGCCTTGGCGAACTCTGCGGCTTGGCGTGAACCCCCTCCAGCAAACGCCGCCAGACAATGCCGCCCTCCGCCGCCACAGCCGGTAGATAGAGCGTCCGACTGGGGTGGGTATAAGGGTTAAGAAGACAATTGCTCAGACTTTTTAGCATAGGAGACCTTAGGCTCCGTAGCGGGTTCCCTGGGCGGCTTCTTAACCGTATATCCACCCCATTCGGGGGGAATGTGCGGTAATGTTTGGCTGTGGCGGCGGGGGGTGCCTTGACACTCGCCCCAAAAACCGTACACACTCATAGCGTCATCGCATGAAGCTATGCTCCCCCATAGAAATGGGGTTTTTAAGGAGCAAAGTAACCGTGAATAGAACCACAACAACACTAGCCGTTCTGCTGGCCTTGCTTGCCGGTCTTTCGGCCTGCGCCGTCCGGAATGTCCCGCCAGCCGCAAGCGCTGAGACCAGAATCGTCACCGATGTGTGGGGAAGGGAAGTGCGAATTCCAGCGGAAGTGCGGACAATCGTTGCCCTAGGCTCCGGCGCGCCGCGCATTGCCGCATACCTTGGCGTTGTGGACATGATGGCTGGCAGCGAAAGAATGGATGCCGAGACCTTTTCCGTGCTGCGGGATTTTAACCCCGTTCACCACCAGACATTCCGGGCGCTGCCCATTGTCGGCAGGGGAGGTGGCAGTGGGAACAACAACGCCTACCCCGAAGAGCTTATCAAACTTGCGCCCGACGTTATCCTTGCGGCGTTTTCGCCAGAGGCTGCCGACGAACTGTTTTTCCAGACGCATATTCCGGTGGTTTCTGTGCGCTACTTCAGCGTTAATTTCATAGACGATTCGTTTTACCGGGCAGTGCGGGTGTTTGCCGAAGTTGTCGGGGCGCGGGAGCGGGGAGAGGAAGTGTTGTCTTTCATTCAAGGCCACAAGGCGGAGCTTCAGCGCCGCACATACGGCATCCCCGGCGGCGAAAAGCCAAGGGTATATGCCGGAGCCGTTACCTTTAACGGGCGGCGGGGCTTTTCTGGCACGTATTCCAACTTCGGGCCCCTTATGGCAATCAACGCGCTGAATGTGGCTGACGAGGCCGGCATGGAAGGATTTTTTGAGGCGAACCTTGAACACGTTGTCCTGTGGGATCCCGATGTTATATTTTTGGACCCGGGGAATATGGATCTGGTGAACGCCGAATACGCCGCGAACCCGGCGTTTTTTAACTCGCTGCGCGCCGTGCGGGAAGGCAGGGTTTACGCCATGCCCGCTTTCAACTTTGCCGCCACTAACGTAACCTACGCGCTCATGAACGCCTATTTTGCCGGCACGGTGTTGTTCCCTGAGCGCTTTGCCGGTGTTGACATCGCCAGAATCTCCGCTGAAATATTGACATTTTTCCTTGGCGAAAATACTTTCGATGTCATGGCGCGTAACGGCCTTTCCTTCGGGCGCGTAACCATAGGAGAATAACGTGGCATATACCGAAGGGGAATCCCGGCCTTGCGGAAACGTATATAACCAGTATATCAGAAAGAAATGGGCAGCGCTGTTTCTTCTTGTAGTGGTGTTGTTTTTCATGGCAGTCCTTTCGGTTTCTATGGGTTCCTCCAGAATTCCGCTAACGGAAACGATAAGCGCCCTGTTTGGCGGCGGCGCGGCGTCAAGCAGGGTGATTATCTGGAATGTGCGTATGCCCAGAATCGCCGCCGGTATTGCTGCCGGCATCGCGCTCGCTATGGCTGGCTGTGTTATGCAAAACGTGCTTCGCAATCCTCTGGCAGCCCCGGCAACACTGGGCGTTTCCCAAGGGGCCTCCTTTGGAGCGGCGCTTGCCATTGTTCACTTTGGCGCGGGAATCCAGATTAACGCCGGAACTGCCGCCGCGATTACCATTACAAACCCGTACACCGTAACCATCTTCGCCTTTTTGGGCGGCATTGCCACTACGGCTGTGATTTTGTGCCTGTCCCGCATAGCAAAAGTTACGCCGTCCGTAATGATACTTGCAGGCGTTGCCCTAAGTTCGCTGTTTACCGGAGCTGTAGCGCTGATACAATATTTCGCCGATGATGTGATGATAGCTTCCATCGTGTTTTGGACATTTGGAAGCCTTGGCAGAGCGGGATGGAACGAGATTGCCCTGATATTTTGCCTTGGCATTGCCGCCTTCCTGTTTTTCTTTTTTAACCGCTGGAACTATAACGCGATGGAAAGCGGTGTGCATACAGCAAAAAGCCTAGGGATAAATGTTGACACGCTGATTTTTGTAAGCATGACAGCCGCCGCCCTTATTGCCGCCGTGTCGGTGGCGTTTGTGGGCATTATTAATTTTGTCGGCCTCATCGCGCCCCACATGGCCCGTAAATTTGTCGGAAACGACCACCGCTTTCTTATTCCATGTTCCGCTCTTATGGGCGCGGCGCTGATGCTGGCGGCGGACTTGGTATCCCGGATGCTGCTCGCCCCCGCCATCCTGCCAATCGGGGCGCTTACCTCTTTTCTTGGAGCGCCGCTATTTTTGTACATGATTGTGAAAAAGGGAAATATAAAATGACCGGTAGAATGATCGATAGAATGACTGGCAGAATAAACAACAGTAGCGCCATCAGCGTCAAAAATATTTCCTTTTCATACGGCAAGAACGAAGTCTTGAAAGGCATCAGCTTTGACGCGCGTCCGGGTGAATGTGTCGGCATTTTGGGCAACAATGGCGCGGGAAAAAGCACCCTTATCACCTGCCTGAATAAAATCCTTGTTCCAAAAACGGGCGAAGTGTACATCGACAGCCATGACATATTAAAGATGGGACGGATGGAAACAGCCCGCCGCATATCTTATGTGGCGCAAAAAAACGAGATAAGCCAAATCACCGTATTTGATTCGGCGCTGCTGGGGCGAAGACCCTATATCAAATGGGCAGTTACTAAAGAAGATATACGGCTTTGCGACACGGTACTAGAGCAGTTGGGTATGTCGCAGTTCAAGCTAAGGTACATAGACGAACTTTCCGGCGGCGAACTGCAAAAAGTTATGCTGGCAAGAGCGCTTGTCCAACAGCCAAAGCTATTGCTTCTGGACGAGCCAACCAGTAATCTGGATCCAAAAAACCAGCATGAAATGCTGGCGCTGGTGCGGGAGCTGGCACTGGAGCGGAATGTGTGCGTGTTTATCGTGATTCACGACTTGAATCTTGCCTTGAGCTATTGCGATAAATTTTTGCTTATGAAAGACGGCAGCGTCTTTCGATATGGGGATGAGTCAATTATTACGGAGGAAGCGATTTCCGCAGTGTACGGGATAAGCTCCTCGGTAACAGAGACTAACGGACGGAAAATTGTCATTATTGATTGTTGCCGGTATCATTAGCCGGTGAAGGATCAGGAACGCAGGAGGGTAGTGTTATGACACTGGAACAATTTTTCAAAGAGAATCCTGTAGCGGCGCTTGGGTTTTCAGGCGGCGTGGATTCATCGTATTTACTGTACGCCGGATTGCGGTATGGCGCTAAGATAAAAGCGTATTATGCGCATACGGCGTTTCAGCCTGAGTTTGAGTTAAAGGACGCGCGCCGCTTGGCACAACACATTGGAGCGGACGTAACCGTGCTGGAGATGGACGTTTTGGACAACACGCAGGTTACGGCGAACCCGCCCGACCGCTGTTATTTTTGCAAGACAGCCATATTTGGAGCGTTATGCGCGCGGGCACGGGCGGACAACATACCGCTTGTCATTGACGGGACAAACGCTTCCGACGACGCTGGCGACCGCCCCGGCATGAAAGCTTTGGCGGAACTTTCCATCCGCTCGCCACTAAGGGAATGTAACATTACCAAAGACGAAGTGCGCCGCCTTTCAAAAGAAGCGGGGCTGCCCACATGGGACAAACCCGCCTACGCCTGCCTTGCCACACGCATACCGCCGGGCCGGACAATTACAAAGGAACTGTTGCGCCGGGTGGAAAAAGCCGAAGAAGCGCTGTTTGCGTTAGGGTTTACCGATTTTCGTGCCAGGGTAATGGGCGACGCGGCGAAACTGCAATTCCCCCCTGATCAGATGAATACCTTGCTTGAAAAACGGCTTTGTGTCGTTGAAAAAATAAAACCGTATTTCCCAACAGTCCTTTTGGATTTGGAAGGACGCGGGTAGAATTAATATTATTTCAAGAGGAGATTTTATGCATTGCGTGAAAAAAATTACTGACGATTTAATGTGGGTTGGAGCCAATGACCGCCGTCTTGCCATGTTTGAAGGCGTGTACTCTGTCCCCGGCGGCGTATCGTATAACTCATACGTTCTGCTTGACGAGAAAACCGTATTGTTTGATACCGTGGATAAAGCGGTGCGACAAAGGTTTGTTGAAAACATCACCCATGTACTGGAAAACAGAACCCTTGATTATCTGGTTGTGCAGCACATGGAGCCGGATCATTCCGATACGATTCAATATATCGCGGACACATATCCTGACGCTAAAATTGTGTGCAGCGCCAAAACACTTGCCATGATAAAACAATTCTATGATTTTGACGCGGATTCCCGTGTCCTTGTAGTCAAAGAAAATGACACGCTGGATACGGGCAAACATACGCTTCAGTTCATAATGGCTCCGATGGTACACTGGCCTGAAGTTATGGTTACCTACGACCGCGCGAACAAAACTCTTTTCTCGGCAGATGCGTTTGGCTCCTTTGGGGCGCTTAACGGAGCCATATTTGCCGATGAAGTGGATTATAACAAGGACTACATGGACGAGGCCAGGCGTTATTACGCCAACATCGTTGGAAAATATGGCGCGCAGTCCGCCGAGCTGCTGAAAAAAATGTCATCGCTCGATGTCAAAATGCTTTGCCCGCTACATGGTTTTGTTTGGCGTAAAAATTTAACGGATATAATTTCCAAATATGCGCTTTGGAGCGCGTATGAGCCCGAAGATCATGGTGTGATGATCGCCTATGCGTCTGTGTACGGCAATACAGAAAACGCCGCGGAAATACTCGCGTCACGGCTGCGGGAAAAAGGCATAAAAACACAAATGTTCGATGTTTCCGTTACGGCAGCCTCAGAAATTATATCGGCGGCGTTCAGGTGGAGCCACCTTGTGTTTGCGTCAACAACATACAACGCCGGGATTTTCGTAACAATGGAAGCTTTGATTTCCGATCTTGTTTCGCATAACATTCAGAACCGCACTGTCGGGATAATTGAAAACGGGTCGTGGGCAGCGACAAGCGGCGGACAAATCCGTGAACGCTTGGCAAAGTGCAAGAACCTCAATATACTTGACAAAATTATCAACATAAAATCTGGAGTCAAAGCTGAACAGCTTTTAGAAATTGATGTAATGGCAGATACTATCGCTGCCACAATAAAACAAGGGGAAAACCCCTAGGAGGCATTATGGGTAATCAGAGAACGCTGGACATTTTAAAAAAAATTAAGGAAGGGACGCTTTCGCCCGAAGAAGCCATGCTCAAACTGCGCATGGAGCCGTTTGAGGACTTGGGTTACGCGAAACCCGACCACCACCGTGAATTGCGGCAGGGCATTCCGGAAATAATATACGGGGAAGGCAAAACAGCGGAACAAATAGCGGGCATCTCAAAAGCTTTTCTTGACAAAGGCCAGTCCCTGATCTTGACGACCAGATTGCTGCCGGACATTGCCGAAAAAGTCCAAAAAAGCGTCCCGTTAAAATACCACGAACTGGCGCGTGTCGGGATAATCGGCGAGATGCCCAAGCCAGACGGTATCGGAAAAATCGTAGTTGCCACAGGCGGCACGTGCGATTTGCACGTTGCGGAAGAAGCCGCGCTTACGGCAGAAGCGCTGGGCAACGAGGTTGTCCGGGTGTACGATGTCGGCGTGGCAGGGCTTCACCGGCTTCTTTCACGGCTGGAAATTGTTATGAGCGCGCGCGCCATTGTCGCGGTAGCCGGAATGGAGGGGGCGCTTCCCAGCGTTATCGGCGGACTGGTTGACTGCCCTGTTATTGCCGTTCCTGTCAGCGTAGGCTATGGAGCGTCATTTCACGGCTTGTCAGCGCTCCTTACCATGCTTAACTCCTGCGCCTCAGGCGTGTGTGTTGTAAACATTGATAACGGATTCGGCGGCGGTTATTTGGCAAGCATGATAAATCACCAGTAAACCATGAATTGGACTTGTCCGGAAATTTTGTTTCTGGACAAGTCCCGCTGGAGGAAAACATTAAAACGCTTTATTTTGAATGTGGCATGGGGGCCGCCGGCGATATGCTAATGGCGTCCCTGCTTGAATTGCATGATGACCCAAAGGGCTTTTTGAACAGGCTAAACAGCATTGGTATTCCTTACGTTACTGTAAGCACGCAGCCGTCTGTGAAATGCGGCATAACCGGAACCCGCGTAAAAGTTGAAATACACGGAAAGGAAGAAGACGCTCATTCAGATCACTACGAGCATGACCACCATCACGAGCATCACCACCACCATGATCACACGCACGGCGAACATGAACACGAGCATGAACATCATCATCACGGCAGCCACCACGATATTGAACATTTAATCGGACATTTGAATGTTTCGGATGCCGTAAAAAAGAATGTTCTTGGAGTTTATACCTTGATAGCCGAAGCTGAAAGCCACGCGCACGGCGTACCGGTAGAAACGATACATTTTCACGAAGTAGGGGAAATGGACGCTGTTGCCGACATTGCGGGTGTTTGTATGCTTATGGAAGAGCTCGCGCCCGATGTAATTCTGGCTTCTCCAGTTAATACCGGGGCTGGGCACGCCCGCTGCGCCCACGGCGTTTTGCCTGTACCGGCTCCCGCGACGGCTTTTATTTTGCGGAATATCCCCATATACAACGATCAGACAAAGGGCGAACTTTGCACGCCGACAGGGGCCGCGCTACTAAAATATTTTGTGAAGGAATTTTGTCAAATGCCTGTATTGACCGTTGCCAAAACTGGATACGGCATGGGAAAAAAGGATTTTGAAAAGGCAAATTGCGTACGGGCTTTTATCGGAGTGGCTGCGGCAGGGGATCGGGAAGAAGTTACTGAGCTTGTATGCAATTTGGACGACATGACGCCGGAAGCCGTGGCGTTTGCCCAGCAGCTTTTGTTTGATGAAGGGGCGCTTGATGTATGGACTGCGCCCATTGGCATGAAAAAAGGCCGCATGGGGGTAAGCTTAAACTGTATGTGCCGCAGTGAAACAAAAGACAAAATGGCGCGTCTTATGTTTAAGCACACGACCACACTTGGAATCAGGGAGAATACCTGCCGCCGCTATGTTTTGCAAAGGGAGCATACAGAGGTTCAAACAAAATACGGCCCTGTTAATGTTAAAACAGCGCATGGCTTTGGGGTAAAAAAGTCAAAGCCTGAGTACGAGGATGTTGCCAAAATCGCCCGTGAAAAAGATGTGTCTGTGCAGGATGTTTTGGGGGAAACCTTGAATAAAGCTGTAACCGCACATGAAGTTTGGCAAAAATTATCATCCAGTTTGGCAAAAAACAGCGTTTTTACGCTTGTTTTACTGTGTTTCCGCCTGTATTATCATGCACGAGTTTTTCATTTATGAAGTT